>CP115966.1:305099-610199 GCA_027941995.1 Erythrobacteraceae bacterium WH01K | reverse complement strand
GACCTCGCATTTCTCGCCGTTCGACAAGTCGAAGGCGAATTGCAGGCCCTGGCTTTTGCCGATCCAGTTTTCCTGCATCAGCCGGACCTTGTCGGGCCAGTTTTCCAGGCCATCCAGCCCGTCGAGCAGCTCGTCGGCGAAGTCGGTGATCTTGAGAAACCACTGGTCGAGCTTGCGCTTCTCGACCTCCGCGCCAGATCGCCAGCCCTTGCCGTCGATCACCTGTTCGTTGGCCAGCACCGTCTGGTCGACCGGGTCCCAGTTGACCGTCGCCTGCTTGCGATAGACCAGGCCCGCTTCATACAAGTCGATGAAGAGCGCCTGCTCGTGGCCGTAATAGTCGGGCTCGCACGTGGCGAGTTCGCGGCTCCAGTCCAGCGCGAAGCCCAGCCGTTTCAGCTGGGCGCGCATGTTGGCGATGTTGTCGCGCGTCCAGCCACCGGGATGCACGCCCTTTTCCATCGCGGCATTTTCCGCCGGCATCCCGAAGGCGTCCCAACCCATCGGATGCAGGACCTCGTGCCCGGTCATCCGCTTGTAGCGGGCCAGTACGTCGCCCATCGTGTAATTGCGGACATGGCCGATATGGATGCGCCCGCTGGGATAGGGGAACATCTCCAGCACGAAGCTCTTCGGCTTGTCGCTGGCGGAATCGGCTTCGAAAATGCGCGCCTCGTCCCAGGCGGCTTGCCAGCGTGCGTCTGCCTGTCCCGGATCGAAGCGGGAAGGAGCGGCGTCGGTCATGGATTTGCTCCGGTAGGGGCGTTCGTGTGTCGGGGCAGCGGCGTGCGCGTGCAGCGAAGGGTCAGCCGACGGCCTGGCGGCGCAGTTCGCGGGCCTTGGTCAGGATGATGTCTTCCAGCTTCTGCACGGTGGCGGCCTGGACGGGCGCATCGACCCAAGTTCCGGCCTGCGCGACCTGCCGGCTGGCGGCGACCCGCAGGGCGTCGGCCCGCAGGTCCTGGTCGAGGATGGAAACCGTCAGCTTCACCCGCTCGCCCGCGTTGCTGGGATTGGTGTACCAGTCGGTCACGATGACCCCGCCCGCGCTGTCGGCCTGCAGCAGCGGCGCGAAGCTCACAGTTTCGAGGCTGGCGCGCCAGAGATAGGAATTGACACCGATCGTGCTGATCTGCGCTGCGGCGAGGTCCGCCTCGGGACGGTCGTTACCGCCGGCACACGCTGCGAGACCCGCCAGCGAGGCGCCGATCACAGCGGCCTTGAATGCGCGCGCAGCGCCCGTCTTTGCGGTGAGGTTGGCAATCGTCATGGCGGATATGGTGTCCCGGTCTTGTCGGTGAATCATGGATTAGGTGTCCTATAGCCCTGCCCTACAGTTTTGCCATCCCTCGCGGCAAGCCCGTCGCCCCGGCCTTGCGGAGGAGGGCCGTTCCGCGCGTGGGATCCGTCAGCAGTGCAAGAGGGACCCATCCTGTGCCTGCCGCGTTTACGGCAACTGAATGGACGCGGCACGATGATTGCTCGCACAGGTCTGCCTGCTGTGGGCTTGGTGTCACACTTCGCGTCCAAGTTTCGTTCAGCTTGTGGAAAAACTGGCGTTCATAGGAGTGGCGTCGTAGTTTTCTTGTCAGCGGCGAGTCGGCCAAGTGCCCGGCAAGTCCAGAGAAACAGAAGATTTCGTCCGGTACCACCGGTGACAGGGGATCAGAGGATCATGATGCGCAGTGCATTTCGGCAGGCAATCGAGCGGGGCATCGCTCCGCTTGCCGTCGGTGCTGCCATCGTCGCGGTCCCGACGGCCGGCCTCGCGCTGGCGACGGTCGACCTGACACCTGCCGAACGTGTGGAACCCGCGCTGCCCTTCACCCCGGCAAGCGTCGATCCCGTCCTCGCAGAGCGGGTGGCAAACCGCTACGCCGCTGCGCGCAAGGCCATCCGTTTCACGCCGGCGGGCCGGGCCCAGGCCGAAGATCGCACGATCACCGTCGCCGTCCGTGTCGACGAGAGCGAGGCGCGCGCCATTTCGGTTCGCTCCGCCGTCGCGTCGGCGCAGGCGCAGCCGGGCCGCCGCACGGTCCAGGACATTGCACCGTCGCGTTTCGACCTTGGCATTTCGCGCGGCTACCAGAGCTTCGCCAAGCCTGCGACGAAGCTTTCGCCCGGCGTGGCCCGTGTCGAAATGCCCGACCTTGCCGAGTTCAAGCCGAAAGAAGGCAGCGCAGCCGACAAGCCGAGCCGGTTCCAGCCGCGTCTCTCGCTGGACAAGGACCAGCCCGTGGGCCGCGCCCCGCGCACGCTTGAATCGCAGGGCGAACAATCCGTCGAACTGGGCGGCAGCTTCCGCGTATCGCGCAATCTCGACCTGACGGCCGGCGTCCGCCTGTCGCAGGAACGCGATCGCCTCGCTCCGCTGACCGACGGGCTGGAAGACGACCAGTCGGTCTATGTCGGAACGCAGCTTCGGTTCTGACAGGCCGCGCCGTGGCGGCGCATGGGCGCCTCCATCCCTTTCAAAATACGTATGAACGATCCTGCTTCCCGCGGGATTTTCTTTGCCGCGAACCGCGCCTGACGTTACGTCAAGCGTGGGAGAGACCGAAGCAAGAGCGGCGAGGGATATCTGTATGGGAAAAGTTGCAATCGTCACGGGCGGCACGCGGGGCATCGGACGCGCTATCTGCGAGAGCCTGCGCGACGATGGGTTCACCGTGGTCGCCAATTACGGCGGCAATGGTGAGGCCGCCAGGGCCTTCACCGACGAAACCGGAATTGCAGCCTACAAATGGGACGTCGGCGATCATCATGCCGCACAGGCAGGCTGCGAACGGGTGGCCGATGAAGTCGGCCCGGTCGACATCGTGGTCAACAATGCCGGCATTACACGCGATGGCACGCTGATGCGCATGAGCTATGACGACTGGCATGACGTCATGCGGATCAATCTCGGCGGCTGTTTCAACATGGCGAAAGCGTGCTTCCCCGGCATGAAGGAGCGCGGCTGGGGCCGGATCGTCAATATCGGATCGATCAACGGGCAGGCCGGCCAGTACGGGCAGGTCAATTACGCCGCAGCCAAATCGGGCATTCACGGCTTTACCAAGGCGCTGGCGCAGGAAGGTGCGCGGTTCAACGTGACGGTGAACGCGATCGCGCCCGGCTATATCGACACGGACATGGTCGCCGCCGTGCCCGAGAACGTGCTGGAAAAGATCGTCGCCAAGATCCCGGTGGGTCGCCTCGGCCAGGCGGAGGAAATCGCGCGCGGCGTCAGCTTCCTGTGCAGCGAGGACGCCGGCTTCGTCACCGGCTCGACGATGAGCATCAATGGCGGACAGCACATGTATTGACGCTTTGGCCGCGACCTATTCGGTCAGGCCGAAGAGCTTCAGGTACCAGGCGAAGATCAGTCGGTCGCACGCCATGTCGCGTGCGGCGAGGCAGACGAAAGTTGCGCCTGTGCCCGGGTAGGTCTGCGCGGCGACGCTCATCCCGTAGGAGCCGCCGCCGTGGCCCCATTGCCGTTCGTCATCCTGTCCTTCGCCCTGCGCGACGAAGCCGAGGCCGTACCATGGCGTCTCGCCCGGCGTCGTCGCCAGTTCGAGCGTTTCCGGCGTCAGCAGCCTGCCGTCCTTCAGCGCCGCGAAGAAGCGCAGCATGTCGTTGGCGCTGGCGACCCCGCCGCCATGCGCCGACCCTCGCCATGGCAGCACGTCGGTGTTCGGCATTGCCACCGGCTCGGCCTCGAAGAAGGTGGTCAGGCCGACCGGGATGCCGTCCAGGTGATCGCGGTCGGGATAGCCGGCATTCGACATGCCCGCCGGGCCAAACACATGCGCCTGCACGTAATCCGGGTAGCTTTTCCCTGTCACCCGCTCAATCACAGCGCCGAGCAGGATGAAGCCGTAATTCGAATAGTCCGATTTCGACCCCGGCTCGAAATCGGGTGCGCGGTGTCCGTTAAGTTCGAGATAGTCGTCGATCGTGCGGACCTTCGCGCGATTCTCGACATCCTCGCGGCGCAGCACGCCGTCCTCCCCGGCCCCGGCACGGTGGTTGAGCAAATTGCGGATCGTCGCGGCGGCCATCGCCTCGTCCGGATAATCTGGCAGGTAGCGCGAGAGCGGCGCCTCGAGCTCGACCCTGCCGGCCTCGACCAGTTGCAGGATCGCAACGGCGGTGAACATCTTGCCCGCAGAGGCGAGGACCATGGGCATGTCAGGCCCGATCGGCGCCGGATCGGCGGCGCTCACCGTGCCGCGGCTCACCTCCAGCCGTCTGCCATCGTCGGTCAGGACGACCAGCGACCCGGCGAATTCGTCGCGCTCCGCCAGCCGCTCGGCGACGCCGGTGATGTAGGCATCGAGCCGCGCCCCCGACATGGCGAAGGGTTCGAGCGAGAAATTTTCCAGCGTGCCATCCTCAGCCACCGCAAACGACACGCGCTGCAAGGCCGGAAAGCAACGCTCCGCCAGCAAAGCCGATAGCCGCGAACTCTCCTGCTCCTCGATCCGCACGAGGTCGAACCCACAAGTCTCGGTCCGCAGGTTTCGCGCCGTCAGCGCATCGGGATCGTCCAGCCGACGCGCGTAGAAGGCCCTGATCGCCGCATCGTCGCCGGCGTTGAACGCATCGAGCCATTCGGACAGTACGTCGCCCGGAGCGGAGGCAGTCGGCTGCGCACTAGCCGCAATTGGCATCGCCCCTAATGCCAGAGCGGCGAAAAGCTGCTTCATCGCCATTGCCCCTACTCGGTGAAGATCCCGGCGACTTTCCATGCGCCGTCCTCGCGCACCATCGAGACCGTTTCGACCGCGGGCTCTGCGCGGTCGGCGAAGCGGGTATCGAAGGTGACGATGCGATAGCCCTGCGGGGTGGGTGGCATTTCGACGCCCCTCAATTTGCGCGAGACGACCGCACCGAGTGGCGCGCGTACCTGCTGCGACACCGTGCTCCACATCTCGAGCGTGTTCGCCTGGTGGAAGGGATCGCTCGTCGCGTCGTAGCTCGCCCTCCAGTCGCCTGCATCGATATGCTCGACGAACCGGCGCGCGGCGGCTTCGGCTTGCGCTTCCGGCGCTTCCTGCGTTTCGATAATGGCCGTTTCGGCGGTATCGGTTTGCTGCGGCAAAGCGACAATGGTGAGGGCGGCAAGGAGTATGGTCATAACGATAGCTCCGATCGCGAGACGGGCGGGAAAGCGTCCGGCCCTTGCATCGGCAGGCTTTGCCGCGGCCTCGCGTTCCGGCGCACTCCCCAATTGCCTGTGCCCGAAAAATTGGGGGGCACCGCTCTCTGCCTCCAGCAGCAGCCGTGCCGCCTCCTTGCTGCTCGTCACCTCCATCTTGCGCCGCGCACCGCGCAGATATTCGTTGACCGTGTGGACCGACAGACCCAGCTCGCGCGCCATCGACTTCGCATCGTGGCCGTGCAGGATCAGACGCAGCACGTCCTTCTCCCGCTCGCTCAGCGCATCGTACTTTTGCGACATTCGCGCGATCCGTCCGCCCTTTCGACGGGTAGGGCTAGCCGTGGCCACGCATTCGGACCACCCCGAAAAATTCGTGGGAGACCGACGGCGCAGCCTGTACAGAGCGGCTATGCCCTCACCCTATCACCCGCCGGTCAAACGCTCGGTCGAGATCGCCGGGCACAAGACTTCGGTCAGTCTGGAACCACTGTTCTGGGATCTCGTGCGCGCATCAGCGCAGCGGGAGGATGTCCCGCTCAACGCGTTGATAGCGCGCATCGATGCGGAACGCCTCGAAGCGGAGGCGCCGACCGGTCTTGCCGGCGCCATCCGCCTGTGGGTCACAGCCGACCTCGCAGGCCGGCCGTGACAGGTGTCGCTAATTCAATTCGGGGCGTGGCCCGCGTAGCTCAGTAGTTGGCGGGCGGATCGCTGGCCGGAAACGTCTCGTCCAGTTCCTCGTCCGTCTTGGTCCATTTCCTCTTCGGCTTGTCGCCCATCGCGCCGGGACCAGCATCGCGGTGCTGCCCATCGGGTTGGCCATCGGCGAAAGCGACGCCGTTTTCGTCGAGCTTGGTATTTTTCTTGCCGTTCTTGTCACTCTTGTCGGTCATAGCCTTGTATCCCAGATAGCCGAGCGCTCCGAGAATAGCGGTTCTGAGCAGTGCCATAGTTCATCTCCTGTGCGCCGTGATTGTCTATGGCTTTCCAACGGACAAGGGGCGGGAAGGGTCCGCAAAAAAGACGTGCGTCAGTCGTCCACCCGCTCGATATCCGCGCCGACCAGCTGCAGCTTCTCTTCCAGCCGCTCGTAGCCGCGGTCGAGATGGTAGATGCGCCGGACCTGTGTTTCGCCCTCGGCGGCCAGGGCGGCGATGATCAGGCTCATCGAGGCACGAAGATCGGTCGCCATGACCTCTGCGCCGGTCAGGTCCACCGGACCCTTCACGATGGCCGTGCGTCCTTCGGTCTCTATATCCGCGCCCATGCGCGCCAGTTCGGGCACGTGCATGTAGCGGTTCTCGAAAATCGTTTCCTTCAGCACGCTGGTGCCTTCCGCCTTGCAGAGCAGGCTCATCAGCTGCGCCTGCATGTCGGTGGCAAGGCCCGGGAACGGCGCGGTGGAAAGGTTCGTCGCCTTCAGCGGTCCGTTCGCCGCAATGCGGATGCCGTTCTTTTCCTCCGTCACCTCCACGCCGATATTGCGCAGCGCGTGACTGGTCGACTGCATGTCTCTGGCATCGGCGCCTTCCAGGAAGACCTCGCCGCCGGTAATCGCCGCAGCGCAGGCGTAGGACCCCGCCTCGATCCGGTCCGGCATCACCTTGTAGGTGGCGCCGTTCAGTTTCCTTACCCCGTGAATGGTCAGGTCCGACGTGCCGATGCCCTCGATCTCGGCACTCATTGCGACCAGCAGGTTGCAAAGGTCGACGATCTCCGGCTCGCGCGCGGCGTTGAAGAAACGGCTGGTGCCCTTGGCCAGCACTGCGGCCATGACGGCATTCTCCGTCGCGCCGACGGACACGACGGGGAAATCGAACTCCCCGCCCGGCAGCCCGCCATCGGGAGCGGTCGCCTTCACATACCCTTGCGCCAGTTCGATCTCGCCGCCGATCGCTTCCAGGGCTTTCAGGTGGAGGTCGATCGGGCGGTTGCCGATGGCGCAGCCGCCGGGCAGCGATACTTTCGCCTCGCCCATGCGGGCCAGCATCGGGCCGAGCACCAGGATCGATGCGCGCATTTTCCTGACGAGGTCGTAGGGCGCGACGGTGCTGGTGATGTGGTTCGCCTCGAACGTGACGACACGCCCGAAATCCTCGGGACGCTTCCCCCTGATCCCGGTCGCGATGCCGAACTGCGTCATCAGGTGCTGGAACCCGTCGATATCCGCGAGCCTCGGCAGGTTGCGCAGCGTCAGCGGCTCTTCCGTCAGCAGGGCGCAGGGTATCAGCGTCAGCGCCGCATTCTTTGCGCCGGAAATGGGAATCGTGCCCGAGAGGCGATTGCCCCCGCGAATAATCAGTTTGTCCATGCAACAGCCCCTAGCCCGTTTCGTGCGCCGCGCAAATCGCGGAACCGCGCACCCTCGTCACACAAACGCAATGACAGCGCCGCAATTGCGTTCCGGACCCGCGCAGCCTAGCAAAAGACCATGACCCAGGACAAAACCACGCACAAACCCGTCAAGAAAGCCGTCTTCCCCGTGGCAGGGCTGGGCACGCGGTTCCTGCCCGCGACCAAGGCGATCCCGAAGGAAATGCTGCCCATCGTCGACCGTCCGCTGATCCAGTATGCGGTGGACGAGGCACGCGAGGCCGGGATCGAGCAGATGATCTTCGTGACCGGTCGCGGCAAGACCGCCATCGTCGAGCATTTCGATGTCGCCTACGAACTGGAAGACACGATGGGCGAGCGGGGCAAGGATCTCGGCGTCCTGGACTCCAGCCGCTTCGTCCCGGGCGACATCATCACCGTGCGCCAGCAGGTGCCGATGGGCCTCGGCCATGCGATCTGGTGCGCGCGCGCCATCGTGGGCGACGAACCCTTCGCCATTTTCCTGCCGGACGAGCTGATGGTCGCGCACAAGGGCAGCACCGGCTGCATGAAACAGATGGTCGAGGCCTATGACCGCACGGGCGGCAATTTGATCAGCGTACTGGAAGTGCCCGAGAACGAGGTTTCCAGCTACGGCGTGATCGATCCCGGCGCCGTGGACGGATCGCTGACACAGGTGAAGGGGCTGGTCGAGAAACCCGCCGTGGCCGATGCGCCGTCGAACAAGATCATCTCGGGCCGCTACATCCTGCAGCCGGAAGTGATGCGCGTCCTGGAAGACCAGGAGAAAGGCGCAGGCGGCGAAATCCAGCTGACCGACGCGATGGCGAAGATGATCGGCGACCAGCCGTTCCACGCCGTCACCTTCGAAGGACGCCGCTTCGATTGCGGCAGCAAGACCGGCTTCGTCGAAGCGACCCTCGCCCTCGCCCTCGAGCGCGAGGACATGGGCAGCGACGTGCGCGCGGTCATGGAGCGCCTGCTACAGCGCTGAAGCGGTCTATCCGCGTGGCGGTCCGGCGCTGATCTGCGCCAGCATCGTACTGCGAAGCGTGCGGGTCGTTTCCTGCCACATGGCTGTGCTGCCCTCATCCCCGTAGATCGCGCGCAGGGTAGGGCCTGCAATGACGGTGTATTCGACAGCACCGAGCCAGCGAAAAAGAGCCGCCCGCCGCACTGCAAGCTTCGTATCGCGCCAGTTTTCGCAGCGCCCAAGCTGTGTTTCCAGCTCGCCCAGGAACGGAGCGAGATACCACGTGGTGGCGTCGCCAGCCCGCCGTGCATTGTCGAGCAGTTCGCGCACGAGCAGGCGGCTGCGCTCTGTAGTCGCCTCGTCGCCTGGCTGCAGGCGGACGAAGATCTCTGCCAGGCATTCCGCTCCCCCGCCACGCTCAGCGACCGTTTTCGTCAACAGACTGTCCAGCTCCCGCGAAACCGATTGCAGGACTTCACCGTACAGCCGCTCCTTGCTGCCGAAATGATGCAGCAGCGCCTGCTTGCTCATGCCCAGTGCAGCCGCGACCTGCGCAATGCTGACGCCGTAAAATCCTCTTTCCGAAAACATTGTGCGCGCGGCGACCAGCATGCGGTCGCGCGTCGACAGGTCGGCGTATTGTGCAGGGAAATCCATGCAACCGGCTTGACACTTACCGACCGGTAAGTCAATTGCTGCACTTACCGCTTGGTAAGGAGCCCATCATGCAGCATGCCCTGGAACTCGAACTGATCGAGGAGCTTCGCGAACTGAAGGCGGCGAAAAGCGCGTATCTGAACACGGATGTCACGACGAGCGCGGTCGCCAGATACCAGTCGCCGCTACAGTTCGCTGCCGAGAAAGACGCTGTGTTCGCCCGGTTTCCGCATGCACCGCTGCATGCCGGGGAACTGGACGGACCGGGGACATTCCGCCGGTGCGACGTGAATGGACTTCCCGTGCTGGTGACACGCGACAGGGCCGGCAAGGTGCGGGCATTCCTGAACGTCTGCCGGCATAGGGGAGCTCGGCTGGTCGAGGAAGAGTCTGGCTGCAAACACCGGTTTACCTGTCCCTATCACGCGTGGACTTACGATAGCGCGGGCCCTCTTGTCGGGGCGCCGCATTTCGACAGCGGTTTCGCAGGCGTATTGGACAAAGACGGCATTGCGCTCAAATCGCTACCCGCTTGCGAAGCGTTCGGTCTCATCTGGGTCGTGCCGGATCCTGGTGGCACCTTCGACTTCTCCAGCTATTTCGCTCCCTTGGCGCAGGAATTGGAAGCGCTCGGCATGGCCGACATGGCGATTGTCGCGCAGGACCGGATCGAAGTAGCGGCCAATTGGAAAATCATCGTCGAAGGAGGGATCGAGGCCTATCATTTCAAGGTCGCTCACCGGGCGACCATAGGTCCCTTCTTCGAAGACAATTTGTCGAGTTACCGGACATTCGGACCGCATATGCGCTCCATCCTGCCACGCACGAGCATGGCTGCACTGGATGATGCGGAGCGCGGGGAATGGAAGCTGCGCGACCACGCCAATGTTCTCTACACGCTATTCCCCCTCACCCAGTTGCTGGTGCAGCAGGACCATGTCGTGTGCATTTCAAGCATCCCGGCCGGGCCGGAGACGACCGAATTGCGGCTCTGCACCATCGCGTCCCGCCATTGCGGCAAGGGCGAGGAATACTGGTCCCGCAACCATGCCATCACCATGGATACGCTGAGGGAGGATTTCGCCATCGGCGAAGGCATACAGGCAGGCCTTTCCTCAGGCGCGAACGACGAATTGTTCTTCGGCCGGTTCGAAGGGGCGCTCGGCGCTTTCAACCGCTCGGTCGACCAACTCGTCGCGGAGCACGCACGATGAG
Organism: Erythrobacteraceae bacterium WH01K; assembly: GCA_027941995.1. Classification (NCBI taxonomy): domain Bacteria; kingdom Pseudomonadati; phylum Pseudomonadota; class Alphaproteobacteria; order Sphingomonadales; family Erythrobacteraceae; species Erythrobacteraceae bacterium WH01K. Next base: position 599,871 of record CP115966.1, on the reverse strand, counting down.
CGATCCGCGATTCGACCCGCCGGATGGCGGTCTGGTCCCCCACATGGGCCTACGACTGGCAGGAGAAGGCGACGGCTGGCTGGAGGCCGAAATGGCCATCGGGCAGCATCACCTTCGCTCGGGCGCGGCAGCGCTCCATGCGGCGAGCGTCGTGGCCCTGGCGGACAGCGCATGCGGCTTCGCGGCCGGAAATGCGCTTCCGGAAGGTGCGCGCGGCTACACGACGATCGAACTGAAGAGCAATTTCCTGTCCACCGCAAAGGACGGAACGCTGCTTGCGAGGGCGGAGGCCGTCCATCTCGGCACCACGACGCAGGTCTGGGATGCCACAGTCACCCACCGCGAAAGTGGCAGAAAAATCGCCGTCTTTCGCTGCACGCAGATGATCCTTCGTTAGAAAACCGGCGCTTATCCCGTCTGCGCCCTTCTCTCGAATTCGTCGCGCAGTTCCCGCTTGTAGAGCTTGCCGTTGGCTTCGCGCGGGAGGTCGGGGCGGAACTCGAAGATTTTCGGCATCTTGATCCGGGCGATCTGCGGCGCGAGATAAGCCCGCAATTCCGCCTCCAGCGCGCCCTTGTCGCAGCCGGGATCGACAGGCTGGACCACGGCGACCACCTTTTCGCCCATATCGTCGCACGGTGCACCGATGACGCCGGCATCCATCACACTGTCATGCGCGATCAAGAGGTTCTCGATCTCCTGCGGGTAGATGTTTACCCCGCCGGAGATGATCATGTGGCTTTTCCGGTCGGTCAGGAACAGCCAGCCCTCCTCGTTCACATGACCGATATCGCCCAGCGTCATCCAGCCCTTCGGATGCATCGCCTCGGCGGTCTTCTCCGCGTCGTTGTGATAGGTCGGGATCTTGTCGTTCTCGAAATAGAGGACGCCGTCCTGGCCGGGCCGCAACTCCTCCCCATCGGGACCGCAGACATGCAATATGCCGTGGAGAGCGCGGCCCACCGTGCCGGGGTTCTGCAGCCAGTCCTCGCTCTTCACCAGCGTCATGCCGATACCTTCGGACCCGGCGTAATATTCGACGAGGATAGGCCCCCACCAGTCGATCATCGCCTGCTTGATCGGGACCGGGACCGGCGCTGCGGCATGGATGGCGCGCTGGTGCGAAGACAGGTCGTATGTCTGCCGGACGCTATCCTCCAGGCGAAGGAAGCGCACGAAATGCGTTGGCACCCACTGGCTGTCCGTGACTTTGTATTTCTCGATCAGCGCCAGCGCGTTTTCGGGATCGAACTTCTCCATGATCACGATGGTCCCGCCAAGGCGGTGGACCGTGGTGCACCAGCCCATCGGCGCTGCGTGATAGAGCGGCGCGGGGCTCAGATAGACCATACTGCCGTCGGCCGGCATGCCGACGCCCATGACGGCGAGGCCGACCAGCGGATTGACCGCCTGCACGTCCGGATCGTCCGGCGGCGCGGGCATGATGCCCTTGGGCCTGCCGGTCGTGCCCGAGCTGTACAGCATTACGACGCCTGCGGACTGGTCTTGGATCGGCGTGACGGGCTGCCGCGCCAGCGCGTCCTGCAGGTCCTCTGCGTCCCCGCTGCCCAGCACCAGCACCTCGCAATCGGGACAGGCCTCGCGGATGGCGGGCAGGCGGTCGGCGAAGGCGGGGGTCGTCAGCAGCAGCTTCGCCGCTGCATCCTGCATGATGTAGGAAATCTCGGGCGCAGCGAGCCGCGTGGAAATCGGCACCGTCATGGTGCCCGCGCGCTGCGATCCCCAGACCAGTTGCAGGAACAGCGCGTTGTTTTCCATCAGGAGCGCGAAGCTGTGACCGGCCTCCAGCCCCCGGCTCCTGAGCAGATGGACGAAGCGGTTCGCGGCGGCGTCCATCTCTCCATAGGTGACGGTTTCACCGCTGCCCCCCATGATGATAGCGGGGTGGTCAGGGCGTGCCTGCGCATGTGTTATCGGGTGCATGTTCACTCTCCTGCCAATCAGTTCTAATCGGCAACCCATATCGGGCAAGAGAAAACGCGGGCGGTGGCCCGGCATCAGGCCGCCGCAAAACGGCCAGCATCAAAAAAGGCGACGAACCGGCACATGACCCGTTCGCCGCCCATTCAAGGGTTTCCTGGTGGCAGGTACCCTCTTCCGCTTCCAGCGGAACTGTAACCGGTGATGCTGCTATCCTGCCCGAGGCAGGAACTCAGGCCCGAAAAGCGGTCGAACCTGCGCCAAGCGCGGGCGTCGGCCGCAAATTATTGACCGCCCTGGCCGCCCTTGCCGGTTGCGAGAGCGAAGGCCTGCTGCGCTTCGCTTTCGACCATGTAGGGCATGGGGTTCACGGCCACGCCATCGATCCGCACTTCATAGTGCAGGTGCGGGCCGGTGGAGCGACCCGTCGAACCGACATATCCGATGAGCTGACCCTTCGTCACACGCTCGCCAGCGGAGACTTCGATGCCCGACAGGTGGGCGAAGCGCGTTTCCATCGAGCCGCCATGGTCGATCTTGATGAACTTGCCATAGCTGGAGAACCAGTTGGCGCGTTCCACCAGGCCGTCTGCCGTGGCGTAGACCGGCGTGCCGGTCGGCGCGGCAAGGTCGATGCCGTTATGCTTCCGGCGGCCACCCACGACGGGGTGGGTGCGCATTCCGTAGCTGCTGGTCAGCCGCGAATTGTCGAGCGGCATGCGCGAGGGTACCGAAACGGAAACAGCCGGAGGCGGAGCCGTCGGCGAACCCGCATCGCGGGACTTCCACTGCGCGAAAAGGTTGGCGAATTGCTGGTCGCCCTGCCCCAGGGGGGAGGCGACATCGTCCGCGGCTTCGTCGATTTCGACAGCAGCAGCGCTGGAAGAATTCGCCATGGCCGGTGCGGAAATGCCGAGACCCAGAGCCCCGCACACGGCGAAAACTTTAGAAACGATCTTGCGATCCATCATAAAACGACCCGTCCCTCTTTTAAGCCCCAGCAGCGTTCTTCGCCGTCTTATCGGGGCCCCGATCCTGCCCCGGGAACCTTCCCGGCGCTTGTTGATTATGAGTTATGTCGGGAAAGATTTACGACGCAATAGCGGCATAGAAGTCCCGCGACAGACCGGCTGCGAGACGCGCCGAGTCGTTGAACGGTGCCTGAATCCGGCCCGCGAAGTTCGCCCTGACCAATTCCTGCCACAAAAGATTCGGCGCAATTCCGCGGCTTTCGGCCTGCCGGATGAAATGCTTCGTCCCGAATCCGACATGGGCGATTTCGTCGTCAAGAATGCGCGACAGGATGCGTGCGCCGTTGTCGTCGCCCTGCGCGCGAACGCGTTCCAGCGTGGCAGGCGTCACGTCGAGGCCCCGCGCCTCCAGCACCATCGGCACCACGGCGAGCCGCGCCGCCACATCGTGCGCCGTGTCCTGCGCCGCCTGCCACAGCCCGTCATGCACCGGCAGCGCGCCGTAATACGAACCGAGCGACCGCAGCTTTCTCTGCAGTAGCGCGAAATGCATCGCCTCGTCCGCCGCGACGCTAAGGAAATCGTCGGCAAAATCGCGGCCGGCCTCTTCCCCGAACCGCCCGACGATATCAAGCGCGAGGTCGATCGCGACGAATTCGATATGGGCAAGTGCGTGCCACAAAGCGAGCCGCGCCTTGCCACCACCCTTCCCGCGCCGGGGCATTTGCGAGGGCGCACGAAAATCGAGATCCGCCGGCCAGGCGGGCCTGTCGGGCATGGCCACATCGAAACGCCACTCGAGCGAGCCGCGCCGCCAGCGCCGCACGAGATCGCGGGTGGCAAAGCACTTCGCACGCGGGTCCGCCGTCAGCAGGGCGGCACGGATGGCGGCTGCGATCGTGGTCATCGATTGAGGCGTGCCAGTTCGCGGGCTCAGAGCGCCTGCGCGGCGGCCAGCACTTCGGATGCGTGGTCCTTCACCTTCACCTTGGGCCAGATCTTCGCGATCGTCCCGTGGCGGTCGACCAGCACTGTGGTGCGCACCATGCCCATGAAGGTTTTCCCGTACATCTTCTTCTCGCACCAGATTCCGAGCGCATCGGAAAGGCCGTCTTCCTCAGCGTCCGTGGCGAGGTTCACCGTCAGGTCGTGCCTGGCGATGAAATTCTGGTGTTTCTTCGCTGAATCCTTGCTCACCCCCAGCAGCGCCGTACCCGCTTTCAGGAATTCGTCCTTCAGGGCGGAAAAATCCTTCGCCTCGGTCGTGCAGCCTGGCGTATTGTCGCGCGGATAGAAGAACAGGACCAGCTTCTCCCCTTCATATTGCGAGGGGCGGATAGTGCCGCCCTCCGGCGTTTCCATCGCGATGTCGGGAATCTTGTCGCCAGCGTCTGCCATCAGTCTATCTCCAGTGTCGTGCCGAGGAATCGGGACCAGCCCTCGGCGACGCAATGGCGTGCCCGGTCCAGCGATTGCAAGAGGTCCGACGGGCTGGCGACATTGCATGCGCCGGCCAGCGCCTCGGCCCGCGCATCGTCGGGCATGGCTGCGTCGGGCGCGAGCAGCCGCATGGCGACGATGGCCCGGCCAAGAATATCGTGCGCCTCCATCAGGCCTTCGGGCAGCAGGCCCGCTTGCGTCAATTCCCTGATCGCCGTCCATAATTGCGGCGAAAGACCGGCGCCGTGGCGCAATTGCTGGTGGTGGATCAGGAATTCGAGGTCGACCAGCCCCCCGCGCAGCAGCTTCGCATCGAGAGGACCGCGCGCAGGCTTGGCCGCAGCCATGTCCGCCCGCATCTTCAGCACGGCATCGCGTAGCTCGGCAGGATCCCGCGGCATGGTGAGCGCAGCGGCGAGTTCCGCTTCCACGGCCTCGCGCGCGGCTGGCGACCCGGCAACGACCCGCGCCCGGGTCAGGGCCATGTGCTCCCACGTCCACGCGTCTTTTTGCTGGTACCGGGAGAAGCTGTCGAGGCTGACGGCGAGCGGCCCCTGCACGCCCTGAGGCCTCAGCCGTGTGTCCACCTCGTAAAGAGCGCCCGTTGCCGTGGGCACGCCGAGCGCGGCGGCGACCCGCTGGGCCAGCCGGTTGTAATAGAGCGTTGCGCCCAGCGGTTTTTCCCCGTCGCTTTCGACCTGGAAATCGCCGGTGAACAGGAACACCAGGTCGAGGTCGGAGGCATGGGTCAGCGCGCAGCCGCCAAGCCGGCCAAGGCCAAGCACCACCAGTTCACTGTCGGGAATGCGCCCGTGGCGAATGGCGAATTCCTCGCTCGCCATCGCAACTGCGCGGCGCACGGCAGCTTCGGCCACGCGGGACAGGCCGGCAGCGATCTCCAGCGGATCATGCGCGGACTCGATCAGCTGGACGCCCATGGCAAACCGCTGTTCGGACGTGACGGTCTGCAGCCTGTCCAGCGCCCGCTCGTAATCGGTCCCGGCAGGCGACGTCATGGCCGCTTCCACCGACGCGGCATCACCCGGCAGGTCGAACGCGGTGCGATCGATCAGCGCATCGAGCAGCGAGGAAGAGCGCGCCAGCCGGTCCGCCAGGGGCGGGGCCAGCGACAGGATGCGCAGCATCTGTTCCAGCAGGCCGGGCCGCGCCTCCAGCAGGCGGAACAGGTTGATGGCGCTGGGCAGGGTGGCGAGCAGTTTCTCCCACCGCAGCAGGGCCTCGTCCGGTTCGGGCGTCGCGGCGATGGCTTCGAGGAATGACGGCAACAGGGACCGGAATGCCTCTTCCGCAGCACTGCTTCGCAAGGTGCGGTACCGCCCGTCGAGCCAGCCTTCGACCCGGTCCTCCATGCGTTTCCGCTCTGCAGGCTCCAGCGTCTCGACCTGCCGGACCGCGTCTCTAGCGCCGGGCAGCGGGGCCTCTTCCGCGCCGCCCCCGACCCGGTCGAGAAGCGTGTCGAACAGGGCGCCGACCCGCGCGGTATGGGCTGTCAGGTCCGAAACCAGCGCGTCCGGACCATCCAGCCCGTCGAGCTTCGCAATGCCTGCCAGCGCCTCTCCGTGCGGCAGGGAGTGGGTCTGGCGGTCCTCGACCATCTGCAGGCGATGCTCCACCGTGCGGAGCTTGCGATAGGCCTCTGCAAGCGCATGTGCGTCGTCTGCCGGGACGAGCTCCTCCGCCACCAGCGCATCCAGCGCGTCGAACAATCCGCGCACGCGCAATGCCGGCCTGCGGCCGCCATGGATCAGCTGGTGCGTCTGGACGAAGAACTCGATTTCCCGGATGCCGCCGCGGCCCTGCTTCAGATTGTAGCCCGGCCCCGGATCGCGCGGGCCGTCGTGCTTGGCCCGGATGCGGCGGGTGAGCGCGCCGATCTCCGCGATGGCCCCGAAATCGAGGCTGCGGCGCCAGATGAAGGGGTCGATCGCGGCCAGGAACGCCTCGCCCGCCGCAATCTCGCCCGATGCCGCACGTGCGCGCAGGAAGGCGGCCCTCTCCCACGGCAGGGCGCTGCTTTCGTAATGGGTGAGTGCGGCATTTTCCGGAATGGCGAGCGGACTGACCTCGGATGCGGGCCTCAGGCGCAAATCGACGCGAAACACGTATCCCTCCGCCGTATTGGCCGACAGCAATTGCACGATCTCGCGCGCGTAACGCTGCGCCGCTTCCCCCGGCTCGTCGCGGCGGCGGCGGGGGAGGGTTTCGGGGCGGTAAAGCAGGATCGGGTCGATGTCGGAGCTGTAGTTCAGCTCGCGCGCGCCGTGCTTGCCAAGCGCCAGCGCATAAAAGCCTGCCCTGCCCGGGTCCTCCGCATCGTCCACCCGGCGCTTGATCGCCGCAACGATCGCGCGCGACAAGGCGTCGTCGGCAAAGGCGGACAGTTCGCCTGTCACGGTTTCGAGGTCGAAAGCCCCGGCAAGGTCCCCGATGGCCAGCACCAGCGCCAGGCCCAGCCTTTCGCGGCGCAGGGCGGCGCCTGTCTCCTGCCCTTCCCCGCTTTGCCTTGCCCGGGCCAGCGCGCCAGCGCCTTCGCCAGCGGCCAGCATCTCGGCAAGATCCGGCCGCCTGCCCAGCGCCCGCGAGAGGAAGGGGGCGTGGGCCCGCGCCCGGTCCAGTGCTGCATCCCAGTCGGCCATGGCCCTGCCCTGCCTTCGCACCGCGCGCCTTGCAATGCCGCGATGTGCCGGAACGCTTGCCCAAAGGGATTGCCTTTGCGAAAAGCGGCGGCATTGGAACGCCTTCGAGAGACGGGATACCTTGATATGAAAAGCCTTTGCCTTGCCGCCGCCGCGGCCTTTGCCCTTGCAGGCTGCGATCAGTTGCCGGACGACATGTCGACGGTCAGCGATGCGCTGGACATCCCGGAAATTGCCGATGGCGAAATCTCGCAGGAAACGATGGTCAACGTCACGCGCGAGCTGTCGTCCGACGAATTCGAAGGCCGGATGCCGGGCACGCCGGGGGGTGAGAAAACGGTCGCCCTGCTGATCGAGGAATTCGAGAAGGCCGGCCTCGAGCCGGGCAATAACGGCGAATGGGTGCAGGACGTCCCGCTGGTCGAGATCACGGGCAAGGACTTCGACCCCCTCACCATCACCGATCCCGATGGCGATGCGGCGGGCGACATGACGCTGCAATTTTCGACCGACTGGGTCGGCGTGTCCTACAAGGAGAACGTCGAGACGAACCTTGAAGACAGCGAGATCGTCTTCGTCGGCTACGGCATCGATGCGGCGGAGCGCGACTGGAACGATTACGAAGGCGTCGACATGACGGGCAAGACCGCCCTCATCCTTGTCAACGATCCCGATTTCGGCAGCGACAGCCTGGAAGGCACGTTCGGTGGCAAGGCGATGACCTATTACGGCCGCTGGACCTACAAATACGAGGAAGCCGGCCGCAAGGGTGCCGCCGCCGCCCTGATCGTGCACGACACGGAGCCTGCTTCCTATGGCTGGAATGTCGTGGAAAGCAGCTGGTCCGGCCCGCAGGCCTATGCCCAGCGTGGGCCGAATGCGCCGCAAATGACCGACATGAACGGCTGGGTGCAGAAGGATGTCGCCCGCCGCATCGTCGAGGCTGCCGGGCAGGACTTCGACGCGCTGGTGGAAGCGGCGAAGAAGCCGGACTTCTCGCCCGTACCGCTCGGCCTGTCGGCCTCCACCTCGTTTCGCAACGACATCCGCACCTATTCTTCGCAGAACGTGATCGGCATCCTGCCGGGCACGGAACGACCGGATGAATACGTGATCCATACCGCGCACTGGGATCACCTTGGCCGCTGCACGCCTGCACCCGATGGCGACGAAATCTGCAACGGCGCGGTCGACAATGCGACCGGCACGGCGGCGCTCGTTGCCCTGGCGGAGGCGCAGGCGAAAGCGGGCGCGACAGCACGCAGCCTGGTCTTCCTGGCCGTGACGGCAGAGGAACAGGGGCTGCTGGGCGCGGACTATTACGCGGCCAACCCCGTATTCCCGCTCGCCCAGACGGTCGGCGGGATCAACATGGACGCATTCCAGGTCGCAGGTCCGGCGAAGGACGTGACCGTGGTCGGCCCGGGCAAGTCGCAGCTCGACGCCTTCCTCGAAGCGGCGCTCGAGGCCGATGGCCGTGTCGCCACCCCCAACCCCAAGCCGGAGGCCGGCTACTACTACCGGTCCGACCACTTCGCCTTCGCCAAGCGCGGGGTACCGATGCTTTATATCGATGGCGGGGAAGATCTCGTCGAAGGCGGGCGCGAGGCGGGCGCTGCCGTGGCGAAGGACTATACCGAGAACCGCTATCACGGGCCGAAGGACGAGTTCAACGAGGACTGGGACTGGTCCGGCGTGATGGGCGACCTGAACCTGTTCTACCGCCTCGGCCGCATGATGGGCATGAGCACCAGCTGGCCGAACTGGAACGATGGCGACGAATTCCGCGCCACCCGCGACGCTGATTGCGAGCGGAGCGAGGCTGGCTGTTGACCGGCAGAAGGGGAAGGCGGACCATGTCGGCAGGACGTGCCGTGACCATGCCGCCCGAATGGGCGCCGCAGGACTGGCTGTGGATCGGCTTTCCCCACGACGGTGAGGAATGGCCCTGCATCCTGCCGCGCGCGCAGGAACAGATTGCCGCCTTCGCCAACGCCGTCGCGGATAGCGGGCAGGAGGTTCGCCTGCTGGTCCGGGACGACGCCAACCTGCAACGGGCCCGCGCATTTGTATCGGACAAGGTCGTGCTGGAAAGCCGCGCCTATGGCGACATCTGGCTGCGCGATACCGGCCCACTCGTCCGCACGGACGGTTCTGCCCTGCGTTGCCGCTTCAACGGATGGGGCGGGAAATACCTGATGGCGGGCGACCCGACGATCGGTGCGGAGCTCGCCCGCGATGCCGGATTGCCGGTGGTGATGGGCGACTGGGTCCTGGAAGGAGGTGCCATCGATACGGACGGATCGGGCACCGTGCTCACGACCGAACAATGCCTGCTCAATCCCAATCGCAATCCCGACCTGTCGCGCAGCGACATCGAGACAAGGCTCGCCCGCGATCTCGGTTTCGGCCGCGTGGTCTGGCTGGGCGAGGGGCTGGTGAACGACCATACGGACGGCCATGTCGACAATCTTGCGCGCTTCGTCGGCCCGGGCCGCGTCGTCCTGCCGCAAGCGACCGGACCCGGCGATCCCAATGCTGCCATCTACGACGATGCCGCCGCCCGGCTCGAAGCGGCAGGGCTGGAGCTCGCTCGCATTCCCTCGCCCGGCAGGATCGAGCGCGACGGACGGATCGAGCCGGCAAGCTACGCCAATTTCGCGATAACCACGCATCTCGTGGTGGTTCCGACATTCGGCTCGGCACATGACGAAGGCGGGATTGCGGCCATCGCGGCGCTTTTCCCGGACCGCCGGACGATCGGCCTGCCTGCCGACGCGGTCCTGGCAGGCGGCGGCGGATTCCATTGCGCCAGCCAGCAGATGCCGACCCTGTCCGCAGGGGCGGATTAAGAGCCTGTTAGCTTCCGGCGGTCACAATTGCCGCCATGGTAAAGGCACTCATCCTGAAAGCGCGACCTGTCGCGCCTGCCCTGCACGAGGCGGCGCGCATGGCCATAGTCTATGGCTGTGCCTGTGCGCTGATCCTGGCAGGCACCATCTGAGGTCCTGTCGGCAGCGCAGTCTGCCTGCCTATCCCAACAGTTTGACCAGGGCCGCAGCAGCGGCGGCGAACAGGGCGAACGCGACGAAGCTGCGCCAGACCGGGTCGCTGACCTTGCCGAACGCCTTTGCGCCCAGCCAGTTGCCGACCAGGACCGCCGGGAACAGCAGCAGCGCCAGGATCGCCAGCCGCCATTGCAGCACACCGATCGCAAGCCCTGCACCCAGCCCGGCGAGTGCGGCGATGGTGAAGATCAGCAGCATGGATGCCTTGGCGATATGGCGCGGAATGTGCCGCCCCACGTAATAGGGCACGACGGGCGGCCCCGGCATCCCGGCAAAACCGGTCAGCAACCCGCTCGTCACGCCGACCGCGCCTGTCACCAGCGGGCCGGGCACGTCAGCCGCGCGGGTCGGCAGCAGGATGGCGAAGAAGGCCGAGAGGGCCACCAGCGCGATCAGGAAACGGGCGAGATCGGGCGGCGTCGCGGCCAGCAGGACCAGCCCCGGGGCGGTTGTCAGCACCACGATGCCGCTGATGACCAGCGCGCTTTTTTCCGCATCGCGCAGGATTTTCCGGATTTCCGACAGGCCGATGAACAAAGCGACGAAATTGGTCGCCAGCACCGCCTCGACCGGCGTCAGGGCCAGCGCCAACACCGGCACCAGCAGGATCGCCAGCCCGAACCCGGCCAGCCCGCGCACGAAGGCCGCGACGAACGCTGTCGCAAGCGCCGCCGCAACCTGCAGCGCGGTATAGCCTGCCAGCAGTTCCAACGGCTCAGTCGCGCAGATCGGGCGGCGTCGCCTCGGCGCGGAGCATGGCGATCGCCTCGTCCAGGCTCATCACGCGCTGTTCCTTCTCGCCCAGCGTGCGCACGGCGACCGTGCCTTCCTCTGCCTCGCGCTTGCCGACGACAAGCAGGTGCGGAACCTTGGCGAGGCTGTGTTCGCGGACCTTGTAGTTGATCTTCTCGTTGCGGATGTCGCTCTCGACCCGGATGCCCGCAGCTTTCAGCCTTTCCGCCACCTCGACTGCATAGCCATCGGCGTCGGAGGTGATCGTCGCCACCACGCTCTGCACCGGGGCCAGCCATGATGGCAGGCGGCCGGCGAAATGTTCGATCAGGATGCCGATGAAGCGTTCGTAGCTGCCGAAGATCGCGCGGTGCAGCATGACCGGGCGGTGCTTCTCGCCATCTTCGCCGATATAGGTCGCATCGAGGCGGTCGGGCAGGACGCGGTCGCCTTGGATCGTGCCGACCTGCCACGTGCGGCCGATCGCATCGGTCAGGTGCCATTCCAGCTTGGGCGCATAGAACGCGCCTTCGCCCGGCAGTTCTTCCCAGCCGTATTCGTCATTGTCCATGCCGGCTTCTGCCACGGCGTCGCGCAGTTCTTGCTCCGCCTTGTCCCAGTCGGCTTCGCTGCCGAACCGCTTTTCAGGGCGCAGGGCCAGCTTCACGTGATAGCTGAAGCCGAAATCGCGATAGACGCTGTCGGCCAGCGCGCAGAACTTGCGCACCTCCTCCACCACCTGGTCTTCCGTGCAGAAGATATGCGCATCGTCCTGCGTGAACTGGCGCACGCGCATCAGGCCGTGAAGCGCGCCATGCGGTTCGTTGCGGTGGCAGCAGCCCATCTCGCCCAGCCGGATCGGCAGGTCGCGGTAGGACGTGATACCCTGCTTGAACACCAGCACGTGGGCCGGGCAGTTCATCGGCTTGATCGCCATCCAGTCGGCATCCTCGGCCACTTTGGGCGAGGCGCCTTCCCCGCCATTGTCGTCGGCCAGGCCGTCCACTTCCGGCACGATGTCGGGGACGGCGAACATGTTCTCCGCATATTTACCCCAGTGGCCGGATTGCTCCCACTGGCGCACATCCATCAGCTGCGGCGTCTTGATCTCGCGGTAATCGGCGGCGTCCATCTTGCGGCGCATATAGGCTTCCAGCTCGCGCCAGATGCGATAGCCCTTGGGATGCCAGAACACGCTGCCGTGGGCCTCTTCCTGAAGGTGGAACAGGTCCATTTCGCGGCCCAGCTTGCGGTGGTCGCGCCTGGCGGCTTCCTCCAGCCGCGTGAGGTGAGCATTCAATTGCTTCTTGTTAAGCCAGCCCGTGCCGTAGATGCGCGTCAGCTGCGCATTGTTCTGGTCGCCGCGCCAATACGCGCCTGCAACCCGCATCAGCTTGAACGCCTGCGGATCGAGCCTGCCCGTGCTGGGCAGATGCGGGCCGCGGCACATGTCGAGCCAGGTGTCCTCGCTGTCCGCAGGGCCGGAATGATAGACGGTCAGTTCCTCGTCCTCGGGCAGTTCCTTGGCCCATTCCGCCTTGAAGGTTTCGCCTTCCGCTTCCCACTTGTCGATCAGTTGCTGGCGGGACCACACCTCGCGGATCAGCGGCTTGTCCGCCTTTATGATGCGGCGCATTTCCTCCTCGATCGCCGGAAGGTCGTCCATACTGAACGGATCGCGCGTGTCCGGCGCCTTCACATCGTAATAGAACCCGTCATCCGTCGCGGGACCGAAGGTGATCTGCGTGCCGGGGAACAGCGACTGGACGGCCTCCGCCAGGACGTGCGCGAAGTCGTGCCGCGCCAGTTCCAGCGCCTCTTCCTCGTCCTTCGCGGTGATCAGCGCCAGCTCTGCATCGCCGTCGAAGGCCCGGTTGAGATCGCGGATCTCGCCATCGACCCGGGCGGCAAGGGCAGCCTTGGCCAGGCCCGGTCCGATTGCCGTAGCAACGTCGGCGGGCGTGCTGCCCGGCTCCATCTCGCGCACCGAACCGTCGGGCAGGCTGATTTTCAAAAGCTGTGTCATCGTGTTCCGTCCGTCATTTGCCGCGCCCATGCCAGAGACCCGCGCGGCCATAAAGCGTGGCGTGCAATTTCTACGATTTCGGGAAAACGCCGCATCGCCCGAAACCGAGCGCGGGCAGCCTGCTCAATACGAGCGCGCCCACACCTCGAACAGACCCCGGAATGCCGGGGTCGCGGTAGTCGATGTGGTCAAGCGATTGGCCATGCGCGTTCAATAAGCCTGTCCGCTCCTTGCTGCAAGGGCGGCCCGCATCCAGCGCATGACGGCGCGGGACCTGGACAACGCCATACCGGGATGCGCGGCCACCGCGCGCGCCGCGTAGCGCAGGCGTGCCGGGTCTCGCCGCAGTTCCATCAGCGCAAGCCAGGCCATTGCGCGCGTTCGCCGGTCCGGCTCCTTCGGGATTTCCCGTTCCAGCAGGCGGTCATGCGCTGCTGCGATGGTCGTGGAATGGCGCGCGGTCATGCTGCCGGGGTGCAGGTTATAATCCAGCAGGCTTTCCCGGACCGGGCAGAAGCGGAACCGGTGCCGCGCCCGCAGCCAGAAATCGTAATCCTCGACCCCCTCCAGCGCCTCGTCATATCCGCCCAGCGCCTGCCATACCCCGGCCCGTGCCAGGAATGCGGGGCCAAGGATATTCGCCTGCAGGAGATCGCCCGGCGGGCGCGCCGCGTGATGGCCGGTGACAACGCCATCCGCGTCGATCTCGCGGTAGGCGGCATAGGCGACGGAGCAGCCCGGATGATCGCCGAGTGCCCGGACGAGGGTCTTGATCACTGCGGAATGCAGGCGGTTGTCGTGACTGGCCCAGCCGTGGAGCGCGCCGCGTGCATCGGCGAAACCGCGATTGAGGCTGGCAGGAAGGCCGCGCCTTGCCCGGTTCGTGCATATCCGGATGCGGGCATCGCCAGCGGCGACCTGCGCCAGCAGCGACGCGGTGGCATCGCTCGACGCGTCATCGATGCAGACCAGTTCGAAATCGGGGAACGTCTGGCCGAGGATCGAATCCAGCGCCTCCTGCAAATAACGCTCCCCGTTCCGGGCGGGCAGGACCAGCGTGACGCGCGTCGGCGGCGTTTCGGTCAAGCGTCTTCCAGCAGGTGTTCGCCGGGACGGGTCTGGAGGCGCTTCGTCGCCGCCAGCGCCGTCGATTTCTGCCTGATGCTGCCGAGGAACCGGTATTCCGCCACGGCGCGCTGCGGCGTCAGTTCGATCGCCATGTAGCCGCGCCGCGAAGTGTCGGCCCATTTCAGCTGCGCGTTATGCGCCGTCACCGCGCCTTCCAGCACCTGCGGCGGGACATTCGCCAGATACCCTTCGAAGCCGGGCGAGGTGACGGACTGGCCGGCGAACTCCACGCCTGCACGCTCTCCGCCATGATCCAGCTCGAAGGCCCAGGCATTGTGGCTGTCGCCTGCCAGGACCAGCAGGTTGGCACCCGCCTCTAGCGCCGATGAAAGCAGCCGTTCGCGCGCCGCCGGATAACCGTCCCACGCATCCATATTCATCGGCAGGCCCGCCCGGCTGGCCAGTGCCGCTGCCATTACGCGCTGGCGAATGAAGTCGGGCATGTCTTCCGTTACACCGCCCGCGAGTGCCGGCGGCGTCGACAGGCTACCCATGACGACCTGCTGGGCCAGCACTTGCCACGTCTTGCCCGAACGCGCCGACCGCGCGAGGCTGCTTGCCAGCCATTCCTCCTGCCCCGTGCCCAGCATCGTGCGGGCGGGATCGCGATAGGCGCCGTCGCGGAACGCCGACAGGCGCGCCACCATGTCGTCGGGCGAAGTGCCGCCAGCCATGATCTCGCGCAGGGACGGTGGCCGCGACCGGGCCGTCAGCCGGGTTTCCAGCCGAAACAGAGTGGCAAGGTCGCCAATGTCGTAGGCTTCATACGGATTGTCCGACACGGGCAGCCATTCGCGGTAGGCGCGCATCGCAGCGGCCTTGCGAACCGCCCAGTCGCCCTCTGTGTCCGGCTGGTGATTCTCCGCTCCGTCGGCGTAGCTGTCGTTTGCGCTTTCGTGATCGTCCCATCCCATGATCATCGGATAAAGCTGCGTCATCCGGCGCAGGTCGGGGTCGACGCGGTAGCTGGCGTGGCGCAGGCGGTAATCGGCCAGCGCGACGGTTTCGCCCACGGGAGCGAACCGCCGTCCGGACATCGGATCGTCGGGGTAACGCCCCGCTTCGTATTCGTAGAAATAGTCGCCCGTATGGACCAGCAGGTCGAAATCGTTGGCCTCTGCCGCATGAGCATAGGCGTTGAACCAGCCGAAACCGATATTGGAGCACGAGAACACCGCCATGCGGAAGCGGGCCGTCGGCCCGGCGGGCAGCGTGCGCGTGCGGCCTTTTTCGCTGACGGTGCCGTCCGGCGCCACGAAGCGGTAGTAATACCACGTATCCGGCTCCAGCCCGTCGATCACGACCTTCGCGCAGAAATCGTTTTCGGGCCGTGCGGTCGCGGTATCGCCCCGGGTATGGGAGAAGAAATCCAGTGTCCTGCTGACCTCGACCGCCAGCGCCGTGTCCTGTGGTGCGACATAGCGCGTCCACAGCAGCACGCGGTCGGGCCCCGGCTCCCCGCTTGCGACGCCGTGGGTGAAACCGCGCGCCGATTGTGCGGCCAGCGAAGACGCGGACGGCAACCCCGCCGACAGGATACCGCCCACCGCGCCGCCTTTCAGCAGGGACCGGCGATCGATGCCGGATGCGGACGGCAGGGACGGACGTGACGGGGGTTCGCTGGGCACCATGGTGGTCTCTCCTTCGCGCCTTTCATGCGCGCATTGCATGACTGCGATATGACCCGCGCGATGGCAAGGCTTCGCTCCATTATGGAAAGGGTGATTGACAATCGGCCGACTCGATGTCAAATACCCTTTCCATAGTTGAAAGGGAACTTGACCATGAACGGATATCTCGCCTCCATAGCCTGCGCCTTCGCAATGATCCTCGTCGCGCTCGGGATACGCCAGGGCGGGGTCGATGCCGACACAGGGACTTTGCTGATGCTGACCCTGCCTGCCATTGCCGTTTCCCTGTCGGCACGCAAGAAATGCAACCTGCCGTTCGTAAAGGGACGCTGCTGAACCATGGCCGATTGCTCCAGCCCCGCGACGAAACGCTATGTTCGCCGCCTCGCCGTGCTCATGACCCTGTACCTCGCGGTGCTGTTCGGCGCGAAGACGGCATTCAACGCGGTCCAGCCCGAAGGCCCTCTCGCCTTTGCCCTCGCCATCGCTCCGGCGATTCCCATCATCGGCGTCTTCTGGGCCGTGATGCGCCTGCTGGTGGAGGAGACCGACGAATACATACGGATGCTGTTCGTGCGCCAGTGCCTGTTTGCGACGGGTTTCTGCCTGACCATCGTCACGATCTGGCAGTGGCTGCAGAATTTCGACCTGGTGCCGGCCGGCAATGGCGGCTTCGGCGCGGCGTTCTTCTGGTTCGCGGGGCTGGGGCTCGGGGCCGTTTTCAACCGGGTGACCGTGGGCGACTGGGGTAATCTCTGGTGAAGAACAGACTAAAGGTCCTGCGGGCCGAACGCAGCTGGAGCCAGCAGGAACTGGCCAACCGGCTGGGCGTCAGCCGGCAGAGCGTCAATGCCATCGAAACGGGGCGCTACGACCCCTCGCTGCCCCTTGCCTTCACCATTGCAGGCGTGTTCGAGCTGGCGATCGAGGAGATCTTCGAGCCCGGCGAATAACACGCCCCCGCTTGACGCAGCCCGCCCGGTCGCTGCACCAAGGGACCGGATCGGGATAAATCGGGGGCAATTTCTTTCATGACAGACCACAACGGCGCGGGGGCGCCGGGCATGGACGCGCCGCCCGCGGCGAGCGGTGACACCAGCGCGTTCCGGTTCGAGGGCACGTGGCAGGAATTCGCCCCGATCGCCTTCACCAACCTGTTGCTGACGATCGTCACGCTGGGCATCTACCGTTTCTGGGCGACCACGCGCGAGCGGCAATATCTCTGGTCGCGCAGCCGGTTCGTCGACGAGACGCTGGAATGGAACGGCACGGGGATGGAGCTGTTCATCGGTTTCCTGCTGGTGCTGGTCCTGCTGGTCGCGCCGTTCTTCCTGCTGTCGCAGCTGGCACAGGCGATGGTCCTGCGCGGGCAGGAACAGCTCGGCTCCCTCATCACCCTCGTCTCTTTCGTGGTGTTCTTCTACCTCGCCGGGGTCGCCCGGTTCCGGGCGCTGCGATACCGGCTTTCGCGCACTCGCTGGCGCGGCATTCGCGGCGGCAGCGACGATCGCGGCTTCCGGTTCGGCCTGTCCTACATGTGGAAGACGATCTTCGGCTATCTCCCGCTCGGCCTGCTGATCCCCTGGTCGATGACCAGCCTGTGGAACGAGCGCTGGAGCAAGATGAGTTTCGGCCCCTACGGTTTCGAGGCCAATGCGGACCCGGTGCCGGTCTTCAAGCGGTTCCTGCTGTTCTACCTCATGCCGTTCGTCTTCATCATTGCGGGCGGAACGATGGCCGCCGCCTTCATGGGCATGGGAAGCGAGGCGTTCGACAGTCCCGAACTGGCGCCCGGTTTCATCATCGCGATATTCGTCGGTATTCTCGGCATCTACCTGGCGCTGGGCCTGATCGCAGTGGCGTTCTATGCCGCGTTCTACCGCGAGGCGGTGGGCGCCACGCACTGGGGTGATGTGCAGTTCGAATTCAATGCGTCCACCATGGACTGGTTCAAGCTGATCCTGGGCGACGTGGCGCTGGTCGCCCTGACGCTGGGCGTGGGGTATATCTTCCTGTCCTATCGGCACTGGAAATTCTTCATCGTGCACATGGATGCACGCGGCGAGATCCTGCTGGACGAACTGACCCAGTCGCAGACCGCGACGGCAGGCCACGGCGAGGGCCTGCTCGACGCCTTCGACGTGGGGGCCATCTAAGCGGTGGAGGGACAGGCGGTCTCGGTAAGCTGGTATGACGGTCTGTCCGCCGTGCGGAGGGACGGTACGGCGTGGCTGGACGAGACAGGATCGCTGGTCCTGCAGGACCGGGCCGGCAATTCCGAAACCGTTCCCCCCGGCGACCTGGTCTATGGCGAGAGCCTGCAGGCGGAAACCGTCTACAAGCGCGAAAGTGTGCCCGATTTCCGGCTGCGCCTTCCCCGCGACCTGCCCCCGGCTCTCGCATCCGCCCTGCCCGCGCCGACGCGCTATGGCCGGTGGATCGACCGGATAGGGCTGGGCAAGGCGGCGATCGCTTTTGCCGCGGCCAGCGCGGGCTGCGTCGCCCTGTTCATGACCGCGCCCGAATGGCTGGGCCCGATGGTCCCGCCCGCCTGGGAACGGCAGATCGGCAATGCGATGGTGGGCGATCTGGGGGGCAAGATCTGCCACACGCCGGAAGGCGATGCCGCGCTGGCAAAGCTGCTGGACGCGGTCGATCCCGAAACCGATAAGGTGCGGGCAGGCATCGCTAACATGGGCATGGTCAATGCAGTCGCGCTGCCCGGCGGGCAGGTGCTGCTGTTCGACGGGCTGGTCCAGCAGGCCGAAACGCCGGAAGAGCTGGCGGGCGTGCTGGGACACGAGGTCGGCCATGTCCGCGAGCGCCATGTCATGACCTCTATCCTGCGGCAGTTCGGCCTGTCGATCCTGCTGGCGGGCTCCAATTCCGGGGTCGGCAACACGGCGTTCGGGGTCGCCAGCCTCGGCTATTCGCGCGAGGCGGAGCGGGAAGCGGACGAGTATGCCCGTGCCCGCATGACGCAGAGCAACATCTCGCCGCTTGGTGCGGCTGCCTTCTTCGAACGGCTGGGCGGCGGCGGGGACGAAGAAGGCCCCAACGAGAATACAACCGGCGATGCCGGAGACAATGACGAACCGGGCTTGATCGGCTGGATCGCCAGCCACCCCGCCCCCGGAGAGCGGGCGAAGGCATATCGCGACAGTGCCCGCGAGGATGCGGAGTATCGCCCGGTGCTGACGCAGACAGAATTCGCCGCGCTCAAGATCATGTGCGACCAGGACGAGGACGTGGAGGAATTCGAGTTCTTCTGACGCAGCCGCCGCCGCTGGCCTTGCGAAGCATGCCGGCCGCCCCGACATGGCATGCGCCATGACCGACATCCGATATCGCGACCTGCCCGATGGGCGCCGCATCGCCTTCCGCCTGGCGGAGCCATCCCCGGACAATGCGCGCCCGACGCTGGTCTTCCTCCCCGGCTACATGTCGGACATGGCCGGCGGCAAGGCGACTGCGCTTTTCGACCACTGCGCCAGCACCGGACGCGGCTGCCTGCTGATGGATTATTCCGGATGCGGCCAGAGCAGCGGCGACTTCGCAGACGGCACGCTCGGCCGCTGGCGGGACGAGGTGCTCGCGCTGATCGACGCCCATGTTGCAGGCCCGGTCCTGATGGTGGGGTCGTCCATGGGCGGCTGGCTGATGCTGATGGTCGGCATGGCGCTGGGCCAGCGGCTGGCAGGGCTGGTCGGCATCGCATCCGCGCCCGATTTCACGGACTGGGGCCGCAGCGAAGAAGACAAGGAAACGCTCGGCCGCGGCGAGACCGTCTTCGACCCCAACCCCTACGGCCCGGAACCGACGCCGATGCACCCCGGCTTCTTCGCGGACGGGCAGGACAACCTCCTGCTGGGATCGCCCATCCCCATCACCTGCCCCGTGCGCCTGCTGCACGGGCAGGCCGATGCCGATGTCCCGTGGGAGACAAGCCTGCGTCTTGCAGATGCGCTCGAAAGCCGGGACGTCGTGGTGACGCTGGTCAAGGGCGGCGACCACAGGCTCAGCCGCGAGGAAGATATCGCCCGCCTTATCACCATCGTGGAGGATGCCGCATGACCAGACTTTCCGTTCTCGATCTCGTTCCCGTCCGCGAAGGGCAGGGCCCGGCAGAAGCGATGCAGGCGACGACCGATCTCGCCCGCGCGGCCGAAGAGGCAGGCTGCCACAGATTCTGGGTGGCGGAACATCACGCCATGCCCGGCATTGCAGGCGGCGCGACCTCCGTCGTGCTGGCGCATATCGGCAATGCGACGAATGCCATCCGTATCGGGTCGGGCGGCATCATGCTGCCCAACCATACCCCGTTCCAGATTGCCGAGCAGTTCGGAACGCTCGATGCGCTGTTCCCCGGCCGGATCGATCTCGGCCTGGGCCGCGCGCCCGGCGCCGGACCGGAATTGCAGCGGGCCCTTCGCAAGGATTTGCGCGCCGCGTCGGAATATTTCCCGCAGGACGTGGCGGAACTGCGTGCCCTGTTCACGGGCGAACCGGAAATGCCGGTCAAGGCTACGCCGGGTTACGGCGCCGATGTCGAGATGTGGATGCTGGGGTCCAGCCTGTTCGGCGCGCAGCTCGCCGCGCGGCTGGGCCTTCCCTATGCCTTTGCCAGCCATTTCGCGCCCGACCATCTCGATGCCGCGCTGGAGGTCTATCGCCGCGATTTCCAGCCGAGCGCGCAGTGCCCCGAGCCCCATGTGATGGCCGCGATGACGATCTTCTGTGCCGAAAACGAGGCAGAGGCGCACCTGATCGCGACCAGCCAGGCACAGGCCTTCGTCAACCTCAGAACCGGCAATCCTGGCAAGCTGCAACCGCCGGTCGAGGGATACCGCGACACGCTGCCCGCGCCCGCAAAGGCTATGCTGGCTAATCTCGACCAGGCATCCGCCATCGGCACCCCGTCGCAGGTCGCCTCCGCCATCGCCGCTTTCGTGCAGCGCACCGGCGCGGACGAGATCGTCGCGTCGGGCGCGACCTTCGATCCCGAGGCCAGGGCCCGCTCGGTCCGCCTGACCGCCGAAGCGATCGGCTAGACCGGGCGAGCCCCGGCGCGTGCCGGCAGGTGCAAGCCTGTGCGACCTTGGGGGGGTGCATCCGGGCCGCGCGGCACTGGGGACCGGTGGCAGCGTGTCCCGGCGCCGTGCCCGACGGTGATCCGCCGAGGGAAGCGTTGGGACAACCAGATACGCAGCCACTGATCCTGTTGTAGAAAGCAGCGCCGGTTTGCGGGCGCACAGTGCTCGAAAACTTCACTTCATCGTCCGCAGGCGGCGACTGGCAGCGCGCCACCTTCCGCTACGTTTCGCAAAGCTTGCCGCCCATCACGCAACATTCTATCCGGCCATGCGTCGGGACCGCACCGGAACCCGCGCAAGGGAGCAGGCCACCCCATGGGGTCCAAGAACAACGCAGAAAAATCCGCACCTTCCAAACAGGCAGCCGCCTTGCAGAAGGAGCTTGCCAAGCGGCTCAAGGCCTCCCTCCTTCCCAGCGATACACCGTTTACCGGGACCGAATTGCAGGCCGCCGCGCGGTTCCTGTTCGATGCCGCATCGCTGCGGAAAGCGGGCGAGACCGGCCTCTCCCTGGTTTCGGAAACGGGCGACCGCCGGTTCCTGCGGATCGCGATCGTCAATGCCGACATGCCCTTCCTCGTCGATTCGGTGGCGGCGACCCTCGCCGCGCACGGGCTGGTCATCGACCACCTGATTCACCCGGTCATCGCGGTCGAACGAGATAGCGAAGGGCGCATGACCGCCCTGCCGGCGAAACCCGGCGATGCCTGCCGCGAATCGATGATCTATCTCGAGACCGACCGGGTCGATGCGAAGAAGCGCCGCGAGATCGAGGAAGCGCTGCTGACCACGCTGGGCGATGTGCGCGCATCGGTTCGCGACTGGCCGCGCCTGCAGGAAGAAATGTCGGCCGACGCCGCCGCGATTGCCGAACGGGCGAGCGACGAGGAAGGCGCTGCCCTGCTGCAATGGCTGAACGACGGGATGCTGACCCAGCTCGGCCATGTCACGCGCCACCGCGATGGCAGCCATTCGGACCTGCTGGGCATTTGCCGCCGCAGTGCGAAGCAGATTCTGGCGGAAGAATCCTACGAACGCGCCTTCGACTGGTTCGACCGGCAGGGCGATGAAGCGCGCGAACCCCTGGTCATCAAGGCCAACCGGGTCTCCAACGTCCATCGCCGCATCCCGCTCGACCTGTTCATCGTCCCCCGCCGCGATGCGAGCGGCAGGGTCGAGGCCCTGTCGATCCATGCCGGCGTATGGACCAGCGCCGCGCTGGCTGCGCCGCCTGCCGCCGTGCCCCGCCTGCGCTCCCAGCTTGCCGAGCTGATGGATACGCTGGGCTTCGATCCCCTCGGCCACGCGGGCAAGGCGCTGGTCCATGCGCTGACCCGCCTGCCTCACGACCTGCTGGTCGGGTTCGAAGCGGAGGATTTGCGCCGGATCACCACCACCATGATCAGCCTGGTCGACCGCCCGCGGGCCAAAATCGCGCTGGTCGAGGCGCCGCTGGCCCGCCACGTGTTTGCCTTCGCCTGGCTGCCCCGCGATTCCATGTCCACCGCTGTGCGCCACCAGATCACCGGGATGCTGGAGGAAATGACCGGCGCCAGCCTGCTGGACTGGAGCCTGGAGATCGAGGGCGGCACGCTGGCCATGCTCCGCTTCGTGCTCGACAACCGCCAGCAGCGCCGACAGGTCGACGAGACCGCGGTCGAGGAACGCCTGCAATCCATGCTGCGCGGCTGGAGCGAGGCGGTCGAGACGGAACTGGCCGACATCGTCTCCCCGCAGCGCGCGGCGGCACTGGCCATGCGTTACGGCAGCGGTTTCTCCGCATCCTACCGCGCCCGCTACGGCGCGCGCGAGGCGGCGCTCGACATCGACAATCTGCGCCAGCTCGGCACGCACGAGGAGGAGGATGCAGGCGGCCCCCAGCGCAGCGCCCGGCTCTATCACCTCGACGGCGACCCACAGGACCGGATGCGGCTGAAGGTTTACCAGCATCACGGCAGCCTGCCGCTGTCCGATGCCGTGCCGGAGCTGGAGAATTTCGGTTTCCGCGTGCTGGAGGAAATCCCCAACCCGGTCGAGAATGGCGACCTCGGTACGGTGCACGACTTCCTGCTCGAAACCCTGCCCGGGATCGAGAGCCGGTCGGTGCTGGACCGCGCCGCCACCATCGAGAGCGCGATTGCCGCCGTGCTCAACGATGTGGGCGAGGACGACGCCTTCAACCGGCTGGTCGTCGGTGCCGGGATGAACGCGCAGGAAGCCGAATGGCTGCGCGCGATCTACCGCTACCTGCGCCAGACCGGGATGGGCTTCACCATCTACACCGTGGTCGATGCGCTGGCCCGTGCCCCGCAGGTCACGGCCGCACTGATCGCGCTGTTCCGGGCGAAACACGATCCCGCTTTCGAAGGCGACCGCGACAAGGCGATCAAGGAGGCACGCAGCGCCATCAAGTCCGGCCTCGCCAAAGTTGCGGCCATCAATGACGACCGCCTTCTGCGGCTCTATCACGGCGTGATCGAGGCCATGCTGCGGACCAACGCCTTCGCCCCCGATCCCGAGGCGCTGGCCTTCAAGATGGATTCGGCCAAGGTCCCCGGCCTGCCCCTGCCGCTGCCCTGGCGGGAAATCTTCGTCTATTCCCGCCGGGTCGAAGGCATCCACCTGCGGGCCGGACCGGTCGCCCGCGGCGGCCTGCGCTGGTCCGACCGGCGCGACGATTTCCGGACCGAGATCCTGGGTCTGATGAAGGCGCAGCGGGTCAAGAACGCGGTCATCGTGCCCAGCGGCGCGAAAGGCGGGTTCTATCCCAAGCAACTGCCCGATCCCGCAACCGACCGCGAAGGGTGGGCCGCTGAAGGGCAGGCAAGCTACGAGGTGTTCATCCGCACGCTGCTGTCGATCACCGACAATCTGGAAGGCGACAAGGTCGTGCATCCCGAAGGCGTGCATATCCGCGACGGGGCGGACCCCTATTTCGTGGTTGCCGCCGACAAGGGCACGGCGCGCTTTTCCGACGTCGCCAATGCGATCGCCATCGGACGCGGCTTCTGGCTGGGCGATGCCTTCGCCAGCGGTGGCTCCAACGGATACGATCACAAGGCGATGGGTATCACTGCGCGCGGCGCATGGGTTTCGGTCCAGCGCCATTTCCGCGAAATGGGCGTGGACGTGCAGTCCGAACCGGTCAGCGTGGTGGGCTGTGGCGACATGTCGGGCGATGTCTTCGGCAACGGGATGCTGCTGTCGAAATCCATCCGCCTGGTCGCCGCCTTCGACCACCGGCACATCTTCATCGATCCCGAACCCGATGCAGCGAAAAGCTGGAAGGAACGCAAGCGGTTGTTCGACCTGCCACGGTCCAGCTGGGACGATTACGACCGCGACCTGATTTCCAAGGGCGGCGGCGTCTATCCGCGCACGGCCAAGACGATCAAGCTGTCTGCGGCCGCGCGCCGGGCGCTGGGCGTCGAAGCGGGCGAGATGGAGCCCGAGGCCCTGATTTCGGCCATCCTCAAAGCGCCGGCCGACCTGCTGTGGTTCGGCGGGATCGGCACCTATGTGAAGGGATCGGGCGAGAACAACATCCAGGTCGGCGATCCCGCCAACGATGCCTTGCGCGTCAATGGAGAGGACGTGCGTGCCCGCGTCATCGGCGAAGGCGCCAATCTGGGCATCACCCAGGCCGGACGCATCGAATTCGCGCTGGACGGCGCGGGCGGTGCCGGGGGCCGGATAAATACCGACTTCATCGACAATTCGGCCGGCGTCGATTGCTCCGACAACGAGGTGAACATAAAGATCGCGCTGGAAGCGGCCCGGCGTTCCGGCAAGCTGTCCGAGAAGCGGCGCATCGAGCTTCTGGAATCCATGACCGACGACGTCGCGGATATCGTGCTGGAGGATAACAGGCTCCAGGCGCTCGCCCTGTCGATCGCCTCGCATGGCGGGGCCGAGTCCACCGGCTCGCTGGTCCGCCTGATGGAAACGCTGGAGGAACGCGGCGCGCTCGATCGCCAGACGGAAGGGCTGGCCGATACGGAAAGCCTCGTGCGCCGCTCGGGCGATGGCGCGGGCCTTACCCGGCCGGAGCTGGCCGTCCTGCTGTCGAGCACGAAACTGGTGCTGCAGGATGCCATCGAGGAAAGCGGCCTGCCCGACGATCCCGCAATGGAAAAACCGTTGCTGGACTATTTCCCGGAAGCGATGCGGCGCAAGTTCTCTGCCCAGATCGAGGAACACCGCCTGCGGCGCGAAATCGCGGCCACCGGCCTTGCCAATCGCATCGTCAACCGCATGGGCATCATCCACACCTTCGAACTGGCGGAGGAAGAAGGCGTGGGCCTGGCCGAAGTGGCCATCGCCTTCGTCGCGGTGGAGCGGCTGTTGGGCATGGACGAGATCTGGGACGCGCTGGACACGGGCGATATGCCCGAATCCATCCGGCTCCAGCTGTTCGACCGGGTCGCCACCGCCATGCGCATCCACATGGCCGACCTGCTGCGCGCCTGCCCCGGCACGCGCAGCCCGTCCGCCATCATCGACACTCTGCAGGACGAGGTCGCGGAACTGACCCGCGCGACCGCCAACCTTCTGGGCGCGGAAAACCGCCAGCGTTCCGCCCGGATGCGGGCCGAATTCGCACAGGCCGGTGCGCCTGAGGTATCGGCCCATGCCGCCGCCCACCTCTTCGACCTTGACGGCGCCATCGGGCTGGCCAAGCTGTCGGAAGACCTCGCCATCGATCCGCGCGCGCTGACATCTGCCTTTACCGACCTTGGCGCCCGTCTCGGTCTCGACTGGGCGCAGGGCGTGGCCGCACTCATGAACCCGTCGGACGTGTGGGAACGCCTGCTCGTTTCCGGCCTCGCCAGGGACTTCCAGCAGATGCGCTTCGATTTCCTGAAGCGGCTGTCGCGGCGCAAGGGGGCGAAGGACGATCCCGCCGGGGCCGTCGCCGACTGGGCAGAGGACAACGCCGCCGCCATCCGCCAGTTCGGCAGCATGATCGGCCGCGCGCAGGCGCATACGCCGGTCGCTCCGGCCATGCTGGCGCAGATTGCCAGCCAGGCGCGAAACCTGCTGGCCCGCTGATAGCTTGACGGGCGCGGCCATGGGCGACATTCCCCCTGCCATGGAACGGGCAGATGTCATCATCGTGGGTTCGGGGCATGGCGGCGCGCAGGCTGCCATCGCCCTGCGGCAGAAGGGTTTCGAAGGCAGCATCGCCATCGTCACCCGGGACCGGGAGCCTCCGTATGAGCGGCCGCCCCTGTCGAAGGACTACCTCGCCGGGGACAAGCCGTTCGAGAAGCTGCTGCTGCGGCCGGAAAAATTCTGGGCCGACAAGCAGATCGACCTGCTCACCGGCCTGGGCGTCACCGCGATCGACCCGGCTGCCAAGACCATCGAATGCGGCGAAGACCGCTCCATCGGCTATAGCCAGCTGATCTGGGCTGCCGGGGGCAATGCGCGGCGGCTGTCCTGCTCCGGTGCGGATTATCGCAATGTGCACACTATCAGGAACCGCGCCGACACCGACCGGCTGCGCGCCGATATCGATGCCGGGGCGAAACGTGCCGTCATCGTCGGGGCGGGCTATATCGGCCTGGAAGCGGCGGCCGTCATGCGGCAGCGGGGGCTGGATGTTACCGTGCTGGAAGCGCAGGACCGGGTGATGGCCCGGGTTGCCGGGCCCGAACTGTCGGATTTCTACGCCGCGCAGCACCGGGCCCGCGGCGTCGACCTTCGGCTCGATACGCAGCTCGAAAGCATTCCGGGCGAAGGGGAGCGGGCCCATGCCGTCCGCCTGCCGGGGGGTGAGGAAATCGCGGCCGATCTCGTCGTTTTCGGCGTGGGCATCGTACCTTCCATCGGTCCGCTGATCGCTGCCGGTGCCGCCGGCTCCAACGGCGTCGATGTGGACGAGTTCTGCCGCACCAGCCTCGACGATATCTTCGCCATCGGCGACTGCGCGGCCCATGCCAACGATTTCGCCGCAGGGGCGGTCATCCGGCTGGAATCGGTCCAGAACGCGAACGACATGGCCAATGTCGCCGCAGCCACGATCTGCGGCGATCCCGGGCCCTATCATGCCGTGCCATGGTTCTGGTCGAACCAGTATGACCTGCGCCTGCAGACGGTGGGTCTGTCGATCGATTACGATGCCTGCGTCATGCGCGGCGATCCGGCTGAGGCCAGCTTCAGCGTGGTTTACCTGCGCGAAGGGCGTGTCATCGCGCTCGATTGCGTGAACCGGACGAAGGATTACGCGCAGGGGCGCAAGCTGGTCGAGGCGCGGCTGGAAGCGAGCGCGGACGACCTCGCCGATATCGAGCGTCCGCTGAAAGACCTGCTCTGACGCGCGCGGTCAGAGGCGGTCCAGCGCCCAGCGCGCCGCTTCCGCCACCACCGGATCGTCGTCGCCGGTCAATGCGTCGACCTGTTCGCGCAGGCCCGCATCGCCGCTGTTTCCCGCCGCGATCAGGCAATTTCGCACGAAGCGGCTGCGCCCGATCCGCTTGATCGGCGAACCGCTGAAAAGCTGCCGAAACCCCGCATCTTCCAGTTGCAGCAGGTCCGCGAGCCGCGGCGCGACCAGTTCACCGCGTGGCAGGAAGGCGGCGTGGCGCGCAGCGGCATCGGCGAACTTGTTCCACGGGCATACCGCCAGGCAATCGTCGCAGCCGTAGATGCGATTGCCGATCGCCTCGCGGAATTCGTGCGGGATCGGCCCTGCATGCTCGATGGTGAGATAGGAAATACACCGCCGCGCATCCAGCCTGTAGGCTTTCGGAAAGGCATCGGTGGGGCAGGCGATCTGGCAGGCATTGCACGACCCGCAGCGGTCGTCATGCGCCGCGTCCGGGGCGAAGGGCAGGGTCGAATAGATGGCGCCGAGGAACAGCCAGCTGCCATGCTCGCGGCTGACGAGGTTGGTATGTTTTCCCTGCCAGCCGATCCCCGCCGCCTCGCCCAGCGGTTTCTCCATCACCGGCGCCGTGTCCACGAAGACCTTCAGCTCGCTTTCCGGCGCCTGTTCGACCAGCCACCGGGCCAGTGCCTTCAGCGCCTTCTTCACCGTATCGTGATAATCGCGGCCCTGCGCATAGACCGAAATGCGCGCGTGATCGGGCGCGTCCTCCAGCGCCATCGGGTCGTGGCCCGGCGTGTAAGCCATGCCCAGCGCGATAACACTCTGCGCCTCCGGCCATAGCGATTGCGGACCCTGCCGGACATCGGCGCGGTCTTCCATCCAGCCCATGTCGCCGTGATGGCCCGCCTCGATCCAGTCGTGCAGCCGCCGCGCCCGCACCGGATCATCCGCCGCACTGGTAAAGCCGACAGCGACGAAGCCGAGTTCGCGCGCCTTGCGCTCCAACGCGGTCCGCAGATCCTGCAGGCTCTCAGGGGTAAACGCACCCTTTACCATAGGCGGGGTTGTTCCCGTTCACGCCTTGGGGGTACTCGCACGTTCATGGATGCAGCGCTAAGCCAAGCCCCTTCCCGGAGCAATGACCGTGTCATGGATCGATTCGTGACCGGTCCCGTCGCAGGCCCCCTCGCCATCGAGGCAAGGGGCCTGGTGAAACGCTTCGACGGCGTGGCGGCGGTCAACGGGGTCGATATCGCTGTTCCGGAAGGCGCGATCTACGGCATTCTCGGCCCCAATGGCGCGGGCAAGACCACCACGCTGCGCATGCTGCTGGGCATTATCGACCCTGACGAGGGCGTGCGCCGTATATTCGGCCATGAACGCCCGCACGATATCGGGCGCATGATCGGCTATCTGCCCGAAGAGCGCGGGCTGTATCCGTCGATGAAGACGGTGGACGCGATTGCCTTCATGGGCGCGCTGCGCGGCGTTCCCCAGGCGGAGGGCCGCCGGAGGGGGCGCGAACTGATGGAAGCGCACGGCCTCGGCCATGCGGTGGAAAAGCAGATCCGCCAGCTGTCCAAGGGGATGGCGCAGACCGTCCAGCTTCTCGGCACGCTGGTCCACCGCCCGCGCCTCGTCGTGCTGGACGAACCGTTTTCCGGGCTCGACGCGATCAACCAGGGCAAGCTGGAACGCATGATCCGCGTCCTGGCCGATGACGGCGTGACGGTCATTTTCTCCACCCATGTCATCCATCATGCGGAGCGCCTGTGCGAAGGTGTGGCCATCATCGCGGGCGGACAGGTGCCCTATGCCGGCAGTGTCGACGAGGCGCGCGACCGCATCCCGGCGCAGGTAAAGCTGGAAACGCGCGCCGGTGAGGGGGCTTGGCGGCAAGCCTTGCCAAGGGATGCGCGGCACGAGCACAAGCCTGGGACGACCGGCGAAAACAGCCATTTCTGGTATTTCCCACTCCCCGAAACCGGGGTCGAAACCTTGCTGCGCGCCCTGATCGAAGGCGAGGCGGGCATCCTTTCGCTCAGCATAGAACGCGCAGGCCTGCACGATGCTTTCGTCGAGATCGCGGGCGAGGCAGCGGCACGCGCGATGGAAGCCGATGCTGCCGAGGGTAAGACGGGGGGAGCCGCTTCATGACGCAGCAAGGAGCCGCACCTGCAACCGCCGGACGCCTGTCGCTGTGGCAGGCCGCCTTCGTCGTGGCACGGCGCGATTTCCTTGCCATCCTGCTGAGCAAGGCCTTCGTCTTCTTCCTCATCGGCCCGCTGTTCTTCGTCGGCATCAGCATGGCGGCAGGCGCATTGGGGTCGCGCGCTGCCGAAAGCGTGACGCCGCCCGGCCTCGCCGTGGCGCTGGACAGTCCTGCAGAGCGCTTGGCCCTTGCCCGGGCGCACAAGCGGCTCGACCCGCTCGTTTCCCTGCCCCCCGTCACCACCATCGAGGATGGACGAACACCGGATGCATTGCTGGCCGACCGTTCCGCGAATTTCGCAGGAGTGCTGACCGGGACGCTCGCGCGCCCGCGCCTGACGGGAACGGAGGCGAATATCGAGGCGTGGAAGGGCGAGGTCGCCTTGCTCGCCGCCGAAGCAGCCGGCGCGGACGGCTTTTCCGCATCTGGGACAAACGGCGCGGTTCCCGAAGTCCTGCTGACCCCGCGCGAAAGCAGCGTCGCGGCCGAACGCCGGGGCAACAAGGCGACGGCGACCGCCGGCATCACGCTCCTGTTCCTGCTGTCGATGCTGCTCGCCGGGATGGTCCTGTCCAATCTTGTCGAGGAGAAGGGCAACAAGATCATCGAGATCCTTGCAGCCTCCATCCCGATGGATGCGGTCTTCCTGGGCAAACTGTTTGCCATGCTGGCCGTCAGCTTCGTCGGAATATCGGTGTGGGGCGCGCTGGCGCTGGTCTTCGTAGGCGCGGGCGCCGGGGAAATGCCCTTCGTATCCTCGCCCGCGATCGGCTGGCCTGCCTTCGTCCTTCTGTTCCTCGTCTATTTCGCCCTCGCCTACCTGCTGGTGGGCAGCGTGTTCCTGACCGTAGGCGCGATGGCGCCGACCGTGCGCGACGTGCAGACATTGTCCATGCCGGCCACCATCCTGCAATTGCTGGTCTTCTTCATCGCCAGCTTCGCAGTGTCCGATGTCGGCGGCGCGGTAGAGACCCTCGCGCTGATCTTCCCGCTCAGTTCGCCCTACGCGATGCTGTCGCGCGCGGCGCAGTTCGACACGCTATGGTGGCACGCGCTGGGCATCGCCTGGCAGCTCGTCTGGGTCGGCATTTTCGTGCGGGCCGGATCGACCCTGTTCCGCCGGAAGGTCATGCAGAGCGGCCCCGCGCGCGGTGGCAAGGGCTGGCTACGCCGCCGCCTCTCCTGACGATCCCCGCGCTTGCCGTAACGTCATCACGCGGTGATGAACTGCCTGCAATTTCAGTCGCGTTTTGCAACGCACTATTGACTCGCGTGGCAGTAGGCGCAGGATGCAATCCATGGAGGCCGCACAAGCGGCCCGGAGTGGAGAGAAATGATGGCAACTGCGGCACCCGAACGCACGCAATGGACCCGTAGCCCCAAGGCGCACGAGGCGCTGAAGCGGCATTTCGACGAGCATCCCGAGGCGAAACCCAGCCACCCCGAAAAATACGACACCAGCCGCAGCGACATCTATGTCGAGAACCGGTGGGAGCCGATTTTCAAGGAGATGCGGGCCGAGGGTCCCGTGCATTACATCAAGGAAAGCCCCTTCGGCCCCTATTGGAGCATCGTCGGACACAAGGCGATCCAGCATGTCGAGGCACTGCCCGAGCTGTTCTCCTCCAGCTGGGAACATGGCGGCATCACCATCCTGAACCGGCTCGACGACGACGAGCTGGAAGAGGGGCAGGAGCGATTCGAACTGCCGATGTTCATCGCCATGGACCGGCCCAAGCATACCGGACAGCGCCGCACCGTCGCCCCCGCCTTCACGCCGAAGGAAATGAAGCGGATGGAAGACGAGATCCGCCAGCGCACCGGCGAAACGCTCGATTCGCTGCCCCGCGGCAAGGTTTTCAACTGGGTCGACGAGGTGTCCATCCCCCTCACCACCGGGATGCTGGCCATCCTGTTCGACTTCCCGTGGGAAGACCGCGACCTGCTGACCTTCTGGTCCGACTGGTCGGGCGATACCGAACTGATCATGGCGGGGCAGGAACTGGAAGCAACGCGGCGCAGCATCCAGACCGAGATGGCGACCTATTTCCAGCACCTCTGGGCGAAAAAATCGCAGGAGGAACCGGGCGCCGACCTCATCTCCATGATGATCCACTCGCCCGCCATGAACCAGATGAGCCCGCAGGAATTCATGGGCAATCTGGTCCTGCTGATCGTCGGCGGGAATGACACCACGCGCAACACGATGAGCGGCATCGTCCACGCGCTCGACAAGTTTCCGGACCAGCGCAAGCTGTTCGAACAGAACCCGGACGTCATTCCCAATGCGGTTCAGGAATGCATCCGCTACCAGACGCCGCTGAAGCACATGCGCCGCACGGCCAGCGAGGATACCGGGCTGTTCGGCCACCAGATCAAGAAGGGCGACAAGGTCGTCCTGTGGTACAATTCGGCCAATCGGGACGAGGAAGTCTTCGGCGACAATGCGGAAAAGCTGCAGCTGGACCGCGAGAATGCGCGCCGCCACCTCGCCTTCGGTTACGGCATCCACCGCTGTGTCGGTGCGAGGCTGGCCGAATTGCAGCTGCGTATCCTGATGGAGGAGATGCACGCCCGCCGGATGCGCGTCCACGTCGCGGGCGATGTCGAGCGCGTGCGGGCCAATTTCGTGGAAGGGTTCCGGGTGCTGGAGGTCGAGCTCTCCGAGTTCTGACCGGTGCGGGCGCAGGCCGTGCGCCTGTAACTTCCCGCGCTTTCAAGCGTATATTCAGGCAGGACCTGCCATGAATAGCCGCATGAAAACCGATAACCTGCCATCACGCCCCGCCAGCCGCCGTTCCATTCTGGGATGGATGTCGGCGGGCGTCTCCCTTGCCGTGCTGCCCTCCTGCGGTTCCAGCAAGGCCGAGGCGAAGTCGTTTCCCGTCACCCTATCGGAAGCGCAGTGGCGAAAGAAACTGACCAAGGCGGAATTCTACGTCCTGCGGCAGGAGGGGACCGAGCGGGCCTATACTTCCCCGCTCGACAAGGAAGGCCGACGCGGCACCTTTGTGTGCGCGGGCTGCGGCAACCGTCTCTATTCGTCGAAGACGAAGTTCGACAGCGGAACCGGCTGGCCCAGCTTCTACGCGCCGATCGATTCCGGCGCCGTCGGGACCAGCCGCGACTTCAAGCTGGGCTATCCCCGCACCGAAGTGCACTGCGCCGATTGTGGCGGACACCTCGGCCACATCTTCAACGACGGACCGCGCCCCACGGGCAAGAGGCACTGCATCAACGGTATCGCGATGGACTTCATTCCCGCCTGATCGGTCGGCTCCCCGTGCGCGGAAGAGCCGTCAGGTCAGCGGCATCCTCTGCAACCGCGCCGCCAGCCGGGCAAAATCGGCCAGCGCAAATGTCCGCTCGAAGACGAGGCCGTGAAGCCGTTCCGATTGCCAGCGGATCTTTGAGTGGAGCGGGTCGGGCAGGCCCTTCCCCTGCAGCCGCACGAGCTGCGAACATGACCATAGCGCGTCGCTTTCGACACACGCCCCCTGCTGCGAGATGTTGCGGATCGTGACCTGCGTCCCGCTATCGCCGCACAGGACCACGCCGGGCATTTCCAGCGCGATGCGGATGGGGCGCCGGGGAAAGGGGCCATGTTCATGGACCAGGGCATCGAGATCCTTCGCCTCGCTGAAGGAATAGCCGGCCTCGCGGCCCGTGTGCCACGCCTCCTCGATCGGGAAGCGCTGCCCCTCCCACAATTCGATCGAACACGCTTTCCCGCGCGGTATGGCGTGGAAGGCGCGGATGCTGACGCCGGTCGCGCTGACATCGCGAACGATGCACAGCAATTCCTTCCCGTCGATCGACAGCTTCGCATTGCGCAGCATCAGCGCCACCCGCGGCGCTTCGCGTTGTTCCACAATCGATACCGGTCCCGGCCCGGTCTCCTGCCCGGTGAGAGCGTGCATACTATCCCCTGATCCTGTCATTGCAGGACAGACTCATAGGGGCGTGGGCCCTGCCTGCGGCCTATCGCGGGCATAGGGGTTTGTGCGGAGGGTGGTACGGGTGGCGGGACTCGAACCCGCACGTCCAAAGGACAGGGGATTTTAAGTCCCCGGCGTCTACCATTCCGCCACACCCGCCCGGTCTCGCGGCATGGACCGCGCTGGCTGAGCCGCCGGTTAGCGCGAAAGGCCCCCCTCCCGCAATCCTGCCTTCGCCGGACGGCCCTGCCGGACGCCATCGCTGGAAGCCATCGCTAGACAGGCGCTCCGCGCGGCCTATCTTGGCGCGATGTCTGTCTGTCGCTTTCCTTCCTATCGTCCCGGGGCCTTGAACTGATGGCGGGGGAAATCGTCGAGACGATCGAGCCGGCCATCGCGCTGCTCGGCATGGGGCTCGGTGCGGCCGTTGCCGCGAATGCGCTGCGACTGAACCCGATTGTCGGCTATCTCGTCCTTGGTGCCGGATTGGCCGCGCTCGGCTATGCCGACCGGTTCGAAGGCCCGGTGGTGGCCACGCTGGCGGAAGTCGGCGTGATGTTCCTCCTGTTCAATCTCGGTCTCCATTTCTCGGTCAGCCGCATCCGCGAGGAAGCGGCGAACATCTTCGGCTTCGGTTCGCTGCAGATGCTGGTCGCAGGCGGGGGGTATACCGCGATCCTGCTGCTGCTCGGCCTGCCGACGGCGGGCGCGGTGATCGGCGGCTTCGCCCTCGGCCTGTCCTCTACCGCCGTGGTCATCGGGCTTGTCCGGCAGCGCGACCAGGAGGACTGCCCGGTCGGCCGCGCTGCCCAGTCGATCCTGATATTCCAGGACATCGCTGCGATCATGCTGCTGGTGGCCGTGGGCGCACTGGGCGCAGGCGGGGCGCTGGGCCCGGCCCTTGGCCTTGCCGGTCTGAAGGCGATTGCCGCCTTCGTCCTCGCCGTGCTGTTCGCGCGGTTCCTGACGGAGCCCCTGTTCCGCACCGCCGCGCGCGTGCGCAGTTCGGAAGTCTATACCGCGATGGCACTGTTCATCGCACTGGCCGCAGGCTGGGCGGCAGGCATTGCAGGCCTGTCGCTGACGCTTGGCGCTTTCCTGGGCGGGGTGGCCGTGGCCGATTCGCGGTATCGCATCCTGGTGCAGACCGAGATCGAGGCGTTTCGCGGCCTGTTCCTGGGGTTCTTCTTCATTTCCGTCGGCCTCGGCATCGATCCGCAGGTGCTGGCGGACAACTGGCTGCTGATCATGGGCGTGGCGCTGGGACTGATCGTCACCAAATGCGTGTTCAACGTCATTGCCGGCCTCGCCAATCGCTGGTCGGTGCCGGGCTCCATCCAGCTTGCCTTCCTGCTGGGACAGGGAAGCGAGTTCGCCCTGTTGCTGCTGGCGATGCCGGGCCTGGCGGGCCTTCTGGGCGCGCAGGTCAGCGCGGTCCTGATCACCGCCATCGCCATCAGCCTGGCGCTGACCCCGATGGTGTCGCTGGCGGGGCGCGTACTGGCCGGCAAGCTGCGGCAGGGTCCGCCAGACCAGAAGCTGGCAGGCGACGATGCGCCGGTGGTCTTGCTGAACCTGGGCGAGACGGGGCGCACCATTGCCGACCGGCTGGCGGAAGAGGACGTGGACTATCTCGCCATCGACGGGAACATGGAACGCTTCGAGAAGGCGCTGGCCGACGGCTATCCGGTGCATCACGCCATGCTAACCGATCCGCGCAGCTGGGATGCGGTGTCGATGGCGAAGCGGCAGGTGCTGGTCATCACGGAAGTCGATCCCGACACGATGCGCGAACTCGGGCCGCTGGTCGATGACCGCCTGCCCGGCGTTACGCGGATCGCCGCGACCGAGACGCGGGACCGTCATGCAGAGATCGAGGGCACGGGCGCGTTTGCGCTCGCGACGAATACGCCCAGCGGGCACGACGACGTGATCCACCGCGTGCTGCGTGAACTGGGCCTGGAACCGGACCGGAAGGAAGGCACGGCAGGCGCGCGCGCAGCAGCCTAGCGTCGTATCTCGCGAAGATGGAAAGTGGCCGAGCCGCCATCCGGCCCGCCTGCCGCGTGCTCAATTGCCTTCGTTCAGGCCTTCGCGCATTTCCTTGCCCGGTTTGAAATAGGGCACGCGCTTGGCCGGGACATCGACCGATTCCCCGGTGCGCGGATTGCGGCCGACACGGGCCTCGCGCTCGCGGGTGGAGAATGCCCCGAAGCCGCGCAGTTCCACACGGCCACCTTCGACCAGACGTTCGGTAATTTCGTCGAAGAAGATGTCGACCACCTGTTCGACTTCTTCGGCGCGCAGGTCGGGGTTGTCTTTTGCCAGTGCCTGCAAAAGCTCGGATCGGATCATGACTGTCTCCAGCACCTCGGGACGTGGGTTGAACAGGAAAGACCCCACATCTCCCCTGCCCCCGATACGCCCTTGCGAGCGATGAAAGCGCGACCAATCATTTGATATATGGCAGAAGCCGGTCCGGCGCGCAACGCCTTGGAATCAGGCCGATGTCGAATGCGGGTCATCCCCGCCCGGACGGAAGCCGCCGGTTCAGGCGATCGCTTCTTCGTCCCGGTCCAGCAAGGCGGCCGGATCGATGCCCAGCCGTTCCATCTGCGCGCGGAAAGGCGGCCATTCCTCGGCCAGGAACCGCTTGCGCTCTGCGTCCTTCAGCTTTTCCGCCGCGCCGCGCACGACGTACATGCCGACACCGCGCTGCACCGCGACCAGGCCGTCGGTCTGGAACTGCTGGTACGCCTTTGCCACGGTCAGCGGGTTGGCCCCCTGCTCCGCTGCGAAGGAGCGGACGGAGGGCAACATCTCCCCTTCCCGGTAGCGCCCCTCGATGATGGAGGCGGCGATCATGTCGCGCAGTTTCAGGTAGACGGGCCGGGACGATGTGCTCATAGGTGCGTCGCTGCCATAATACACCGTGTCACGTCAAGGAAAACCCCTCCGTGAGCCTGCGGGCCGCAGCGGTCGAATGCGGTTTCAATTGCAATGTTTTCTTGAGCATCGCGGAATCGCCGCTAGGGTGCAGCGCTTTATACCTGCGCCCCGATGGGGACGGGCGCACACAGGGATCTATAAGAGAGGGACCCGCACCATCATGGCATCTCAAGCGCCAGTGCACGGCGATTCCGCCGGCACCATCCTGGGCCATCCGAAAGGCCTGTTCGTCCTGTTCTTCGCCGAGATGTGGGAGCGTTTCTCCTATTACGGCATGCGGGCGCTGCTGATTTTCTACCTGACGAAGCACTGGCTGTTTTCCGACGGGGAAGCGGGCATCATCTACGGGGCCTATACCGCGCTGGTCTATATCGCGCCGGTCGTCGGCGGATATCTCGCGGACAAGGCGCTGGGCCAGCGCAAGGCGGTGCTGTTCGGGGCCGTCCTGCTGACGCTGGGCCATTTCTTCATGGCATTCGAAGGGGCCCCTGCCGCCGGTAATACGGACAACCCCATCATCTACGTCTTCTGGCTGGCCCTTGCGCTCATCATCGTGGGCTCGGGCTTCCTGAAGGCGAACATCTCCGTGATGGTCGGCCAGCTCTACCCGCGCACCGACGTGCGCCGCGACGGGGCCTACACCATCTTCTACATGGGCATTAACCTCGGCGCGGCCATCGGTTCGCTGCTGTGCGGTTACATCGGCGAAACCTATGGCTGGGCCTACGGCTTCGGCCTTGCCGGCATCGGCATGCTGCTGGGCCTCGTGGTGTTCATCTGGGGCAAGCCGCTGCTGCTGGGCCGGGGCGAACCGCCCAAGGCGCTGGCGAAGGGCCGCGAGTTCTCGGTCTATGCCATCGGCATCGCCTTCGTCGGCCTTTGCTGGGTGGCCATCCAGTACCAGGACGCGGTCGGCGTGTTCCTCGGCACCTTCGGCGCAGCGCTGGTCTGCTACGTCCTGGCCATCGCCACCTTCCAGCTGCCCTATGGCAGCTATTCCAACGCGCCGACGCCGGCGTTCTATTCCTATGTCGGCAGCAGCCTGCTGCTGGTGGTGTCGATGTTCTTCGTGTCGTCCGGCAACGAGGCATGGCAGTGGCCCGCCTCGATCGGCTTCGGCGGCGTGCTGACCATCATGATCCTGCAGATGATCGCCAAGACCGACCATGACCGCGACCGGATCATGGCCGCGATGTTCCTGATCATCGTCTCGGTCATCTTCTGGGCGCTGTTCGAACAGGCGGGCTCCTCGCTCAACCTGTTCACCGATCGCCATGTCGATCGCGGCGGCGTTCCCGCCTCCACCTTCCAGTCGATCAACGCGATCTACATCATCCTGCTGGCCCCGGTCTTCGCGACCACGTGGACCGTGCTGGGGCGCAAGGGGCTGGAACCCTCTACCCCGATGAAGTTCGGCCTCGGCGTGATCCAGGTCGGCCTCGGCTTCCTCGTCCTGGTCTGGGGCGCGCAGTCGGTGGGAGTGGATGTGCCCACGCCGGTGATCTTCATCTTCCTCATCTACCTGCTGCACACGACCGGCGAGCTGTGCCTGTCGCCTGTGGGCCTGTCGGCGATGAACCGCCTGGCCCCGGCACAGATCGCGTCGCTGATCATGGGCACGTGGTTCTTCGCATCGGCCACCGGCAACTTCGTGGCCGGCCAGATCGCTGCCGCGACCGGCGGGGAAGGCGTCGGCGAAGCAGCCGGCAAGCAGGTCGTGCTGGACGTCTATTCCACCGTCGGCTGGTATGCCGTCGGCGTGGGCGTCGCGGTGATGGTCGTCAGCCCGCTGATCAAGAAGCTGATGCACCTCGAAACGCTGGCCGACGACGATGTGGGTGACGATCTGGAAGGCCAGGCAGAGGGTCCGGGCGAGCCGATGGGCGCAGGCGTCCACCCCTCCACCCGTCCCGGCAACTGAGCGCGAAAATGGGAATAACGATGAGAGCCAATGCACTTCTGACACTGGGGGGTGCATTGGCACTCTCCGCCTGCGCGTCGACGGCAGGGGGATCGGATACGGCCAGCACGGGTACGGCGAACCCGGCGGCTGAGAACCCCTTCCCCTCGACCTACGAGCCCTATCCCGGCACGCCCACCGCGCTGGTGGGTGCGACCGTCTATGACGGCGCAGGCGGGGTGATCGAAGGCGGCGTGGTGCTGTTCCGCGACGGCAAGGTCGTGGCCGTGGCGCAAGAGCTCTCGACCGAAGGCTACACCGTAGTCGACGGCACCGGGAAATACGTGACGCCGGGCATCATCGACATCCATTCCCATCTCGGCGACTATCCGACACCCAGCGTCGATGCGCATAGCGACGGGAACGAGGCGACCAGCCCGACCACCCCCGACGTCTGGGCCGAACATTCCGTCTGGCCGCAGGACCCGGGCTTCTCCCGCGCGCTGGCCAATGGCGGAATCACCTCGCTGCAGATCCTGCCCGGCAGCGCCAACCTGATCGGCGGCCGCTCCGTCACGCTGAAAAACGTCTACAGCCGCACGGTGCAAGGCATGAAATTCCCCGGCGCGCCCTACGGTATGAAGATGGCCTGCGGCGAGAATCCGAAGCGGGTCTATGGCAATCGCGGACGCACGCCTTCCACTCGCATGGGCAATATCGCCGTCGCCCGCCAGACCTGGCTCGATGCCAAGGCATGGGCCGACGGCGACCGCAAGAAACGCAATCTGGAAAACGAGACGCTGGCCGGCGTGCTGGACGGCGACATCCTGGTTCACAACCATTGCTACCGCGCCGACGAAATGGCCATCGTCATGGATATGGCGAAGGAGATGGGATACCGCGTATCCGCCTTCCACCACGCGGTGGAGGCCTACAAGATCGGCGACCTCCTGCGCGAAAACGAGGTATGCTCCGCCATCTGGGCCGACTGGTACGGCTTCAAAATGGAAAGCTATGACGGCATTCCCGAAAACGGCGCGCTGCTGCAGAACGCAGGTGCCTGCGTCGTCATCCATTCCGACGACGAAAACGGCATCCAGCGCCTGAACCAGGAAGCAGCGAAGGCGCAGGCCGCCGGTGCGCGCATGGGGATCGCCATTCCCGATGCCGAGGTCATTTCCTGGATCACGCTGAACGCGGCGAAGGCGATGGGCATCGACGGCATGACCGGCAGCCTGGAAACGGGCAAGATGGCCGACGTCGTGCTGTGGAACGGCGACCCGCTGAGCGTCTACTCCCGCCCGGACAAGGTCTGGGTCGATGGCGCGTTGATGTACGATGCCGCCGATCCCAAGCGCAAACCGGTGAGCGATTTCGAACTCGGCCAGCCGGGCGAAGGAGATGTGAAATGAAGCGCCTCCTGAAAGCCGCCGCCGCGCTCGCCGTATCCGCCGCCCTTGCAGGGCCGCTCGCAGCGCAGGATTTCGCCATCACCAATGCCACTGTCGCGGTCGGCGACGGCGGCGAGCCGATGGAAAACGCCACGGTCGTCGTTCGCGCAGGCCGCGTCGTCGCCGCCGGTGCTGGCGCGTCAGTGCCCGCAGGCATGCAGGCGGTAGACGGCACGGGCAGCTGGGTAACGCCCGGCTTCTTCGTGCCGCTGACCGATCTCGGGCTCTACGACGTCGACGGCGTCAGCGAGAGCAACGACATCGCAGCAAGCAATTCGCCCTTCTCCGCCGCGCTCGACGTGGCCACCGCGCTCAACCCGGCATCGCAGCACGTGGCAGTCAGCCGCGCTGGCGGCGTGACGCGGGCCAGCGTTTCGCCGCGCTCCTCCTCCTCCATCTTCGGCGGACAGGGCGCGGTCGTCGACCTCGGCGCGGATCCGGACATGCTCCGCCGCGCGCGGGCCTTCCAGATCGTGGCACTGGGCGAATATGGCGCGCGGCTGGGCGGTGGCAGCCGCACCGGTTCGCATGCCCTGCTCCGCAACGCCCTGCGCGAGGCGCGGCAATACGGCACCGATGCCCGCATCCCGGGCAGCCCTTCGCGCCCGGCAGAGCAATCTTCCGGCGACGACATCCCGCTCGATCCCAGGCTGGTCGACAACCGGACCCAGCGCGGCGACGATACCCTGCTGACCCGTTTCGATGCCGCCGCCCTCGTGCCCGTGGTGCGCGGGGAACAGCCGCTCTACGTCGTGGTCGAACGCGCGTCGGACATCCGCCGGGCCATCGCCCTGACCGACGAATTCCCCGCACTCGACCTCGTACTGGTCGGGGCGAGCGAGGGCTGGATGGTCGCGCGCGAAATCGCGGCATCGGGCATTCCGGTCGTGGCCGACCCGCTCGACAACCTGCCCGCCAGTTTCGAGCAGCTGGCCGCTACGCAGAGCAATATCGGGCGGATGGTGGATGCCGGGGTGAAGGTCGCCATCGGCGGTCTGTCGGGCGGCATTACGGGTCCGCGTACCGCGCCGCAATTCGCGGGCAACCTCGTGGCCCTGTCGCGCGTGCCGGGCGCCACCGGCCTGACCTGGGGAGAGGCGCTGGCATCCATCACGTCGATCCCGGCCGAAATCTCCGGCTTCGGCGGGCGTTACGGTGTCCTCGCACCGGGGGCAGCCGGCGACGTGGTAATGTGGGACGGCGATCCGCTGGAAGTCGGCTCGTCTCCGCAGCGCGTGTTCATCGACGGGGTGGAACAGCCCCTTGCCAACCACCAGTCACGCCTGCGCGAACGCTACCGCGACCTTGACGAAAGCGACCTGCCCAAGGCCTATGACTGGTAAGACGACGAAGGAGCTGGCCATGAAGTCGACATTCTATGCCCTTGGTGCGGCGGCGCTTGCCGTTGGCGCGGTGACCTTCGCGCAGGAGCCGGAGCGTCCGCAGATGGACATGGCCTGGCACAGCGCGCAACAGCTTGCCCTGGCCGAACGGGCCGCCTCGGGCGACTGGCGCGCACTCGACGGCGGATTGCTGTGGCGCAGGGTCGAAGGGGACGGCACGGGCGCGAAGCCCTCCGTCTCCGACACCGTGACCGTGCATTATGCCGGGACCTTCATCGACGGGGAAACCTTCGATAGCTCGTTCGACCGGGGCGAGCCTGCGACATTCCCGCTCGGGCGCCTGATCCCGGCCTGGCAAATGGCGATCCCGCAAATGGGCGTGGGCGATACGATCGAACTCGCCGCCCCCGCCACGCTGGCCTACGGACCGGTGGGCAAGGGGCCGATTCCGGGCGGCGCGACCTTGCTGTTCAAGGTCCAGCTGCTGGGCATCGAGGGTCAGGAGTAAGGGCCAGGTGGACGCGGGGCTCCTCTCGCTGGCCGCCGCCAACACCGCCTTTGTCGGCACCCATTTCGCACTTTCGCACCCCTTGCGCGCGCCACTGGTTCGCGTGCTGGGCGCAGGCGGTTTCCAGACGGTCTACAACCTCGTCGCCGCGGCGACGCTGGCAT
The DNA here is from genome assembly GCA_027941995.1 of Erythrobacteraceae bacterium WH01K. Taxonomy (NCBI): domain Bacteria; kingdom Pseudomonadati; phylum Pseudomonadota; class Alphaproteobacteria; order Sphingomonadales; family Erythrobacteraceae; species Erythrobacteraceae bacterium WH01K. The sequence continues at coordinate 558,385 of CP115966.1, read as the reverse complement.
GGATCTACTTCGCCTTCATCGCGGCTGGCGGCGGTGCGCCCCTGTGGGGCGGTTTCGGTGACGGCGTCTGGTTTGCCGCCAGCGTGCTGAGCCTTGCCGGCTCGGTCCTGATCACCGGCTCGATCGTCCGGCCGAACCCGGCCTTGCCGACGCCGATAGCAGCGAAGCAGGCAAAGGGCACACCGCAGGGCGCGCTGCGCGTTACACGCCACCCCATGATGTGGGGCTTTGCGCTAATCGCGCTCGCCCACCTGATCGCGGCCCCCACACCGCGCACGCTGATTACCATGGGCGCGATGCTGTTCCTCGCGCTGGTCGGAGCGAAGCTGCAGGACGGGAAGAAGCGCGGACAGATGGGCGAGGCGTGGGAGCACTGGGAAGCACAGACCAGCTACATGCCCCGCCTGTCGCAGGTCGGCGCTATCGGGGCGGTCCCATGGATCGGCGGCACGCTGCTATGGCTGGCGCTCACCTACGCCCATATCCCGGCGGGAGGAATGGCGGCAGGTCTCTGGCGGTGGGTGGGTTAGATCAGCCGGACGTGCTTGGCCAATTTCATACCCTTGCGCACTTCGGTCGCATAAGAGTCGTCAACATCGGAAGCTTGGACGACGCGCGTAGCAGCATCTCCAATCTCTTCAGCAAATTCGATCCCGAAGAGATGGATTCGCGTTACCCGATCTCCTTTCGGAGCGTTCGCTACACGCTCGCTTAAAATCGCGGCCAGACGCTCAATTTGCATTAAGCCCGCGCCTCTTCCACGCCTGCCGAATTATGCCGCAGAGCCTTCAGCACCGTGTCGACGATGTGCGGCGCGTTGAGGCCGGCCTCGTCATACTGCTTTACCGGGTCGTCGTGGTCGATGAACGTGTCGGGCAGGCGCAGCGTGCGCACTTTCAGTCCGGCATCGGTCAGGCCCTCGTCCGAGGCATGGGTCAGTACGTGCGCGCCGAGGCCGCCGACGGCGCCTTCCTCGATCGTCACGACCACTTCGTGGCTCTTCATCAGACGCTCGATCAATGCCGTATCGAGCGGTTTGGCGAAGCGCATGTCGGCCACGGTCGTGCTCAGCCCCTTGGCCTCGAGCTGGTCGGCCGCCTTTTCCGCCTCTGCCAGTCGCGTGCCGAGCGACAGCAGGGCGACCTTGGTCCCTTCGCGCACCACGCGGCCCTTGCCGATTTCCAGCTTCTGCGGCGTTTCGGGCAGGTCGACGCCCACGCCATTGCCGCGCGGATAGCGGAAGGCGATGGGCCCGTCGTCATATTCGGCGGCGGTATAGGTCATGTGGACCAGTTCCGCCTCGTCCGCGGCGGCCATCACCACGAAATTCGGCAACGTCGCCAGATAGGTGATGTCGAAGCTGCCCGCATGGGTCGCGCCGTCGGCCCCCACCAGCCCGGCGCGGTCTATGGCGAAGCGCACGGGCAGGTTCTGGATCGCCACGTCGTGCACCACCTGGTCGTAGGCGCGCTGCAGGAAGGTCGAGTAGATCGCGGCGAACGGGCGCATGCCCTGTGCCGCCAGCCCCGCGGCGAAGGTCACGCCGTGCTGTTCGGCGATGCCCACATCGAAGCTGCGGTCGGGATGCGCCTTGGCAAACTTGTCGACCCCCGTACCGCTCGGCATGGCGGCGGTGATGGCGCAGATGCGATTGTCGGTCTCTGCCAGCTTCGCCAGCGTCTCGCCGAATACGTTCTGGTAGGCGGGCGGCCCGGCCTTGGACTTCGCCTTCTCGCCGGTCACAACGTCGAATTTCGGCACGCCGTGATACTTGTCGGCGCTGTCTTCGGCAGGCTGGTAGCCCTTGCCCTTGGTCGTCACGACATGGATCAGCACCGGGCCCTGTTCGCTGTCGCGCACGTTTTCCAGCACGGGCACGAGGTGATCGAGATTGTGCCCGTCGATCGGGCCGACATAGTAGAAGCCCAGCTCCTCGAACATGGTGCCGCCGGTGACCATGCCGCGAGCGTATTCCTCCGCCTTGTCGACCGCCTTGTGGACCCGGCGCGACAGCTTGCGCGTGATGCGCGAGGCGAGGCTGCGCAGGCCGAGATACTCGCTGGAGGATACCATCCGCGCGAGATAGGCGCTGAGGCCGCCAACCGGCGGCGCGATGCTCATGTCGTTGTCGTTCAGGATCACGATCAGGCGATTGCCCGCCTGTTCGGCGTTGTTCATCGCCTCGTAGGCCATGCCGGCGCTCATCGCGCCGTCGCCGATCACCGCGATCGCCTTGCCCGGCGCGCCGTTCAGCTTGTTCGCCACGGCAAAGCCGAGCCCGGCGGAAATCGATGTGCTGGAATGCGCCGCGCCGAAGGGGTCGTATTCGCTCTCGCTCCGCTTGGTGAAGCCGGAAAGTCCGCCGCCCTGCCGCAGGGTGCGGATGCGGTCGCGCCGCCCGGTCAGGATCTTGTGCGGATAGGCCTGGTGGCCGACATCGAAGATCAGCTTGTCGTCGGGCGTGTTGAAGACATAATGGATCGCCGTGGTCAGTTCCACCACGCCCAGCCCGCTGCCTAGATGGCCGCCGGTGCTGCCGACGGCATCGATCATCTCGGCCCGCAATTCATCGGACAATTGCCGAAGCTGTTCCGGCTTCAGCTTGCGAAGGTCTTCGGGCGTGTCGACGGTGTCGAGCAGCGGCGTATCGGGGCGGGTCGTCATACCCCAATCGCTTACACGCGGAATCGGGACCTGTCGATGAACGAGAGCAGCCCTCGCCCCCGCATGCAGATCACGGCTTCAGGCGCAGTCGCTGCACAGGCCGCGCAGCTCGACCACCGGTCGGACGTCGGAGAACCCCTTGGCCTGCCCGGCCCGGCGCAGCGCACCGGTCAGTTCGTCATTGTCGAAATGGCTGGCCGTGCCGCAATCGTCGCAGATCAGGAACACGCAGTCGTGGCGGCAACCGGGATGCGTATTGACGAGGAAGGCATTCGCGCTCTCGATCCGGTTGGCAAGGTTGCCGTTCACGAAGATGTCGAGAATGCGGTAAACGCTGTTGGGCGCGACGCGGCTACCCCGCTTGCGCGAGAGGTTGTCGGCGATGTCGTAGGCGGAAACGGGCCGGTCGTGGCTGGCCAGTTCCTCGAACACTTCGGCGCGCATGCCGGTCCAGCGCTCGCCGCTCGATTCCAGCGACGCCTTCGCCGCATCCGACAAGGCTTCGCCCGCCAGTTCGCGGTGGCCCGGTGCGTGTGTTTCACTCATGTCCGGCAATGTAGCGATGGCAAAGCCGCTTCGCCAGACCCGCCTGCCGGACGCGCCGGAAGAGAGTTAGTTGCGGCGGAAGCTGGCGCGATAATGTTCGGGGAAGAACTGCGCCAGCGCGCGAACCTTCGGCTTGTCCCAGCGCAAGATGTATCCGTGGTTCGGATTTTTCGCGGCAAAGTCCTGATGATAGGTCTCTGCCGGGTAGAAGGTTTTTGCAGGCCGGATCGGGGTGACGATGGGCCTGGACCATTTCCCCGATCGCTTGATCTGCGAAAGATAGGTCAGCGCGACCGTGCGCTGCTCGCTGTTCAGCGGAACGATCTCGGCATTGTAATGCGACCCGCGGTCCGGACCCTGCCGGTCCTTCAGCGTCGGATCGGCCACGACCGAGAAGAAGATGCGCAGCAATTCGTCGTAGCGCACCACGCTGGGGTCATAGGTGACCTTCACCGCCTCCACATGGTCGGTAATCCCGCTTGAGACGAGCTTGTAGCTGGCCGAGCGTTTCGTGCCGCCGTGATAACCCGATACCGCGCTCGTCACGCCTTTGACATGGCTGAACACGGCCTCCACGCCCCAGAAGCAGCCGCCGGCGAAAACCGCGGTCTTCAGGCCGGGCGCTTCCTTCGCCGCGCGGTCCGCCGCAGGCGCCTTCAGGTGGTTTTCCGCCGCCAGGGCCGGTCCCTGGCAACCGGACATGGCCAGACCTGCTGCGGCCAGAAGAGGGAGGAGAGTTCGTTTCACGGGCGAAAAACCGTCATCCGACCGTCGCTGCAACGGCCTGCGGAATGGCAGACAGGTCGCCCGGCCCGAAGGCCGCGCCGACAATGCCGAGGCCGATGAGGAATCCGATGCCGAAACTGGCGTAGAGGTCGCGTTTGAACTTGAACATTGGGGGTGCTTTCGATATTTGCAGCCATGTGGTTACACCATGACCGTTTACAAGCCGCTGAACCGCCCGGTTGCGCGCCGTTCAGGCACGGGCGCGCAGACATCCCCCGCCATATAGGAAGCGCGCTGCGCATGATTTTTACCCTGCCGAAAATTACAGGTAGCAACCGGTTGATCGCAGTGTCGGTCTATGCCCTCCTGCTGGCCGCTTGTACCGCCGAGACCGGTTCCGACCGGCCGGCACCCGCCCCCTCCGGAGAAGAAGCGGATATTCCGGCAGTTGCGAGCGAAGACACAGTGACGGGTCCGGGGTCGACCTTCGCAGCTATCGAGGGGCAGTGGGCAGTACGCAGTGTGGGCAATACCCCGTTTCCGGGCAATCAGGGCATCGTCAATTTCCAGAGCGAAACCTTCTTCAGCCACGAGGCGGGCTGCGGGGGCGGACATCCGGCCTTCTACGAGGCAACACCCGGCGGCGATCTGCGAACGTCGCGGAGGGAGGCGGTCATCATCGGCAAGTGCTCCGGTCCACAGGCCGCCTCGCTGGAAAGGCTGCTGGCAGACTTCATCGACCGGGCAAGCGGATGGTCGCTGCAAGAGGACGGTTCGCTGGTGCTGACCGCTGCCGACGGGACGCGCGCCGTGCTCGGCCGGCCCCAGGGGCCGCGGCCCGAATTGCAGGGCGAATGGCGGGTCCTGTCGATTGACGGGGAGGCGTGGGACGGTGCGCGAGCCGCCCGCGTCACGATTTCGCACGACTATATCGGCGGCGGGGCGGGCTGCAACAGTGGCGGCGCGTCCTATCGCTCGCCCCGGCCCGGTAGCCTCGTGCTCGATTCATTGCCAACCACGTTGAGGCGATGCGAAGAGACGCTGATGCAGGCCGATGCCCGGCTGTTTGGTGCCCTTCGTACGGTCACGGGATACGAAGTCCGCGGCGACCGGCTAACCCTGACAGGATTGCAGCCGATCGAACTGGAGCGAATGCCCGGCTGATCCCTGCCGATCAGTGCCGGAAATGGCGCATCCCGGTGAAGATCATCGCAAGGCCGCGTTCGTCGGCGGCGGCAATCACCTCGTCGTCGCGGATCGAGCCGCCCGGCTGGATGATGGCGGTCGCCCCGGCTTCGGCTGCGGCCAGCAGGCCGTCGGCGAAGGGGAAGAAGGCATCGGACGCCACGGCGCTGCCCACGGTGCGCGGTTCCGGCCAGTCGTATTTCTCCGCCGCTTCCGCCGCCTTCATCGCGGCGATCCGGCTGGAATCGCGGCGGTTCATCTGGCCTGCACCGATACCCGCCGTCGCCCCGTCCTTTGCATAGACGATGGCGTTCGATTTCACGTGCCGCGCCACGGTCCAGGCGAACAGGCAGTCCTTGAGTTCATGCGCCGTCGGTTCGCGCCTGGTCACGACCTTCAGTTCGTCCTGCGTGATCGCGCCATTGTCGCGCGTCTGGACCAGCAGGCCGCCGGTAATCGGCTTGACCAGCAGGCCGCCGCGGCGCGGTGCGGGCATATCGCCGGTCAGCAGCAGGCGCAGGTTCTTCTTCTTCGCAAAGGCTTCCCGCGCGGCATCGTCGGCCGATGGAGCGACGACGACTTCGGTAAAGATCTTCGCGATGGCTTCCGCGGTCGGCCCGTCGAGCGGCCGGTTGACCGCCACGATGCCGCCGAAGGCGGACACGCTGTCGCAGGCGAGCGCCGCTTCCCACGCTTCCAGCAGGGTCGGGGCCTGCGCGACGCCGCACGGATTGGCGTGCTTCACGATGACGACCGCAGGCTCTTCACCGGAAAATTCGCTGACCAGTTCCAGCGCGGCGTCGGCGTCGTTGTAATTGTTGTAGCTCAGTTCCTTGCCCTGCACCTGGCTGGCCTGCGCGATCCCCTTCGCGTGGGGGCCGACCGGAGTGTAGAGCGCCGCCTTCTGGTGCGGGTTCTCGCCATAGCGCAGCTCCACCGGGTCGCGGCCGTTCACCGCGAGCATCGACGGGAAGGTTTGGCCTTGGTCGGAAAAGGCGAACCACTGGCTGATCATGGAATCATAGGCGGCAGTGGCGGCAAAGGCCTTCGCCGCCATTCGCTTGCGGAAGTCGAGCGAGGTCGCGCCATTGCCGTCCGCCAGTTCGCCGGCGAGCGTATCGTAATCCGCCGGGTCGGTCACGATAGTGACATAGCGGTTATTCTTGGCAGCCGAACGAACCATGCTGGGTCCGCCGATATCGATGTTCTCGATGATCTCGTCCCGCTCCGCGCCCTTCGCCACGGTGGCTTCGAAGGGATAGAGATTGACGATCACGAGGTCGATGGCGCCGATCCCGTGGGCTTCCATCGCGGCGGCGTGGTCCGCATCGTCGCGCACGGCCAGCAATCCGCCATGCACTTTTGGATGGAGCGTCTTGACGCGGCCATCCATCATTTCCGGAAACTCGGTGATCTCCGAGATGTCCCGCACATCCATCCCGGCCTCGCGCAGCATCCGCGCGGTCCCACCGGTGGAAATGAGCTCAACCCCGGCCTTCGCCAGCTTGCCTGCCAGATCGGCAAGACCGGTTTTGTCGGACACCGAAAGGAGGGCCCGGCGGATCGTTACATCACCCATGTATTCGTCTTTCCCGTCTTTGGTCAGCTCATCCGCTTGAACAGCCAGGAGAAGCTCCCGCCGCTGCGCGATGTCAGTCCTTGCAATGTCAGCTGCTCGATAGGCTGGGGACGCCCCTGCCCGTCAACCCACATGCTTTCCTCGATACCCAGTTCACCGGCGGCATCGCCTGCCACGCGGAATTGCCACAGCCGCCCGTCGGGCAGGCCGAGACTGGCCCCGCGCCGGTCGTCGCTCAGCCGCAGGTCGATGCCCTGGCCGATATGGAAGCGAATGGCGAAGCCGATCTTGCCGCGCTTACCCTTCTTGCCCACCGGAACCAGCACGTCTTCCCCGCGCAGCTCGCTGCCATCGTCCCGCAGGACGAGGACGCGGCGGTGGTGCAGTCCGTAACGCGCGGCATAGCCGTCATGCGTGGCCTCGATACGGGTCGCCGCGCCCTGGTTGGTCTTCAGCTGCCGCCGGTCGACCTCGACCTCGTTCACGCCGCTGCCCAGCTGCCCCTTGATGTGCACAGCCGTCGAATTGACGTCGTCCAGCACCAGCGTCGAATGCGCGGCGGTGGCGCGCAGGCCCTGTTCGATCCGGTGCGGGACCATCCCGCCGGCCAGCGCAGCGCCGCCGCAATTGACGATCAGGCGCTGGCCGTTGTCCGACATCTCGAAGGCGAGCGTGCTGGCGCAGCCTGTGCGGGCATGACGCGGCAGAGGCGGAGGCGCGGCATCGAATTGCAGCACCGTCTTCGCACCGGTCGCGCGCTGGTATCCCCACTGGCGCACGTCCTTCAGCGGGCGGGTCCGCACGCCGCTGGCGCGCACCAGCGCGGCGACTTTCTCCGTCGGGGTGGCGCCCGATCCCTGCCAGTTGCCCAGACCCGCTTCGCCATGCAGCAGGCCCAGAAGCGGCGGGACGAGCAGCTCCATCATCGTCGCGATGGCTTCGGGCGGGTCGCGGTCCGTCGCCTCGTAACAGGCGGTCAGCTCCACCAGCAGGGCCAGAGCATCCATCTGCGCCAGCGGGCTGCGGGACAGGACACCGCCATCCTCTGCAATGCAATCGCCCAGTGCCCGGGCCAGACCCGCTTCGCCGAACAGGCGGCGGGCGCGGCCATCGGACAGCAGCAGCCCTGCAGCGACGATGGCAGTCCAGCCGGTGATAAGGCCGATGCCGTCCTGTGCCTTGCCGACATTGCGATCGAGCCAGCGCGCGGTTTCTGCCATCGAATCCAGCAGACGGTCGCGCAGTTTGACGTCATCGAGGACCAGCGGGGCATGGACGAGCCATGCCAGCAGGCGGTTGCCGACCTGTTCGACATCCCAGGCCGCGCCCTTGCCCGGGCGCGGATTGGCATCGAGCCAGCGCGCGGTGATGCGCGAGGCGACCGGGGCCGCCTGCTGCCGCGGACAGGCGCCGGCAAGGTCGCGCATCCATGCAAAGCCGTGGACGACGCGCTGGAACGGCGGCGTCAGTCGGACGGAGGACGAGGCAAAGTCCATCTGCGCGATCGGCGCCTTGACGCCGTGCACGAGGAAATGTCCTGCCCGCAGGGCAACGCCGCTGGTCCGGTCGCCGCTCAGGGGACTGTCGACGATCGCCGCGACGCGCGGACGCGCCGGGCGTTTCAGCGGGGACGCCAGCGCATGGCCCGGAATGCCCATGCGGTAGGCGAAGCGCAGGAAGCGGTCGGCCGCCCCCAGCGCTGGCGCGGCAAGATCGCTCGGCACCAGGGCGCGCGAAGGCTCGAGGATGCGGGCATTCACTTCCCGCTCGACCGTGGACCCCTGTGCATCGACCACGAGATCGTCCGTGCGGTCGCCCGATCTGACCGAACCGCCGCTCAGCGGGATGGCCAGCTGGCTGTCGGCACCGGTTTCGGCCGCACCCGCCTCGACCGAACTGTTGTCGGCGTTCAAGTCCGTCTCCGCGCGGGCCTCACCCGCATGCAGGGAGTCCAGCCGGTCGGTCATCAGCCCTCGCCTTTCAGCGCGGCGATATTGGCCGCGTAGCAATCGGCCCCGCCCTTGAACGTGGCGGAACCCGCGACGAGGACATCGGCCCCCGCCGCGACGCATTGCCTCGCAGTTTCGGGATTGACCCCGCCATCCACTTCCAGGTGGATGGCGCGGCCGCTGGCATCGATCTTTTCCCGGATGGCGGAAATCTTCGCCAGCTGGCTGTCGATGAAGCTCTGCCCGCCGAAGCCGGGATTGACGCTCATCACCAGGACGAGATCGATCATGTCCATCAGATTGTCCAGCACCTCCACCGGCGTGCCGGGATTGAGGGACACGCCCGCCTTCTTGCCCATGCCCTTGATCGCCTGCACGGTGCGGTGGACATGGGCTCCCGCCTCGGGATGGACGGTGATGATGTCCGCGCCCGCATCGGCGAATTCCTGCAGGTAGGGATCGACCGGCGAGATCATCAGGTGGACGTCGAACACCTTCTTCGAATGCGGGCGAAGGGCCTTCACCACCATCGGGCCGATCGTGATGTTCGGGACGTAATGCCCATCCATCACGTCGACATGGATCCAGTCCGCACCCGCCTCGTCGACGGCGCGCACTTCTTCGCCCAGGCGCGCGAAGTCGGCGGACAGGATGCTAGGGGAAATCAGCGGCTGTTTTGGCGGCATGGTATGTTCGGGCTCTGCTGCGATGGGTATTCCTAGCTGAGGCGCGAATCATGCATCAACGACGCGTCTTTCCTTATCCACATCGATACACCGCAAAAGGTGCACGGATCGCGCCAATTCACGCTGAATTCACAGCCGACCCGCTAAATAGCAGCGCAAGGATACGGGCAGGCCTGCTTGAAAAAGGCGCCCGAAAGGGAACTGATTTTATGAAGACAGCTTCGAAATACGCGCTTGCCGCCGTGATGGGCGTCGGCCTCGTCGCAGGCGGTGTCTCCGCGCCGGCTTCGGCGCAGTACCGGCAAAAAATCTCCAACGACATGGGCAAATGCGCCGCCGGCGCCGGCCCTGCCGTGCGGGTGACGGTGCAGGGGATCAAGTCTTCGTCGGGCCGCGTGCGGGTGCAATCCTATCGCGGGACGGAAGCCGACTGGCTGGAATCGGGCCGCTGGATCTACCGGATGGAAGCGCCTGCGAAGGCCGGCACGATGACCTTCTGCATGCCCGTGCCCTCGGCCGGCACCTACGGCATTGCCGTGCGCCACGACGTCAACGGCAATGGCAAGACCGATATCCGCGCCGATGGCGGTGCGATGTCGAACAACCCGTCAATCAACATCTTCAACCTCGGCAAGCCGAGCTACAAGAAGACGCGGTTCAATGTCGGCAACGGGGTCGAGAGCATCAGCATCCAGATGCGATATTTCTGACGGTCATCCGGACGCACACCCGAACTTCAAAGGTCGCGATTGGCGGCGCGCTTTGCCCGCAACACTCGGATGAGCGCGCCGGGCGCGGCCAGTAGCGGGTATTTTTCGGCAAAGGGCGTTACTTCCAGCGCCACGCCGGTGTGTCGCTCGACCTTCCATGCGCCGTATTTTGCGGCTCCTTCGAAGGTCGTCGTCGCTTTTCCAAGCCGGACGATGTTGAGCGCCTTGCCTAGCCGTTGCCGCTTTGCCCACCAGCGCAGGATACGCTGGCGCTCGCCCGCCGCGAAACGCGGGGCGAGCGTGCCGCCGACCTGCTCGAAGGCGAGGCCGTCCGCAATCCATGCCGCCGGCAGCAGGCCGTCGAAATGGGCTGCGTTGACCGAGAGGATGGAATCCTCCCGCCCCGCCTTCTCGACCCGGAATTCCGCCGTATAGGTCGCCTTGAACAGGGCGCGCCAGAAATCGGCGGCCTGTCCGCTGCGCGGACCCAGCGCCGCCGCCAGCCGCGCCGCGGTGCGGGCGGCATCGGCCAGCGCCAGAAGCACCGCGTCGCGCGCGGCATCTTCGCGGGCCCAGACCAGCGCACTGGGCTGGACGAAGCGCGCCCAGATCGTGGTGTCGCGGCTGTCCCCGCGGGCAGCCTTCGCGAATTGCCCCATGCTCATCGTCGCCGCCTTGGCGCGCAGCATGTCCTCGCGCGCGGGGCTTTCGTGATAGCTGACGCGCGGCCAGATGCGTTCGCGCTGAGGCCCTTCGTGCAGCAGGTAGAAATCGAGCACTCCGTCGAGCGATCCCGTCCTGAGGTTGGAGCCGTAGAAAAGCGCGGCGACCGCGCCCGTCTCCTGCGCCAGAGCCTTTGCAAACGCCGCCACTTCGGGCCGGACATCCCGCGCCGCTGCCCCGGCGATGCGCTCTTGCAGGCTGCCCGTCATCGCCCGGCTGCCGTCACGGAACCACGAAGGTCAGTTCCGGGCCGGGCGTCACGCAATAGCGCCCGGGATCGAAACGCTCCCCGTCCAGGATGAAGCCGTCGCCAAGGTCGAGGTCGATGCGGTCGGTGCTGGCCCGGTGCAGCCCCGCTTCCGCCATCCAGTCCGGCCGCCAGCCCTTCAGGATCGGGGGCAGCTGGAATGCGAAGCGGCGCAGGAACCGGTCGACGGCGAAGACGCGGATCGGGCCGGGCAATTCGCTGAACGGGTCCAGCCCGGCCGGGAAACGCTGCAGGGTAGAGGCGAACAGCGCGCTGCGGCGTGATGGCTCGCCATGGCGGCTGTGCGGCAGCGGTTCGAGGTCCGGCCCCAGCTTCACATCCATCGGCGCGCCCCGTTTCCACGGATTGCGGTCCGACCCGAACAGCATCTGAAGAAAACCCCAGGTCGCAGTCGCGCCCACGGCCAGCCCTTCGAATGCGCCCAGCCGGTGTGCGCCCTGCCCGCTGTCGATCGCCGCGACGAATGCGCCTGCGCCAAGGATGAAGCCGAGGCGGACCAGCGGATCGTCCGTCTCGCCCATCGGCTCCAGCACCAGGGGCCGGCGTTTCAGGTTGCGCCCGTCGCGGTGGGCCAGGATCGCTTCCTCCAGCGACCAGCTTCGCGGCATGTCGAGATCGATGGTCAGCGCATTGGTCTTGCCCCGGGGAAGGACGGCAAGGGCGGGCCAGTCGTCGCCGAACACCATGTTGCCGCCGGTCAGCGCATCGCGCACCGTCCCGTCGCCGCCATTGATGACCAGCAGTTCCACCCCGCTGTCGACGAAGCGCTGCATCGCCGCCTTCAGGTCGCGGCGGCGCTGCGGCTGCTCCACGCGGATGACCGGGTAATCGAGTTCGCGCGGCTCGTTCCCGCGATTGCGGTGGCTGCGCGGATTGTACAGCACGCCGGTCACGGGCAGTCCGGGCTCTGCACTGAGCCTCTTGTTCGTATCGGGTCGCGCTGGGTCGGCCATGGTTGCTGCCCGCATAAGCGCATTAGGCGCGTCCATGCCAGCCTTTGCATGGCCGATGTCACCGATGACCGCCTAAAGGCAGTCCGCTGGCAGCCCTTGAAGGTCGATTTGCAGCAACGCTTTACGCAGGCGGCGAAGGCAGACACTCTCGCACGCAAGACGAGATCCGGGCGATTCGCACCGGACCGCTGGAGAGAGATCGATGACCGAGGCAATCAACCACGACACGTTCGGAGACGCACTGTCCCATCACGCGCAGACGCAGCCCGATGCCCCGGCCCTGCGGTTCGGCGAGCGGGTGACCACCTTCGCCGAGTATGACCGGCGGGCGACGCAGATCGCGAATGGCCTTGCCGCGATGGGCCTGCAGAAGGGCGACCGGGTCGCGTATCTGGGCAAGAATTCGGACCAGGCGGTGGAACTGACGCTGGGGGCGGCCCGGGGCGGTTTCGTCATCGTGCCGGTCATCTGGCGCCTCGCCCCGGCAGAGGTCGCCTGGATCCTGGAAGACAGCACCGCCCCCGTCCTGTTCGTGGAAGATGAATTTTCCGGCGTGTCCTTCGCAGGCCGCAAGATCGCGATGGGCGAGGAATTCGCGCAGTGGCGGGACAGCCAGTCCGATGCCCCCGTCACGGCAGACGTCACCCGCGACGATCCGGTGGTGCAGCTCTATACGTCCGGCACGACGGGGCGGCCCAAGGGCGTCGTCCTTAGCCACTGGAACGGCACCAATCTCAGGCCCGTGCTGCAGCGCGAAGGCATCTACTGGTACTGCGCCGAACCCGGCGACACGATGATCCTTGCCATGCCCTATGGCCATATCGCCGGGCTGGGATCGGCAATGAACGCCGCGCAGGCGGGGACAGAGCTGATCCTGCATGCCGAATTCGACCCGGCGCTCACCATCGCCGATATTCGCAGGCACAAGGTGAAATGGATATTCCTGGTCCCGGCGGCGCTGCGGATCATGCTGGCCCATCCGGATGCGGAGGACGCCGACTTCTCCAGCGTGAAGGGGCTGACCTACGGTGCGTCCCCCATCCCGCTCGACCTGCTGAAGGAAGGGGTCGATCGGCTGGGCTGCGAATTCGCCCAGCTCTACGGGATGACCGAAACCTGGGGGACGGTCGTCAGCCTGGCCCCGGAAGACCACCGGCCGGGGCGCGAGGACAAGATGCGCAGCGCAGGCAAGCCGCTGCCGGGCGTCGAAATCGCCATTTTCGATGAAAAGCGCGGGCGCCTGCCCGCCGGCGAAATCGGCGAGGTCGCCATCCGCAGCGACTGCGTGATGATCGAATACTGGAACCGGCCGGAAGAGACCGCGAAGACGCTGACCGAGGACGGCTGGCTGCTGACGGGCGATGCCGGCATACTGGACGAGGACGGCTATCTCTTCATCCAGGACCGGATCAAGGACATGATCATCACCGGCGGGGAGAACGTCTATCCGGCCGAGGTCGAAAGCGCGCTCTACGGGCATGACGATATTGCCGATGTCGCCGTGATCGGCGTGCCGGACGAAAAATGGGGCGAGGCTGTGAAGGCCGTGGTGGTCGCAAAACCGGGATGCTCGCTCGACCAGGACGGCGTGATTGCCTATGCGAAAGAGCGCATCGCGGGCTTCAAATGCCCCAAATCGGTCGATTTCATCGAGGCCCTGCCGCGCAATCCGTCGGGCAAGATCCTGCGCCGGGAACTGCGCGCGCCCTACTGGGAAGGGCAGGAAAGACAGGTCAGCTAGGCACGGGCAGGCGGCGAAATCCCGCGCGCTTCAGCGCGAAACGCTGGCCCGTTCCACCAGGCGGACCGGTGCGCGGGCCGTCTCGCCCTCGCCCTCTTGAGGCTCCTCGCCCGACAGGCTGCGTTCGACCAGCAGGCGGGCGGCCTGCGCGAAATCCGGTTCTATCGTGGTGAGCGGCGGGTTGCTGTGCGCCCCGCCCTCCACTCCATCAAAACCGATGACGCCGACAGCCCCGGGCACGTCGCACCCGGCCTCTGCCAACGCGCCGAGACCGCCCAGCGCCTGCGCGTCGCAGGCGAAGAACAGGGCATCCATCGGCTTGCCGGAGGCCATGAGCGCCTGGATCGCGGCGCGTCCTTCCTCTGCCCGCGTGGCATTGTTGGGCGGCACGATACAGTCATGGGCAAGCCCCGCTTCTTCCGCCGCCGCGACCATGCCGCGATACCGCTCGCCGAACTGGGGCTGGTCGCCCGTGGGCTGGCCGACGAAGGTGACGGAACGGTGCCTCGCGCGCACGAGCCGCTCCACCGCAATACGGGCAGCGCTTGCATTGTCGGACCGGATTTCCACTTCCTTGTCGAACGGCGAGGCCCAGCTCGACACGTTCGCCCGTTCCAGCAGCGGGGCGTGGAAATCCCAGGCAGGCGTGTTCACCGTCGTCCCGATCAGGATGATTCCGTCGGCCTGCCCGCTCTCGATATAGTCATGGTAGAACTGCGCGGGGTCGCACTGGAACGAGACGAGCGCATCGAGCCCGCGTGCCGAAGCTTCTGCGCAGACCGCGCCCAGCAGTTTGTAATGGAACGGATTGATCGCGCCCGGCGCAGCGCCCGCCCGGCCGATCACGATTACGGCCAGCGTGCCGGTGCTGCCGCGGCGCAGGCGCGCTGCATGTTCGTTGACGCGGTACTGGAGCTTGCGCGCGGCCTCGATCACGCGGCTGCGCGTCGCCTCCGTAATGCTGTCGCATCCGGACAGCGCACGGCTGACGGTCGACTGGCTCACACCAGCAGCCTCGGCGACATCGATCGAGGTAACCCGCCGCGCCTTCTTCACCTCCACTCCCATCCCTCCCGGATAGAGCCGGCACCACGAACGGGCAAGCTCGCTCGGGAGACGTGGTGAGAGAGGTTGCGAAGACGCTCTGGGAAAATGCCGCGCATCCAGTGCGGAAATGATAGGTTCTGCAAACCCTGCCTGACCGTCGAAGTCGGCCCGAACCAATTAGAAGTGCATAACGGTCATCGGTAAATTGCCCGAGGTGCGAGGAAGATGTTGCGGGGAAGGGAATGGCGAGCTCAATCGCCCGGCGACCCTTCCCGCCAACGGCGATCAAGCCTCGGATCAGGGCCGACGCCAGATTACCGCCGATCAAGGCGGTCTTTTATGTCGCTCAGAACATCATGTTGTCGTGTGCGATGTCCTCGGGGATGGGCTGGATAACATCCCGGTGCTCCACGATACGACCGTCTTCCAGACAAAAAATGTCCATGACCGCCGAGCCGCGATCGTCCTTGTTTTGCGTCCAATGGGCATGGACGGTCACATGGCTATCCTCGCAAAACATGCGCTTGATGTCGAAACAGGACTCGGAGTTCCCCTAAACGAGAGAGGTCCGTGGCTCAGAAGCTCGTTATCACGGTCGCGCCGACGGACTGGAATTTGTCCATATTCGTCAATGCTTCCGGTGCAGCGTCGATGCCGACCCCTTCGCCGACCTTCCAGTTCTTTACGTTCTTCCCGGCCATCTCGATCACATCCGCCAGCTCATGGCCGGGGATGTTCGGGAGGTCGATGTCGCTATTGTACTCCATCCAACCATGCCAGTCGCTGCGGCAGGCGCCAGTCGCCTCGACCTTGAGGACGACACCATCCGGGCCCGGCGACGGATCCGGCACGTTCACGACCGTTGGCGCTTCTTGGGATCTCTCGAACAGGCCAGCTCTCATGCAAGGGCCTTTCGGTTGGATCGATTGATTGAGGGGAGTTTAACACTGTCGACGGGAGCTTGGGCTCGGCGTCATGGCCTTCGTTCAACTGAGCTGCTCACAGCACGATGCGGCGACTGCCCGGTGTCACCAGCATCCGGTCAAACCTGTCGCTCAAGGAGATGAAGGCCTCGAGCAAGTTGCCCGTTCGCGTTTGACGGCGGAGAGAAGAACTCATCTGCCCTAAATTGTCCCCCGGCGCTGGTCATGACGTGGGCAGCGCCGTGTATGGCAGGAAATCAAGCGATCCCGGATCAAGTGCGTTTGCCAGTTCCTCATGATCGAAATGCTCCGGTCCTAACACTATCTTCCGTCTGTCAGCATGACCAGGCGAGGCAACAGTTCGGTATAGCCTGGCCAGATGGCGGCATTCGCATTGTGACCCAGAAAGCATAGGGAAAGCACCGCCTCACGTCCGTCTTGCAACAGCGCCTCGTGCAATTCGACCTTCCTTGGATCGTCGACGAACCGCCTGTCTTCGATATGCCACAGCCAGGCATCAATTCCCGTCGGGATCGCTTCCGGAACACCACCCGCCTCTTCAAGATCGACCAACGTATCGAGCCATCTTTGCGGTATCTTCTGGGTGCCATCCATCGCAATCTGAGACAGCCGGTGACGCAAGGCAGGATCGGCAAATCGTTCCATCAGGGTGTCGGCATATGCTTCGAGATCCTGCCCCTCTGCCGGAGAGATGGTTGGCAAGGCTTCCTCGCGCATCAGGCGTTCGGCCTTCCGGCGCAGTATCGGGTCCGCGACGGCTTCATGAACAAATTCGTACCCTGCCTGCAAACCGCAATATGCAATCATCGAATGAGCACCATTGAGCATCCGCAGTTTGGCGGTTTCGTAAGATCTCACGTCCTCGACAAGTTGTGCGCCATGATTTTCCCAGGCAGGTCGCCGACCTGCAAAATCGTCCTCGATCACCCATTGGCTAAAACGTTCCGTGAAGACGGCACCGGGATCCTGCATTCCGATCAGGCCTTCCAGCCATGCGAGGTCCTGTTCATCGGTGCGCGGAACGATCCGGTCGATCATTGTCGAGGGAACGCTGCAATGCGCCTGAAACCATTCTATCATGTCCGGGTTTCGCGCTGCCAGCCACTGTGCGAAGAGCGTTCGAAGCACGCGGCCATTGTCAGGCAGATTATCGCAGGAAAGCAGGGTTACTCCGGGTAATCCCTTCTTCCGGCGTCTTTCCAGGGCGCTGGACAGAAGCGGATAGAAGCTGGCCTCTGCCAGTTGGAGATTAAGCAAATTGCCTTCGCGTCGGGCATAGCCTTTCTCGGTGACCGTGAAACTCACGATCTGGCAGGCGGGATCTGCGATGCGCGAAATCACCTCGTCTGCTTGGTCCGGCGCATAGAGAACCTCTGCAACGGAGCCGACCAGCCGCGTCGAAGCATTGTCCCCCGCGCGCTCGGTCAGCGTAAACAGACCCTCTTGGGGATTAAGCCGTTCTGCAACGGAGCGAGAACGCAGCGAGACGCCGCTGATCATCCAGTCACGCTCTCCGGCGTTCATCGCCAGATCGGTGTAGCTCGCCATGTGCGCGCGATGGAACGCTCCGATCCCGAAATGGACGATGCCGATCGACTGCCCGGTTCGATCGTAAGCGAACCGCGCGATATCAGCGGGCAGACGAGCGATCGTTTGCGAGTTCAATCTCACAGGCGGTATGCCCGCTTGGCGAGATTATACGCAAGATCGCGCGCGACGTCAGCGGCCTCCCAATCCTCGATCCGATGTTCCGCCACCAATTGGGCGAGGAAACCGCAATCGATCCTGCGGGCGACATCGTGGCGTGCCGGTATCGAAAGGAAGGCGCGGGTATCGTCGTTGAAGCCGACGGTGTTGTAGAAACCCGCCGTTTCCGTCGTCATCAACCGGAAGCGGCGCATGCCTTCGGGGCTATCGTGAAACCACCAGGCCGGTCCCAGCTTGAGGCAGGGGTAATGTCCGGCCAAGGGTGCGAGTTCGCGCGCATAGCTGCTTTCGTCCAGGGTAAACAGGATGATCGAAAAGTCAGGTTCGTTGCCGAATCGGTCGAGCAGCGGCTGCAATGCGTGCACGTAATCGGTGCGTGTCGGGATATCGGCGCCCTTGTCCCTACCGAAACTGTTGAACAACAGCCTGTTGTGATTGCGGAAACTGCCCGGGTGAATCTGCATCACCAATCCATCGTCGATGCTCATCGCCGCCATTTCCGTCAGCATCTGGCCGCGGAAAACTTCCGCTTCCTTTGGCGATGCCCTTCCGCTTTTCACCGTGTCGAACAGCGCGGCCGCATCTGCGGGGGAAAGGTTGGCCGTGGTCGCGGTCGGATGGCCGTGGTCGGTCGAGGTCGCGCCCATTTCCTTGAAGAATGCCCGCCGCTTGCGATGCGCAGCGAGATAGCCCGACCAGCCTTGGGTATCTTCGCCGGTCAGTTCGGCAAATGTCGCAAGGTTCTGCGCGAAACCCTCGAAATGGGGATCGACGACAGGGTCGGGACGATAGGCGGTAATGACGCGCCCGTCCCAACCGCTCTCCCTGATTGCCCTGTGGTGCTCCAGCGTATCTATCGGGCTTTCGGTCGTGGCGAGTACTTCCAGGCCGTAGCGCTCGAACAGGGCGCGAGGACGGAAAGGCTCGGTCTGCAAGGCTTCCGAGATCGTGTCGAAATAGAAGTCCGCGGTTTCTGCGTCGAGACGCACCCCGATACCGAAGGATTTGGCGAAGACCCAATCTAGCCATATGCGCGAGGGCGTACCGCGAAACAGATGGTAATTTTCTGCCAGCAAGCGCCAGGATTCGCGGGGGTCGGCATCGCGGCCGCCAATGCCTAGGGCCTCGAGAGAAATGCCCTGCGAATAGAGCATCCGGAAAAGGTAGTGGTCGGGATGCAGCAGTAATTCGGACGCATTGCCGAAAGGCTCGTTGGTCGCGAACCATTCCGGATCGGTATGCCCGTGGGGCGATATGATGGGTAAACCGGATACTTCGGAATAGAGCTGGCGGGCGATCAGACGGACGCCCGGATCAGGCGGGAAGAGCCCGTCGTCATCCAGGTGAAGTGGGCGGGTCATTCATTCTCTCCGTCAGGCAAGACGCTGCGATGCCGATTGTTCCGAAACCGATGTTGTGGTAACCGGTGTCAACATCGGTTTTTGAAGCGTTCTACACTGTAAATCAAGCGCGCCTGGGCGAGCATACGAAAGCGGAATGCGGTTATGTTGGAGCCGTCGGTACGAGCAGCGGGCAGTGGGCCTGCAGCCTGGAAAATCCATGACCGCGACAATGTTGCGGTAGCCCTGGCCGATCTGAAGGGCGGCGAGGCTGTAGAGGTTGCAGGCGAACGCACCGCGCTGCGCAGCGATATTCCGCGTGGACATAAGTTCGCGCTCGGCGAAATAATGCCGGGAGACCCTGTTCGACGCTACGGCGAGCAGATCGGGCTCGCGAGCCAGCAGATCGGAGCGGGCGAGCACGTTCATTCCCATAACCTGAAGACGGCTTTGGCTGGCGAATTGAACTATTCGGACTTCGAGGGCGAGAAGATGGAAGCGACGCCGGCCGCGCCACTTTGCCCGTGGCTGGGTTACCGTCGCCCGGACGGCCGTTACGCGACCCGCAACGAAATATGGGTGCTGCCCACTGTCGGGTGCGTTTCACCCCTCGCCGATATGGTCGCACGAGAGGCGTCTGCCCTCCATGCGGATCGTGTAGATGCGGTCGTGGCTTTCGGCCATCCGCATGGATGTTCACAACTGAGCGAAGACCTTGCCGGCACGCGGGCCGTGCTTGCCGCGCTGTGCGACAATCCCAATGCCGGCGGCGTCGTGCTGGTGGGCCTTGGCTGCGAGAGCAACCAGCTGGACGAACTTGTCGGCTCCGTCCCCGAACGTAGCCGTGCGAAACTTCGCTCGATGCGGGCGCAGGACGTTGGCGACGAGCGGAAGGCCTTGCTCGGGCTGATCGCGGAACTGGTCGAAAAGGTCGGCGATCAAACCCGCGTCGAGGCGCCTTCTTCCGCACTTTGCATCGGACTCAAATGCGGGGGTTCCGATGCGCTTTCCGGTGTGACAGCGAATCCCCTGTTAGGCAGGTTCAGCAACCGCGTGGACGCCAGCGAAGGGCGGTTGGTGCTCACCGAGATACCCGAGATTTTCGGTGCGGAACGATCCCTGTTTGCCCGCAGCGAAACCCCTGAGGTTCTCGAAAGCGCCGGCGCGTTGCTCAACCGGTTCAAGCGCTATTTCCTCGAGAACGGGCAAGCTGTGTCCGAAAACCCGTCTCCCGGAAATATAGCCGGCGGTATTACCACGCTCGAAGAAAAATCGCTCGGCGCGGTTCAGAAAGCGGGCCGGGCGCGGCTGAGCGGCGTCATCGATTACGGTGGCCTGGCTGAGACAGCGGGCATTACCCTGCTGGAGGCCCCGGGCAATGATGCGGTGTCTTCGACCGCTCTTGCAGCGGCAGGGGCCACGCTGATCCTTTTCACCACGGGTCGCGGAACTCCGCTCGGCTTTCCGGTGCCGACGGTGAAAGTTTCCTCCAACTCGCAACTTGCCGCCAGCAAGAGCGGCTGGATCGATTTTGATGCGGGCCGGATGCTGACAGAAGATCCGGACAGGGTTGCAGACGATTTTGCGGATTACCTGCTCGAAGTGGCGAGCGGGCAGGAGACCAGCGCCGAACGTTCCGGCCAGCGCGTCATCTCGATCTGGAAGCGCGGGGTCACACTCTGATCAATCGGCGATGACCCCGGGGAGCCAGAGCGAAAGGCCAGGGACATACGTGATCAGAAGCAAAGCAGCGACAAGCGTGAAGTAGAACGGCCATATTGTCTTCACCAATGTAGTGACCGGTATCTTTCCCACCGCAGATCCGACGAAAAGGACCGAACCCACTGGCGGCGTCACGAGGCCGATCCCGAGGTTCAACATCATGATAATGCCAAAGTGGACCGGATCCACGCCCACTCCCATCGCAACCGGCAGGAAGATCGGCGTTGTGATGACAATCAGCGGTGCCATGTCCATGAACGTGCCCAGTGCCAGCAACATGATATTTATGATGAGCAGCGTCAGCAGGGGGTTCTCGGTGATGAACCCGATCAGCGAGGCAAGTGCCGCCGGTACTTCGAGCAATGCGAGGGCGAAGCCGAAGGCGGTTGCTGCAGCAATTATGAACAGGACCATCGATGCCGTCCGCACCGATTTCTGCGCAGCTTCCCAGAATGCCGACCAGCCGAGGCTGCGGTAGACCAGCACCCCGACGAGGATGGTATAGATAACGGCTATGGCCGAACTCTCGGTCGGGGTGAATATCCCGCTCAGGATACCGCCCATGATAATGACTGCGGTGAGCAGGCCCGGCACTGCAAACACCGCTGCTCGAATGAATTCGCGCCATCCGGGGAAGGCCCCATAGGGCAGACCGCGGCGCCTCGCCACGACCCAGGCCGTCGCCATCAGCATCAAACCGGTGAGAAGTCCGGGTACGAGACCTGCGACGAACAAATCTCCGATCGACACGCCGATGCCCGATGCAGCGGAATAGATGATCATGTTGTGCGAGGGCGGAATGAGCAGGCCAACGATCGCGGCCGTGACGGTGACGTTCACGGCGTAATCGCCAGGATAGCCCTTGTCCTTCATCAGTGGAACCATGCTCGAACCGATTGCCGACGCACTGGCAATGGCAGAGCCGGACACAGCGCCGAACATCATCGACGCACCGACATCGACCAGGCCAAGGCCGCCGCGAACCCGGCCGACCGCAGCATCGGCCACCCTGACGAGCCGCTCCGCTATTCCGGCGCGATACATCAGATCGCCGGCAAATATGAAGAAAGGGATCGCCATGAGCGTGAAGACGCTGATACCTGCTGCCACCCTCTGCACGGCGACGATCGGCGGGATATCCATGACCCCGAAGCAGGAGAGCGCGGAGCCGAGCAGCGCGTAGCCCACCGGCACGCCCAGCGCGAGCAGGACGAAGAGCACCCCGAAGAGGACGAGCAATTCCATTACGCCTCCTCCTCTTGAGCCGGATAGGAGGCACGGCCGAGCACGCCTGGCATTGCGAAAAGCGCCATTAGCAAGCCGGACAGCGGCATCGGAAAGTAAGCTACCGAACGGCTGACGCCGAGCGACGGTACGACATTGTCACGCACCAGCCAGCAAAGCTCCGCACCGTAGATGAGGAGGACCAGCCCGAGCAGCATGACAATCGCCGCAACCAACCTGCGGGCCGGCGCTGCGCGTTCGCCCAGCTTCTCTTCCAGCAGGGCAATGCGGATGTGAAACCCCTCGTATACCCCTGCCGCAGCGGCGAACATCACGTACCAGATCATCAGGATCAGGGACGCCTGCTCGGTCCAGGACGGGCTGGAATTGAGTACGAACCGCCCGAACACCTGCCAACCGATGATCGCTGTCATTGCCACCAGGCCCAGCGCACCGAGCCTGATCAGCAGCATACTGATCCTGTGGGCCAATTCACTGCCCTCCCATTGCGGTTATGCGCTCAACGATCGACTGCTGTTGCGGTGTAGTGATGAACTCGCTCCAGACTGGCTTCATGAGGTTCGCGAACGGCTGTTTGTCGACCGTGTTGACCGTGACATCGGACGCCTCGATCGCCGCCTTCGCCTCGTCGACCCTGGCGTCCCAAAGTTCGCGCATCCGGATGACCGATTCCTTCGCCGTCTGCGCAACGATTTGCTTGTCTGCAGCATCGAGCCGGTCCCAGCTCGCCTTGCTCATCACCAGCGCTTCCGGCGTCAGAAGGTGATCGGTGAGGCTGAAAAAGTTGATCGCCTCATAATGACGCTCGCTGACGAGCGTTGGCCAGTTGTTTTCCGCCCCGTCGATCACGCCTTGGGTTAGCGACTGGTAGATTTCGCCGAAAGATATCGGGACGGCATTGGCACCGAGCGCGTTGACCATGGCGACGTAGAGGTCGGACGCGGGGACGCGTAGCTTCATCCCTTTCATGTCCGCCGGCGAATTGATCGGCCGCGCCTTGTTGTAGAAACTGCGCGCACCGGAATCGTAGAAGCAAAGTCCGATCAGGCCATGCGGTTCGAGCGAGGCAAGCACCTCGTCGCCGATATCGCTGTCGACCACGCGGCGCATGTGATCGACTGAATCGAACACGAAAGGCAGCGAGAGCGGGAGCGTCATCGGCTCCATCGAATTGAGCGGAGCGAGGTTGACCCGGTTGAGGTCGAGCCCGCCGAAGCTCGTGATTTCCAGCGTGTCGGTTTCGCTGCCGAGCTGGCCTCCCGCGTAAAGCTTTATGCCGAGCCTTCCGCCGGTTCGCTCTGCCAGCAGCTCTCCCATGTAGGATACGGCCCTGCTGGTCGGATAGTCAGCCGGATGGGCATCCGCGCTGGTAAGCAGGCCCGACATGCGGCGATCGCAGCCGGCCAGCATCAGTCCGGCACCCAGCGCGGCGGACCCCGCCAGGAAACCCCTTCGATTCACCGGGACCGACATTCCCATTTTCTGGCGCCTTCTCCTGCCGCGCACTTCAATCCGCCAGGGCGGTAAAGCGGAAATCGCGAAAGCGAGCTTCGCCCTTACCCGCGGCATACAGCCCCGGACGAAGCATCAGGAAACCGCCGCGAACATTATGATGATAGCCCGACACCTCCATGCCGCGATCGAACCTGTGCCAGGTCCGGCCATCATCGCCGCTTGTATCGAAGGTAACGATGTGCTGCCGGTTGGTAACGCGCATGCGCATCCGCCGACCGTGGGGATTGGCTGGTCGCGCGCGTTCGATCCCATACTGATGCGTCACGAACCGCTGTTCGTCGAAACCGAGTCCGCAATAAAGCTTGTCGTCGTAGAACAGGACAAGACCTGCCCTGCCGCCTTCTGCACATTCGATATCGCATTCGAACATGTAGCTTCGGTCACCGGCGGTAATGAGCAATGGCGAACCTGAAGAGGGCGCCTCGCCTTTGCCCGCGAAGTGCAACGTGCCATCCTCGATGCGGATGCGGTTGCGCTCGTCCGTATCAGGACGGAAAAACGACCATTTGGAGCCCAGCTCGAGCGGGCGGGAGAAATCATCCGACAGCGCCATTCCGTGCGGCTGCGTTCCGCCACCGGAAGGCTTCGCGATCGGTCCTGAGAGGTCAGCACCATGCATATCGAACCAGCCGTCACTCGTGAAACGGACCGGGTCGAGCAGGCATTGGCGCCCGAGCGTCCAGTAACCGTTCTCGTACCCATGGTAGAGCGACCACCAGCTATCGTCGGGTGCCTGCACCAGCGATGCGTGGCCCCGCGACCACCAAGCCTCGTCTATCGAATTCGTGCGAACGATCGGATTGCGTGGATGATGCTGCCAGGGGCCATGAAGAGAGCGCGAGCGCGCAGCGATGACCATGTGCCCCGTGGGCGGACCCGCTGTCCCTCCGACTGCCGTCAGCATGTAGAACCATTCGCCGATCCGGTGGATCTTCGGGCCTTCGGGCGAGAAGCCTTCGACAATCCAGTCGGACGGATAACGCCACGGGTCGTAAACATGTTCTACTTCGCCAGCGAGCGAGAGGCTGTCGTCCGCCAGACGCACCCGGTCTCCGCCCGACAGGAACAGCCATCTGCTGCCATCTTCCGCCACCGCATGGCAGGGGTCGATATGATTGGGCAGGTCAAGCGCGACCGGATCGCTCCACGGCCCCTCGATCTCGCTCGCCCAGCTTACGAAAATGTCGTTACGCGGCTGTGCCTTCACCGGAATGTAGAGCAGATACCGCCCGCGGTCCTTGTGCAGGCCGGGTGCCCAGACCGACCCGATGTTCTTTTGGAGCGCGGCCTTCAACGGTCGCCAGTTCACGAGATCTCGCGAATGCCAGATCGTGAGGCCGGGATAGGCGTCGAAGGTCGAGAAGGTTAGAAAGTAATCGTCTCCATCCCGCAGGATCGCCGGGTCTGGCCGGTCGCCCGACACGACGGGATTGAGAAATCGGCCATTGCCGAGATCGGCGATACGCTGGTTATCGAACCCTCGCGCGTAGCTGCCGGGATCCGCTGGTCGCGATGGGCTTTCAGCCGCACGCACCCCTGTCGCAATCGAACCTGGCAAGGCGCTGGCCAGGCCGAGCGCGCCCGCATTGCGGAAAAAGTCTCTTCGATCGTAGGTCATGCGAACCCAATCGATCTGGCCCAACTGCGCCACAGTTCGGGCCAGACCGCGACCGACTTGCCAACCGCCTTGCGCAAGCCGAAGCCGTGACCGCCATGTTGAAACAAATGCGTTTCGACCGGAATGCCCTTCGCCTTCAGCGCTGCGCGCAGCAGCAACGCGTTCTCAACCGGAACAACGTCATCGTCTTCGGCATGAAGGATGAAGAATGGAGGCGCATCCTCCGGAACGTTCTGATCCGGAGAATGCGCCGCTACGAGCGCGGGGAGAGGAGCCGCGCCCAGTAACTTCTCGCGGGAACCGGGGTGCGCGGCCTCCGTCGCCATAGAGATGACGGGATAGGCCGGGGCCGCGCAGAACGGTTTCGCGCCCAGTTCATCCGCATCGTCGGTCTTGTCATAAGTCACGGCGGCAAAACGGGTGCCGAGGTCGGCACAAAGGTGACCTCCGGCCGAAAAACCCATGACCGCGACCCGCTCCGGATCGATTGCGAACTGCGCCCAGCGGTGACGTATGAGGCGCATGGACCGTTGTGCGTCGGAGAGGCACACATCGGGACCTGCGGCCCAGCCGTCGTATGGAAGGCGGTAGAACAGCACGAATGCCGTAAAGCCGCGGGCGGTCAGCCAGCGCGCCATTTCGTAACCTTCCTTGTCGACCACCACGTGCTTGTAACCGCCACCCGGTATCAGCAGGACAGCCGCGCCATTCGGCCGGTCCGGACGGAAGACAGCCATGCGCGGAACGGTGATCCCTAGGACCGCACGGTCGTTCACCAGCGCGTCGGTCGACCGCTCGGTCGTCTTCTCTACTGGCGGGTTGGCGGGATATCCGGGCGCGCCTGCCGGCCATAGATCGATTATTTCTGTCGGCTGGGGCAACCCGGGCGGGAGAAGTCCGTCTGCTGTGGGCAGCGGCGTCTGCGCGTACGCGCGACCTGCCCCAAAAGCTGAAAGAGCAAGGCCCGCGGTAAGTACCGATCTGCGATCGCTATTCATTCCGCTGGCCCTTCTTGCTCTTTCGGTCGATCCGCAGGTCACATCTCGATACGAGCGCCGACCATGACGATGCGTCCGAAATGGTTGTTCTCGTAGTTCCGGCGGGCAAACTCGTCGGTCCAGCGATAACGGTACTGGTCCGTCAGGTTATTGCCGTCGATCAACAGCTCGATTTTGTCAGTCAGTTTGTAACGGATCGAAGCATCGAGGTTGAAGGTCGAACCGAAACCCTCAAGGAAGTTGTTGTTACCGCTGTTACCCGTGTTGTAATCGCTGCGATACGCACCCGAAACGCGCACTGAGAAGCGACCATTGTCATAATAGACTGTCCCGTTGGCCGAGTATTTCGAAACGCCGGGGAATGTCGCCTGAAAAATCTCTCCGTTGAATTCGACATCCTGATTGCTGTCGACATAGGTCACGTTGCCGAGAACGCCGAAGTCGGACAAGGTGCCGGACGTGAAGGCGGAGAATGGCAGGTTCAGGCCAAATTCGACCCCCTTGATGGTTGCCCCTTCACCATTGGTCGTGGTGCGGAACTCGAATTCGCGATTGGGATCGGTGCCGTTGACAATGGCGTCATACACCGGCGTGCCAGGGGTGAGCAGCGAATTCGGGAGTCCGCTTTGCGCCCAGGTGATCTGCAGTGACTCCCCAACCGGGAAACTTTCGATAGCCTTGATGAATCCTGCCAGGGAGACGAGTGCGCCGGGAGCGAAGTAATACTCCAGCGAGAGATCGTAGTTCCACGCGCGATAGGGTTCGATGAACGGGTTGCCTGTCGTGATGCGGAAGTTGAACTCGTCGACCGACCCGCCCGGGGTCAGGTTTCCGAGCGACGGCCTGGTTATCACCTTCGCAATCGCCCCGCGAATGATGAAATCATCGCTCGGGAAGATGTTCAGGTTCGCCGCCGGAAGAAAATCGTCATAGCTTCGCTGGACAGTCACATACTGACCGTTGTTGAAGCCCTGCGACGTCTGGTCGGTCTTGGCATAGCGAGCGCCGAAGTTGCCCGACACGCGAAGTGGCAGATCGACTTCGAAATCGGTCTGGAAATACGCTCCCTTGACCTTCTCCTTCACGCCGCGCTCATCACCTTCGCGGGTTACCGCGGCGATATTGTAGAGGTTCACGAATGCGGTCGCTGCATCGAGGTTCGGGACCACCCAGGAGTTGGTATTGCCGCTCGGCTGACCGGCATCGCCAAGCTCGAAAAGTTCGGCGAGATCGGCCGTTACCGGGGCACCATATGCACCGGCAGCGCAGGTGAAAGCCGAGCAATACTGGTTATCCCGGCGCGCGCTGGTGGTGAAGTAATCGAACTGGCGGTAAAACGGGCCTGCGGATATCGCGAGGCCATCGACCGGCGCCCATTCGAGGTCCAGCGCGATTGTCCTGAACTTGTTATCCACCGCGCTGGGACGATCGCGAAATTCTGCCAGCTGGAAATTGGAGGGATTGGTCACATCGGTGCCGAAAACCAGCAGCGGGAATTCCATGTCGGAATAGTCGTAGCTGTAATTGCCATCCCGGTCGTCGAAAATAATGGTGGTTTCGACCGGAATCGTCGCATCTGACTGCGAGAAACCGCCCAGCAGTTTCGCTGTCACCTTGTCCCCGAAACTCTGGTCGATCCGGCCCGAAATCTGGTAGAATTCGGTTTCGCTTTCGCGGTGATAGCGTTCGTTGCGTATCCATGCGTTGACCAAATCGGCGCTGATGAGATTGTTGTCGGCATCGATGACATAGTTGCGCAGGTCGATCTCATCTTCATTCGAACGCAGGAGGACTTCGCCCCAGTATTCGTCGCGGTCTTCCTTGAAATTCGAATAGAGCGCATTGATTTCCATGTCGGTGCTGTCGCTCGGCCGGAACTGGATGGCAGCCGTCGCGCCAAGCCGTTCACGGTCATGGTTCACCAGGCCGTAACGCGGGATGCGAGGGTGGAAAGCGTCGCCCGCTTCGACACAACCGGCGTCCGCAGGATTGGCCGCGCAATTGACCCCGTCGACCGATCGGAAGTCCGCCTGCGCCCATCGAACCGAATTGTTGCCGAGTTCCGGCGTTTCGTATTTCGACCATGCTGCAGACGCGGACAAGCCGAAGGTCTCGTCGATATTGTTCCAGGCGAACAGTCCGGCAACGCGCGGTGCGATGTCGTCGTTCAGGTCGTTGTAGCGGCCCTGGGCCGTCGCGACGATCTTGGTCCCTGCGCCGTAGGCAAGCGGGTTGCCGGTATTGAGGTCGATGACCGCTCCCAGCGAACCTTCGTCGAGAGCTGCTGATGCAGTCTTGTTGACGACGATTGAATTGAACAGTTCCGATGCAAACACGTTGAAGTCGAATGCACGGTCACGGTTGAACGATGCACCGTCGACCGACGTGGCGATCGTCTCGATGCCGTTGACCCGAACACGGGTGAACTGGGCACCCAGGCCGCGCACCGTGATTTGGCGACCCTCGCCGGCGTCGCGTTCGATGGCCACGCCGGGGATGCGCTGAAGCGATTCCGCGAGGTTTGTATCCGGAAACTTGGCGATGTCTTCGGCAACGATGACGTCGACCTGACCGACCGCTTCACGCTTTGCGGAGACCGCCGCATTCAGCGATTCGCGGAAGCCGGAAACGATGATGACATTGTCCTCATCAATCCCGGAGCCGCCCTCGACGATGGTATCGCCTGTATCGACATCCTGCGCCATTGCGATGGCGGGCATGAACACGACGCCGCCGGCAAGCAGCGCAGACTTGAAACGAGAAACTCGAAGAACCTGAGACACGAAACCTACTCCCCTACGACAATTCTGGAGGAGTGACACCGGTTTCCCTCGCGATTACGAGTCTACTGCGCCGTGACACCAAATTGTCCTCCCCCGGTTTTTGGTAACCGGTGTCATTATTGGTTGCCACGCTATCCCCGTTCTGTCAAGAAACAAGAAAATAAAACGGGAGAGTAAAGGAAATGCGTGGTTTTCTTGCAGTTTGGGCCGCATTGGCACTGATGATTGTTTCTGCTCCACAACAGGTTTTTGCGCACCCCGCCGACCCGACCGAGGGTGGCAAGGGGGGCCGTATCGTAAGGGTGACTACGCTCGCCAAGGATGGCCCCGGCAGCCTAGCCGCCGCCCTTTCTGAATCGGGGAAACGCATCATCGTCTTCGAAGTGGGCGGCGCAATCGATCTGGAACGCTCCAGCCTCACGATTACCGAACCCCATGTCACCATCGCAGGCCAGACCGCCCCGTCGCCTGGCATCACGCTTCTTCGCGGCGGCATCGACGTGAAAACGCACGATGTGAAGCTGCAGCATCTGCGGGTCATCACCGGTGCGGACGGCCAGCCGAAACGCAGCGGCTGGGAAGCGGACGCATTTTCGACCGCCTCCGCCGCCCGCGTGGTCATCGAAAATTGCACCTTCATGTGGGCGATCGACGAAAATATGTCCGCATCGGGACCGCGCTTCACCGGTTCGACAGTCGAAGAATGGCGCGCTGGAACGAGCCACGACATCATCTTCCGGCTCAATCTCGCGGCAGAAGGCCTTGCCGACTCCAGCCATCCGAAGGGTGAGCATTCCAAAGGGTCGCTCATTCACGACAACGCAACCGGTATCGTTTTCGATCGCAATATCTGGGCGCACAATGTGGAGCGCAGCCCGCTCGTCAAAGGTGGCGGGCAAGTGCTCATGGTCAACAATTTGATCTACAATCCGCAGTATCGTGCGGTTCACTACAATCTCATGGATCTCGAATGGGCCGGGCATGAGCCGGTGACCGGGGAGATCACCGCGGTGGGCAACGTGATGCGCGGCGGTAACGATACCGACCCTGGACTTCCGTTCCTGATGCTGGGCGGTGTCGGTGACCTTGCATGGTACGGCCGGGACAATCGCGCGGTGGACCGTCATGGGAAGGCACTGCCGATGTTCGGCCGATACGGTGAAACCGGAGCGGAACTGATCGAGTCGGAAACCCCACTGGCCTCGCTCGACGGCTATGACATCCTTCCCAGCGGAGAGGTCGAGACCACGGTTCTGGCGACGGCAGGTGCGCGTCCCTGGGATCGCGGTGCGGAGGAAATCAGGGTCCTGTTTTTCATTGCCGAAGGTCGCGGGGACATCATCGACGATGAAAGCGAAGTCGGCGGTTATCCCCAAATTGAAAGCAGTGCCGCCAGCTTCGAAGAAAGTGCTTGGAACCTTGCGACCATGACCCCGAAATCACGCATTTATCCCGGACAAAAGGCTGGTGCGCAGGAGCATTTGTCTCCGCGCGACCGGATGATGCGAGCCGGTGGGAAGTGATGCGCAGAACTGCCACCCTCCCGATCGCGCTTGTGCTGGTCGGATGCGCTTCCAGCGTTTCGCAGCCCGAAACGATCCGCGGCGAAGCCCCTCCCATGGTGGTTGTCACCGAAGGCGACGTCATGAAACGGGAAGCGCCCCCTCACGGCGCCATCGGCATGTCTACCGCCTACCGAATAAGCGATGCCGCGCCCCAGCCACGCACCATGGAGTTCCGCCGCCGCGTGCTCGACATCGGCGCAGCGGTCGGGGCACACCCGATTTCGCATGACGAGGTTTACTACGTGACGTCGGGCACAGGTGTTGTCATCTCGCACGGCATCGAAGCCGAATTGACCTCCGGCATGGCAGCCTATCTCTATGAAAACGCAGTCGTCGGTATCCGGCAGACCGGCGATGAACCCCTCTCGATCATCATCGCCTACCCTGTCTCGCGCTGAACCGCTTTCAGCTGCCGGGTTGAATATAGGGCACGCGGGCGAACAGTTCGCGTTCCCATGACCTGGGGTCGTTCTCCACTCGGCTGACAGTGTCGAACACCATGGTCTGACGACGAGCAACATCGTATGTTGGCCAGCCTGGATCGCCAGACCGGGCGAAACGCACGAAAGCATCCATCAAAGCGTCGCTCATGACCTGCTGAGCCGGGGTCGGCGCGGACACAGTGCCGAAAGACAATGCGATATCGTCGGTGTGTTTCGCCTGTTCGAAATCGAGTTGGTACACCCACGTACGGTCGGCTGAAGGCGATCCGGCGCCTGCCCGTGCCTCGGCCTCTTCCACCTGGCCGCGCCAGCTCCGTGCGGCAGTGACAATGCGGTGAAACAGCTCGAGCGCCGCTGCCTCGGGATAGCGTGCGCGGAATTGGCCTACGACCCAGTTCGGTTCGATGTCGACCCGCATCTGCGGTGCAATCCGCTCCGCCAGATTTTCCATCGTCAGCCCCGCAACGGGCGGCCGCTCCGGAGAATAGAAGGCGCGCGTTTCCATAACCGTGTTGCCGAGCATCATCGGGATGTGATGCGATTGCGGCGGAGCGTCCGGCCAGAAAGGATGGCGGTGTAGATTTCGCATATCGAGCACAGGGCCCATATAGAGCCCGCCGCCAAGGACAGGATCGGTCGCGGACAGTGCGGCAATCAGATAGTCTACCGGCACCATTGCGGGATCGATGCCCTCCCCCAACGCCTCGAGAAATGCGGCCGTGCGTTTTGCCGCGTTGAGCGGACCGCTCGCTGTGACCTGTTGCCCACTCATCGTGATGGCCTTGGCAAACAAACCCGCGGCAGCTGGCATCGCCATCAGGGTCGCGATCTTGGCGCCTCCACCAGACTGTCCGAACACCGTGACATTATCGGGATCCCCACCGAACGCCGCGATGTTGCGCTGAATCCATTGAAGGGCACAGATCAGGTCGAGCTGACCGTTATTGCCACTGTCGGGGAAGCGGTCAGGCAGATAAAGATAGCCGAGCGCGTTGAGGCGATGATTCACTGTCACGACCACTACATCCCCGCGCTCCGCCAGCCGCGCGCCGTCATTGACCGGGTCGCCTACCGAGCCATTCGAATAGGCGCCGCCATGAAAATAGACCATCACGGGCCGTGCTTCGCTCGTGGTCCCGGGGGCCCAGACGTTGAGGAAGAGGCAGTCCTCGGCCTCGTGCGAGTAGGTTTCCGACTGCTGCGGGCACGCCGGAATATCGCTCCATTTACCCGACAGCTGTTCTGCCGACCGAACCGGCACGGGGGCTCGGAATCGCTCTGCCCGGGCATAGCGGATCAGCGGGTAGGACCATGCACGGCCGGCGCTGCGCGCATCGTAACGGCCATCGGGAGCATCCACCGGTTCGGCACTGAGAGGCATCGCCGCATCCTGCGCAAGCCCGGGAACCGCGGCCAAGATACCACCAGCCAGCGCCGCACCGATCAGCGTGCGACGATCGACCCCCTCAGCGCCTGACATCGGCCCCGGCAGGATCGAAAGCGTCGAGTTCCGCCCTCGATACCGAAAGATTATCGCCCACGATGCCATGTTTCATTACCGCCAGAGACAGGCCCGTCTTGGCCATGTCCTGCGCCGAACCCCCTTCCAGCCAACGCATTAGTGCGCCTGCGGCAAAGGCATCGCCGGTACCGATCCGATCGATCACGGGATCGATGCGAACCTCTTCGGTCTGCCAGTGGCTCTCGCGCAGGTCGATGCGAGACGCCAGGCGTTGAGCGGTCGCGCTGTCGACATGCCGCGCCGTCGAAGCGATGGTCTGAAGTTTGCCGAAAGCGGAAAACGCAGCGGCGGCCGCTTCCCTTCGGCGATCCGGCCCCTCGCCCGAAAATTCGTGCCCAAGCAGAAGCGAGATATCGCGGTGGTTGCCGATCAGGATGGTGGCTTCCGACACCAGTTCGGTCAGGATTTCGCGCGGGTCGACGTCCCAGGCTTCCCACAGGTTCGAACGATAATTGCCGTCGAAGCATATTGGCACGTCATGTTCGCGCGCCGCTGCGATGGCCGCGCGAGCGAGCGCGACTCCCGAGGGGCCGAGCGCCGGGGTAATTCCCGAAAGGTGAAGCAGGCCCGCTCCGTCAAGGATTGCGGACCAGTCGAAGTCGTCCGGTGAAGCATTGACGAAAGCGCTTGCGGCGCGGTCGTAACTCACACGGCCACCGATGGGACCAGTCGGAGGCTCGAAGAAATAAAGACCGAGCCGCCCCTCCCCATTCATGCAATGGGCGGTGTCGACCCCCGCTTCACCCAGCGCCGCGCGCGCGCGCCGGCCCAGCGCGTTATCGGGAAGGGCCGTCACCATGCGCGCCGACTGGCCAAGACCTGCAAGCGCGATCGCGACATTGGCTTCCGCTCCACCCGCGTGAAGGGCAAGCGCATCGGCCCTCGTCAGGGGCGTTCCCGAGTGCGGTGAGAGACGCAGCAGCATCTCGCCGAAACAGACGACCGACTTGTGTCCGGCCGTCGCGCTCATCGCGCCAGCCACCCGCCGTCCACCGCAAGGATGTGTCCCTGGATATAATCTGCAGCCTTGCTCGAAAGAAAAACCGCGGCGCCTCCGATGTCGGCAGGCTCGCCCCAGCGGCCTTCGGGAATCCGTTCCATGATTTGGCGGTTTCGCAGCTCATCGGCCTGCAATGCGGCGGTGTTGTTGGTTGCGATATAGCCGGGAGCAATCGCATTGACGTTGATGCCCTTGGGCGCCCATTCGTTCGCCAGCAATTTCGTCAGCCCTCCCACCCCGCTCTTGGAAGCAGTGTAGCTCGGAACCCGGACACCGCCTTGGAAGGTCAGCATGGAGGCGATGTTGACGATCTTGCCCCGGTCTCCATGCTGGCTCGACCAGCCGACCATGTGGCGCGCGACGGCCTGGGTCAGAAAGAACAGCGACTTGAGATTGGTGTCCAGCACCGCATCCCAGTCCTGCTCCGAGAATTCGAGCGCATCCTCGCGCCGGATGATCCCCGCATTGTTCACGAGGATATCGACGCGGCCGAGCTCGGCGATGGTTTCAGCGACCACCTCGGCCACCGGCGCAATCGACGAAAGATCGGCCTCGATCTGGATGGCCTTGCGCCCGGCGCCTTCGACCATCTTCTCGGTTTCGGTAGCTGCACTGCGGCCGACCAGCGCGATTCCCGCTCCGGCCTTCGCAAGCGCAACCGCAATGCCTTGGCCGATCCCGGTATTGGCACCGGTCACGATTGCCGTGCGACCGGTCAGGTCGAATGGACTGGAAGTCATCTGCCTCTCTCGCACTTGATCCGCCAAGTACCCACCTTGTCGCTCAGCCCGTAACCCCGCGAAGATACTCGCTTATCTCGTCGTTCTGCGAATTTGCATAAAACAGTTCTGAGAACTTTTCGCCGGCGACCGCAGCCTTGAGCAGGTCTTGGTCGACATTCTTGAGCACGGTCAGCATATCGTTGCAGGAGGCAGCCTTGAGATCCTTCAGGATGCCGCGGTTTTTCGCCATGACTTCGGCGCGCTCCTTCGGGTAGCCCGCGCCGCCTTCATTCTCGAAAATCTTCCGATAGCAATCCTGCAGGTTGAGCTCCGCCGCCCAGCCGAAGCCTTTGGCATAGGGCATCGACATGCAGTTACCATCGTTGATCTGGCTGAACAGGAAGGCATCCGTGGGATCGATTACGAGGCCGCAAAAGACGCCCGGCATCGCGTTGCATGCAAGCATCGACCCCATGCCGGTGCCGCAGCCCGTTACCACGAAATCGGCCGCTCTGGAATTAAGCAGGATACCCGCAAGCAGTCCGTTCATGACATAGGTGAGCGAAGCATCGTCCTCGGCCGAATACATTCCATAGTGATGCACTTCATGGCCGAACGATCCGGCAACCGAGCTCAGCGCATCATGGATAATCTCCGCCTTGGCGGCCTGGCTGTTCTCGACGATTAGGGCAACCTTCATAAAAACCTCTCTTGAACCTCCGACCGGGCCGCTGCTGTCTCTCGATTCTTCACACGGACGGATTTAGGAAACCGGTGTCATTCTTGGGTATAGCGGCAGATGCGAGTCGAATTCAACCACTCATTGCAATTATTCTTTTACGATTGACGTGACGGAAGAACGATGGACCAGTCTGGCGGGAAAGATGGCGCGGCTAGCTTCGTCGTTCGACGGGTCGATGATTTTCAGTGCCGCCGCCTTCGCCATCTCCCGTATGGGCCAACTGACGGTCGTCATCGGGGGCCAGATATGGGCAGCGATCGGAGAGTCGTCGAAGCCAATGATCGACAGGTCGTCGGGAACGGATATTTCGCGCACCCGCGCCGCATGCATTGCGCCGGCGGCCATTTCATCATTGCTGGAGAAGATGGCGGTCGGGCGCGGTCCTTGCGAGAGCAGGTGCTCGGCGGCAGCGATGCCCGAATCGAAACGATAGGTTCCCTCGGCTATGTAACCACCCGGAACGTCCAGCCCGTGCCGACGCATGGCATTGAGGAATCCCTCGCGGCGCTCGAATGCCGAACGAAAGCCTTTCGGACCCTGTATGATTGCGATTTGCCGGTGTCCCTGCGCCACAAGGTAGTCGACCGCGCTTTCCACCATCTCCCGGTCGTTCGAGGCGACCATGTGGCTCGCATCGTCCAGCGCGGCGGAACCCATGCGGACATAGGCGCAGCCCATCTCTTCGCAGAGGGCCGCCAAGTCGTCGTTTTCGGAGATCGGGGGAAGCAGCAAAACCCCATATAGACGCTGTTGCTCGAGGAAATTGCGGATGTCGTCGAGCATTTCGGGCGAGTGGCGATCAACCGGCCGGACGACGAGGGCGAACTCCGTATCGCGGATCGCATCCAGGACACCTTCCTGGAAATTGAGCACGGTCTGCGCATTAGGGTTATCGTGCAGCAGACCGATCAGGAAGTTGCGACGCAGGGCCAATGCGCGCGCCTGAGGGTTAGGAACATAGCCGAGTTGGGCAATGACGGCTTCGATCTTCTCGCGCGTATCCTGCTTGATCAACGGCGAACGATTTATGACCCTGCTGACGGTCTTCTTCGAGACACCGGCAGTGCGCGCGACATCGTTGATCGTCGGTGCCTTACCCTGTCTTGCCATGCGCTGTTCGTCACTCTCCGCTTAAGCTGCCCGCGTTCTAGTCGGCATTGGCCAGATTGCAAAACACCGCAGAGCCAACGAGCGAATCTGTCCGCAAGAATCGCTTTGACACCGGTTACCTTTTTCGTCAAAGACGGGCCGATTGGTAGGTTTTTGCGAGGGGTTGGGTTTTGGGTGCCGAGGTTCAGGACATCGCTGACGCCTTCGTCGAGGCGAGGCGAACGGGCAAGGCCATCACGCAATATCCGGGTCCACGGCCCACCGATCTGGCGAGCGCGTATGCTATTCAGGATGCCGCCCTCTCCGTGTGGGACCGAAAGGTTGGTGGCTGGAAAGTCGGCAAGATCAATCCGCCTGCGGACGGCCAGCTTGGCGCGAACAGGCTGGTGGGCCCGGCCTTTACCGACGGGATTTTTGAAGAGGGTGACCGTGCCGCCTGTTACACGGTGTTCCGAGGTGGCTTCGCTGCTGCCGAGGCCGAGTTCATGCTTCGACTGGCCCCCCGGAACGGCTCGCTGCCCGCTAACCGGGAAGAGGCAATGGAGTGGGTCGACGAGATTCGGATCGGAATCGAAATTGCGTCATCGCCCTATGCGAACATCAATGCCGACGGCCCCTGCGTCACCGTGTCGGACCATGGAAACAATGCAGGCTTGTTGCTTGGCAAGCGCATACCCAGAGAGGCATGGGGCACCCTCGACGACGTTCAGGTGTCGCTCGAGATCGAAGGCGAAGTAGCGGGCCGCGCTACCACTGCGACTATGCTGGACGGACCGTTCGGTGCGGTTGCTTTTTTGCTCGACAACCTTGCCAGACGAAACATCGCGCTCGAGGCCGGCTGGTGGATCTCAAGCGGTGCGATCACGGGTGTTCACGCCGTCGAGGTTGGAGACGAGGTAGTCGCACGCTTTGAAGGTATTGGCGATGTCTCGCTGCGTGTCGAGTAGCCAACCAGTCTCCTGATTTGATCTTCGTAAGCGCTGTAATCGACGGTTTCCTGTGCGTCCTGCTTCGCGATCTTGCGCAGGTTAGTGAAGAACCTGAGGTCGCGCTTGTATTCCGCAATCTGTCCTTCGGTGATTGATGAGTCTTCGAAGAATGAGCGCGATCCCAGAGCGATCTTCAGGCACATGGCGACCTCGATCTCAACCCTTTCGGCCGCCAGCAGTCTGACAAATACCGTCCTCTGGTTCGGGCCCTCGGCAGTTAGCCCCGCTCTTGAATGCGAACGAAGGAAAATTCGTCAAAAGCGGGTCCATTCGAACTGCCCTCGGCAAATGGCGAATACACTTGGGCTTCCTGGCAGCGGTCAAAGCGGCGAAAAGCTCATCCGCCGCAGCACCGTCTCGCTCCATCAGGCCACGGCTGGAGCGGATCGGCGCATGGGATACCCAAGGTCGGCTTATGTTGGGCCATATCCGACCGAACGTTTCTGACAAATATGCAACGCCTTATCATGAGGCTTATCTCGTCGATGCGGTTCGACTTATCGAGGAGTTGATCGACCGCATCGAAGCCGCTGCCCCAGGCGCGTTCTCGTTAGATTAACCGGAGTTTCGCCGGAGCTTGCGTGCCGTCCAAATCAGAAAACGGCGGAAAAGCTGGCGCACCCGACAGGATTCGAACCTGTGACCTCTGCCTTCGGAGCTGTAAAAATGGTGCATTTTGTTGCAACGCAGCAGAACGAAAATGAACCATAAATAATTATTTTTATTGCGTTATTTTGGTATTACAAAGTTGCGAATCGTTCGCATTTGTTGCGCTGCGTTCACCCCTCCTGCACTTACATTTCACTTACGGATTCGCTACTTTGTGGTCGGAGGAAAGATCGCAATGCATCCCGTGCTAAACAATTCTGTAGCATTAAAAGCAGCCGCAAGAGCGAAGCCTTATGAATTGCGCGACCCAAAATTCGGCGGGCTTCTGCTGCGGGTCCAGCCCTCCGGCGTAAAGACATGGTATCTCGAATTCGAGCGCGGAAAGCGCATCCGGCTCGGTCGCTTGACCAGCATGGGATACGCCCAAGCAGTCGAAGCATCGAAGAGCGCACTTGGCCCTTATTGGGCCGGTGTCGATCCGCGCATCGAGCGTCAGAAGCGCAAGCAGGTTTCGACTTTCGGCGAGTTTATTGACGAACATTACGCTGACTGGGCGCGGGTTCACCAGAAAACCGCAGAGGCCAATCTCAAGCGACTGAAGGTGGCCTTCAAGAAGTTCCTCAAGATGCCGATGGCGACCATCTCGCCGCTCGATATGGAACGCTGGCGCGCGCAGCGCATGAAGGATGGCGTCAAAACCAACACCGTCAATCGCGACATCACGGCGATCAAGGCGGCACTCAACCGAGCTGTCGAATGGGAACTGATCGCGGTGAACCCTATCGCCAAGGTCAAGAAGGCGCGCGAGGACAAGGAAGTCCGTGTTCGATACCTGGACGAAGCCGAGGAGTATCGCTTGCGCGCGCAACTTAAGACGCGCGAAGACAGAATGCGTAATGAGCGCGACACGGCCAATCAGTGGCGGCGTGAACGTGGCCGAGTGCTCTTACCCAGCCTGCGCGCCGTTCCGTTCACCGATCACCTGATGCCAATGGTCCTCCTTTCGCTCAACACCGGCATGCGGCGCGGCGAACTGTTCGACCTCAAATGGTCGCACGTGAATTTCGACCGGCAGATCGTCACCGTGTCGGCTGAGACTGCGAAGTCGCGAAAGACGCGGCATATTCCGCTGAACGCCGAAGCCTGTGAAACTCTCAAATCCTGGCGCTCGCAATGCGACCTCGGCAACAGCCGTGTGTTCGAAAGCGAAGACGGCGCGCGCTTCGACAACGTCAACTCATCGTGGAAGAAGTTGCTCACTGATGCGAAGATCGTGGACTTTCGTTGGCATGACATGCGCCATCACTTCGCCTCACGTCTTGCTATGGGCGCGGTTGATCTCAACACCATTCGCGAACTGCTAGGGCACAGCGATTACGGTATGACCCTGCGTTACGCTCATTTGGCTCCAGAGCACCGACGCGAAGCGGTCGAGGTGCTCGACAGGCCGAGGCCCCACCTCAAGATCGTGGCCACGAACTGATGTAGCTAAATGCGGACTGGCGCTTGCCGCTCAGCGAGAGCTGTTTCCCTAAATTGCAGATCAGTGGGGTTGCTCATGGGGATACAGAACACTAGTAACATCGCAACAGAACCCGCCACGCCTCTCGACGATGCGCACCAGGCGGGTCTTTTTTGCCTAAAAGTAGAACGTTGGATGCTGGCGATGTGCGATCAGGTGGGCAGAGTTGCAGAGGCCCTAATTCAATTGGCAGAAATGAGACGAGCCTCGTCAAGAGCGTATCTGTAGTCGACAATCGTGCCATCGATGATCCTGGACACTGCCTCGTCGATCGCTTGTAACGGGACGAGGAACCACTCTCTGGGTTTCACCGACTTCCCGAATCGATCGAGCACTTCAATATCGAGGGCGGCATCTGCAAAGAAGCGATGGATCAAGTTCTCGAACTTAGTCCGGTTCATGTTTGACAGCTTGTAAGTCGCAACGATCTCGACATCGGCCATCAGAAAGGTCGACTGAAGCCGCGCGCCTGCGATGCGTTTCTCGACGGCCATGTCAGTGACTCCGATCTTATGCACGAGGTCTCGATGCTCCGAGACGAGCGGGTGGTCAGATTTACTTCGCAGCACATAGATAGTCCCACTGGCCTGATCGCCCTCTTCGCGCTCGCGAGAGAACAGCGGGCCTGCGTCATCCTCCACAACGCGCCTGCCAGCGTCTCCATCCGCATTCAGCAAACGCTGCAATGAACGCATCAGCATCTCACTTTGCGTACCGTTGTCGAAAACAACGCGCAGCCTAGCATCGGACCGACCGTGGTCGGTCGTGAAGGTCTCACCCATGTCGGCGACGTACGCAATTTGACCGCCCACAACGAAGAAACGACCGGCTTGAATCTCAGACTTCAGCTCGAACTTCCGAGTTTCCAATGCGCCGCTTGCAATGTCAGCTGCCACCTTCTCGAGTAGAGGTTCAAATTGTTCGAAGTCCGGGCACTTCTCGCGATTCGCAACCTCCTCCGCAGCCTTCTTTTCGGCTCGCGTCTGCACGTGCTTAAGCTGTGTGATGTCCAGCGCGTCTGCTACAACCCCCAATTCTGCAAGGAGATCTTCATCGGCCAGCTCCGCACTATCCACTTGAGCGTCACTAGCTGACTTTTTGAGCAGCCAGTTTGCGTCTAAGCTTGCGAGCAATTCCTTGGCGTCTTCTAACTCTCGAAGCCGGTCCAAGCGGACAGCGTATAAACGCTCAAAAACATCGTTGCCTTCACCATGCTGTGGCACACGACCATGCTCATCGTAGAACCTGCAAATGTCTTCAAACCCGGCGATGATCCTTTCTTCACGCGCGGTGTATTTCCGCACTGGCTGCTGCTTCGCTTCAACGCCCAGTTCTGCGAGCAGTTCACTGTCTGAAAGTTCACTCACCGTTAGCGGCCTCAGCATTGTACCTAGCGAAAGCAGCGACGCCCTCCGCCATTCGCTTTTCCCAAGCGTCTTGAGAGGTTATTTCCGGCAAGCGTCCGCGCTCCTTTTTGAATTTCAGGGCGCGCTCAGCCAGATCTCTGGCTTCTTCGCGAGATACCTTCACCTTTTTCGCCGAGATAACAGCCGCAACCTGTTTCAGTGTCGCCTCGCTCATCGACTTCGCCAATACCGCATAAGCAGCCTGAAACGGATTGATGCTGTCGATCAGGTCGATATCCAGATCGCGGACATCCATCGCAAATTTGCGCACTCCATCGAGGAGCGCGGTGTTGGCACGTTGCTCGCCATCGTCCCCGCCCTCGGTGTCACCAGTTGCGGTTAGTTCTTTGGCCTTTTGGGTGATATTGAGTGCCGCAATTGCATGCTGCCGAATGGCCTCTTGGTCTTCGGCTTCAAGCTCTGGGTATCGATCGCGCACAATCTTACCCATCTTCAACTGGGTCAGTTCCTGCGGAACTGTATCGCCGCCATTTTGGTCGCTATCAAACAGCCCGCGCTCAGAAACGCTGTTGTCCTGAACAAACGCGGTGATGACTTCGTTCAAGTCCTCTCGGCAAATGCGAGATGCCTCTTCGCTCTTCGGCTCAACCAGCCCCTTGATCTCGAAATGGAACTGGCCTGTGTCCTCGCGAACCCCAAAGTTGGTCTCTCCCTCTTTGTACCCACCCGGCCCATAGTCGAAGTCTTCTAGCGGCCCCGTATCTTTCGGGGTGAATTTGAAGCGGGGAGCGAGCACTTGCTCCATTAGCAGGCTCGCGGCGATTGCTTTCAGAGTATCGTTGATCGCATCAACAACCGCTGCCTCCGAAGCGTCGGGTTCGGCGATGAAGTTTGTGAATGTCGCGCTTGTTTTGCCAGGCGCGTCTCTCGTTGCCCGCCCGATGATCTGAACGATCTCCGTTAGGCTAGACCGATAACCAACCGTGAGCGCATGCTCGCACCATATCCAGTCGAAGCCTTCCTTCGCCATGCCAAGCGCGACGATCATGTCTACGTGATCTCGATCGTTCTTGTGGGCTGGGTCTTTAAGAGCCGAAAGCACCTTCGCGCGGCGCGATGGGTCGCTATCGTCAACAAGGTCTGCAACCTTGACGATCTTACCTCCTGCAGTTTCGACCAGATGGAAGCCCGTCACAGGGTCAGCTCCTTGCCACTCCCCAATTGTCTCTAGGATATGGTCTACCTCCGTCACCTTGCCACGCTTGGTGCTCTCCCGAGAATTCACATTCGGAATATGCACGATCGTCTTGCGATCAGGATCAAGAACCTCACCGATCGCATCAAGGTAAGGGCCGGTGTAAAAGTAGTAGCCGATGTCGAGCGACTTGAGGTGCTCATAGCCGTTGAGCTGTTCGTAGTAGGTGTAAGAGACCGTCTCAAATCTGGCTTCATCTTCGGGCGTCAACACAGGTTCGGCGTCGCCCCGAAAATAGCTGCCCGTCATGGCGACGACATGGCACTTGTCTCGCGAGATCAGCTCCGCAAGCTGGCTGCCCAATCGGTTCTCGGGGTTTGCCGAGACGTGGTGAAACTCATCGATCGCGATCAAGCGGTTGTCGAAAGCTTCAATGCCAAGCTCTGCCACAGCAAAGCGGAAAGTTGCGTGGGTGCAGACCAGCACCTTGTCTTCGCTTTCCAGAAACTGCCCGACTGCTCGCACCTTTGAAGGGTCGGCGCGCTCTTCATCGTCACCCGGCGTGTTGCACAGGTTCCACTTCGGCTTGACTTCCCAATCGGCCCAGAACCCGAAATCTGACAGAGGTTCATCGGAAAAGCTGCTTCCGATCGACTTTTCGGGAACGACGATAAGCGCCTGCTGCAAGCCTTGATTGTGCAGCTTGTCGAGCGCGATGAACATGAGCGCGCGCGACTTGCCAGAAGCAGGAGGCGATTTGATTAGAAGATATTGTTCGCCCCGATACTCATAGGCTCGCTCCTGCATGGGTCGCATGCCGAGTTCATTATTCTTGGAAGACGCGCCGGTTCGAGCTGTCTGGAATGACACGGCTGGTATGGGTTTAGGAGCAGTCATGGTTTCCAGTTCTCTGCCGCTTGCACGCCCAGTTTCCAAGCGCGTTCGATTGATGCCTCATTGGCCAAGAAGAATTCTCCTCCCAGCGACCTTCCAGACACTTCTAGGGAATCCTTCATGGCTTGCTCGCCAGCAAGGGCATGTTTCGACGAAGGGAATGGCGCCCGCCCCTGCTTGAACGTAGACTTGTCGATTTCCCACTCAAATGCGCAAGCGGGTAGCGCCTTATTGTGCGCCTTGCAGCGAGTGTCGGGGCTTACGGAAAATCCAACCTTGAAAACCGCCTTATGGCCAGGGTCATACCCAAGCAGCGCTTTCGTTTCGCCTCTCATCCGGAGGACATACAGGTGCTTCTCGCCCTCCGATTCCTTCACGTCGAAGCCCGATTGAGAAACTGGGCCGGGCCGACTTGGCTTTAGCAACTCAGTCGCAGGGCCGGGCATAAGCACATCAATCTGCGCGCTCCCAAAAACGGGCACCTCGACCAGCGTAAGATCAAGTAAAGCTCTTGCTTCCTCGGGTTCGAGACGCATGCCGTAAGAGCCAATCGCTGTCCCGTTATCGCCGCCCTTGTGAGTTGTAGGGAAGATGTCGCGAACATAGGGGCGTTGCTCCTGCGGAACCCGCCAAGCCCTCATAGCCTTGAGAGCATGATACCATCGATCGCCACGACTTGGATCGCTACGCTCTTCCGCGTGACGATCAGGCGCAAGAAAGTCCCACTTCGCGCCGAGAATATGAGACTGCTGCTGCATACCCAGCACACGAAGTCGGTCTTCTTTATTTGGCGCTTTAGAGGTGCCACAAATTACCACCAAAGCCCCCGGCACACTCATCTTCAAAAACTTGTCCCGTTTAAATTCCTTGCTGTAGCCGAGAAAACCCCAAGTCTCTGGTGTGAAACCGTGAAAGCTCTTCAAGAAAACCTGAGGTGGGTCGGCGCGAATTGCCGCAAGCGGGTCGAGTACTGCATTGAATTCTCTGCCCTGCTTATGCGCACGAACAAAGGCTTCTACGCTCCCATATTCTTCGACGGCGCGTTGAGCCTGAACTTGGCTAATCACCCGATCGCCAACTTCCCAGCCATGGGCTGCAAACATCTCTGCCAAGCCGCCATACTGCTTCTGGGCGATCTCGTTCACCGCTGCCTTGTCCCAGCCGGGTGATCGATCGAGCTTGCTCATGCCGCATCCTTCTTGTGAGCTTTTTCGAGCCATTGCGGCAAGCCGGTCACTTGCGAGTGATATATGTTCTCTGGAAATTGCCGCCAGAATTCTCCGATAGCCGCTGCAAACCGGGCAAAGTGATCTTCACCAACCTGAAGCGCAGAATAATCCAGAGCAGATACGAAGAATGCTGAATTGCCTTCCGCCTCTTCGACCAGATCGGGGGCGATCTCCTTTAGCCGAGCGAAGGAGGGGCCGTTCCCATGCTTATAGACATTGGTGACTAGCCTACAGCGCTCCAATTCTTGGAAGAAATCACATTCGCGGACTTTCCAGCCACAGCAATCCAGCAGTTCAAAAAGATGATCGAGCGAAACGGTCCAAACCGTCGCTCGGACATTGTCGCCGACACGATAGTGTAGGAACTCCTTCCCGAGCCAGTCACGCAACTGCTTTTCCCATTCGTGGAACATGCCTGCAATGACACTCAAGAGCGTAGCTTCTTGGAGACGCACCAGACCCTGATAAAAGCCCGCCATCTCGTCGTAGGCACGCTCCTGAAAGTCTGCAGGATCATGACGATCGGGATCAAAGTTCTTTTGGTTATCGTCCAGCCACGCCTGGCCAACAGCATCCGCCTCTGCCTTCATATGCTTGTCGTCGAACTGGTCGACCAAACGGCGCTTCGCCTCAGCAACGTAAAACTCGTGGTTCGCGATCAGGTATTCTCTTTGCCGTCCCCACATTTGCAGAAAGACGCGATCGGGTTCACTCATGCCGCGTCCTTTTTGCCGGTCATTTTGGTGTAGAGCTCGAACAGTTTTTCTAGGCGTTCGGTGTCGTTGCGGAAGCGGCGGCCGATGTAGATGCGCTCTAACACCTCGTCGTTTTCCTCATGGGCGCGGTGGAGGTCTTCGGGCATTTCATCGGGGTCGTAGAGGTCGGCGATGGTCGCCGGGAAATGCGCTTCGCGCGTAAGGAGGATGTTCTCGGCGCAGCGGGTGAGGTCGGCCTTGTTCTGCTCGGTGAGCTTGGGGAGCGGGAAGGTATTCCAGCCGAGGGTGTTGGAGTATCTGATCCGAGTTTCTAGCTGCCCGCATACAGCTTCGATCCAAACCTGATGGATGCGAGAATTGATGATGGCGATGTCATGAAGCGGGCCATTTAACTGGGCAAAGGCAAGATTTGTTATGATTGTCCCAGGAGGCTCTAAACCTGCTGGAATATACTCACGCTTTTCGGATGTTACGGTAGGTATCAGCGTGACAACCTCCACCCCGCTTTGCTTTACCTCTTGAAACT
Organism: Erythrobacteraceae bacterium WH01K; assembly: GCA_027941995.1. Taxonomy (NCBI): domain Bacteria; kingdom Pseudomonadati; phylum Pseudomonadota; class Alphaproteobacteria; order Sphingomonadales; family Erythrobacteraceae; species Erythrobacteraceae bacterium WH01K. The sequence continues at coordinate 513,585 of CP115966.1, read as the reverse complement.
CGTGAGGGCGTTTGGCGCTCGCAACCGTCGCTTCTTTCTCGCTATCAGATCGCATTTGTCGAACGCGACCGACGCGTTGCTTCAAAGCAGGAGCCGCTTCTATTTCGTCGGGATCGGCGCCAGCCAGCCAAAGAGCGTAACGCACAATTCCTTTGATATGCTCATTTGCTCCGAAGACCCTCTTGAGGAACTTGGCCGCGCTTGGGTTTTCGCGAAGCAATTCGTCCTTTTCAGAGGCCGACAAGAGTAGGTTCCCACCTTCGACCGGCTTTCCGCCGGCTTCGATTTTCTGTCGCCCCACTGGTGCCTTCCGCAAAGCCGCAACTTCAACATTCGGTCCGGCAATGAGATAAGCATTTATGTTTGGAACACTCTGGGACAGGGGCTCCCCATCATCGCTAACTGAAAAGAGCTTGCGTGTCGCTGGTTGGTCGCGGCCTAGACCAATGATCACGCAAGTCACTCCAGCCTTATTCTGCGCGAGGTTGGTCCATTTGAAGCCGGTGTGTGCGAACTCGATTTCGGCCCCCATACCAAAGATGATCGGCCACAGGATCGAAACTTGCTGACCTTGGCAGATGCTGTTGGTGGTGACCAAGGCCGCCTTGGATTGAGTTGCCGCACCGTATTGAACGGCTTTCAAAAGCCATGCCGAGACGTAGTCGAGAGATTTCCATTTTGACGTCAGACCGGAAAACGCCTTTTCTAAATCTGCCTTACGTCCTTCTGCTTCCGCCTTTAGTTGCGCCTTTCTCGCTGCACTCGCACCCTTTGGCGCCTTGACCGTCGCGCCGATGTAGGGAGGGTTTCCGCAGATATATGTTTCACCGCCGGCGTTCTCGAAGTCGATCTCGGACTGGTCGAGCGGCGTCTCAAACAGATCATCGCCAGTCACTTTCACACCGGTTCCAGTCGGCGGGAAAATGTCGAGCCAGTCGAGACGGAGTGCGTTGCCTCGGATGATCCAGTTCGCTCGATCTAGCGGCAGGAACTCGGCCAGCGCCTCCTTCTGACCGCGATAGAGCACGTCGCATTGATACTCGGCGATAATCAGGGCGAGACGTGCAATCTCTGCTGGAAAGTCGCGCAGCTCAATGCCGCGAAAGTTAGTCTTGGGAATGTCGGTCTTGCGGTCAGGCTCACCGCGACGGCGGTTAATCTCCGCCTCGATCTCGCGCATCTGCTTATAGGCGATGACGAGGAAGTTGCCGCTGCCACAAGCCGGATCGAACACCCTGATCTTGGCCATGCGGCCCCGCAGGTTGGCGAGCTTGCGGCCATTCTCGCCTGCTTCCTCCAGTTTGGCGCGCAGATCGTCGAGGAACAGCGGGTTCAGCACTTTCAGGATGTTCGGCACGCTGGTGTAATGCATGCCGAGCGCGCCGCGCTCTTCATCGTCAGCGACCGCCTGAATCATTGAACCGAAGATGTCGGGGTTGATCTTCGTCCAGTCGAGATTGCCAATATGGATGAGGTAGGAGCGGGCAATCTTGCTGAAATAGGGAACCTCGGTTGAACCGCTAAACAACTCTCCGTTTACATAGGGAAAGCCATTGGCCCAAGGCTTGATGCCTGCTGCCGAACGATCGGGCAGCGCGGTGTTCATGGCGCGGAACAGCTCTTGCATCACTTCCGCAGCGTTGTCAGCCGCCCCGCTGCTCATCCGCTCAACCGTCTCGGTGAACTTATAGCCTGCGTGGAAAATGTCGGTGTCTTCGGCAAAGAAGCAGAAGATGAGGCGAGCCATGAAATGGTTCATATCCTCGCGCCGACCTTCCCATTCGGGATTGTCGCTGCGCAGTTGGACGTAAAGCCTGTTGAGCTTCTTCGTCGCCTTGATGTCGAAGGCGCTCTCGTTGATCTGCTTTGTCGTCGTGATCCCGGCGAGCGGAAGGAAAAGGCCGAACTTTTCCGCGAGCTCCGGGTATTTGCAAATCAGGATGTCGCCGGTTTCGAGGTCTTCTGCCTCGATCTGATCACCATCCGTGGCGAGAATGAACTTCGCTTTTTGGCTCGTTGTCTTGGGGCTTTCCCGAAGCGCGGTCAGGGTGTCGGTCACATCACCGGCTGGGCAAGTCGCAATGTGTATGTTGCCTCGTTGCAGAACGCCGCCGTCGAGATCGGACTGATTGGTTGCGCCTTTGCGCAAGCGATCGATCGTGGTCTTCTTGTTGCCAAACGCGGTCAGGAACTGAAACGGAAATTCCTCCCGATCAAAGGGGAGGGAAGCAAGCTCTTCAACAGCGTCTGAAATTTCTCCGGGATTCATAGCCCGCTTATGGCAAGCTTTATTGAGTTGCTCCACTGACTTATCACTTCATCCCCTACAAAGGACGGGAGAAGTAAACGCAGAGAGATTACTGCGTTCGGTGAAGTCTCACCCATCCTTCCCCTTCCTACACTTATCGCAGCTCAAGAATTCCGCTGCCTTTGTCGCTGCGCTTGCAGCGGTGAAGATCGCGCGGTTGTCGGCCTTGAGCACCTTGAGCCAACTCGCAAGATAGCTGGCGTGGTCCGGACGTGGGCTCGTGGAAAGGCCAAGATCGCCGCATAGAAAAGCTGAACCAAGCTCGGCTACCAGTTCCTCCATTGCATAGGCCTCGTCACCAAACCGCTTGCCAAACTTGCGTGCCAGCCGGTGGTCTGCGCCTGACCAATGGACAAGCTCATGAAGCAAGGTCGCGTACCAATTCTCGCCCGCGCCTCCGCTGGCGGTGGCAAAGAACCGCTCGCGGTCGGGCATGGTGATAATATCGGTCGAAGGGGTGTAGTGAGCGCTGTCGCCTTGGATGCGCACACTTGCACCCGTTCTTTCGACAAAGGCCTGCGCTTGCGGGATGGGGGCAAACTCTTCCCTTTCCGGCGTATCGGAGATCTCATATCCTTCGACTTGGCTGACATTGAACACGTGAGAGGCCCGGGCGAAAATGCGGCCAGAGCTCTCGTCTTCCTCGGTCTTTTCATCCTCGCGCTTGTCCAGAACCTTGTAGAACACGATCGGTGAGGCCTTCTCGCCTTTCCGGACTTGTGCTCCGAGTGACTGCCACTGGCGATAGGTTGCCCAGAGCCCATGGCCGAAGTCTTGCGCCTCGGCGCTGGCCCAAAGGGCGAGGACGTTGACGCCGCGATAGGCGTTTTTGCTCACGGCGTTCACCGGTCGTGAGAGCGGCGCGGTGCTACGATGCCAAGGGAGCGAGAATTTCTCAGTGCCATGTTCTAGAGCTTCGATGATCTGGTTGGTGATGGTGTCGTAAATGCTGGTAGTATTGGTGCGAGCCATGTTGAAAATCCTTCGTCCAATCGTTGGGAACGCGGACAAAGGGACGGGCCGAATTGGCCAGGTGGGTCAGCGGTTACGCGGAACAGGCAACACGGGAGGGCTTCAGCCCGAATGGAGCGGGCAGGCTGTTGATCCCATCAGGCTCGGCCTGTCGAAAGGGAGCAGTTCATTCCATCGGGAGGACGAAGGACGCCATGGCCTGCCGCCGCCGGGGCGTTTAATCACCCCAAACCAGCTCCCATCGCTTTGGATTTGCTGGCCTCAGGAGTGCTCGGTGCCATGGCCATCTGCTTCTCGCCAGCGCGCTCGTAGATCGCACGGACAAGCCGTTCCTTATCGTCGGTGACAATCACTGCCTGTGTTTTGGCGCGCGAGAGCGCGACATAGAGCAATTTCTGGTCGACCAGATTGGTGGACCGGCTGTCGGCATGGATCAGGACGCGGCTTGCGGTCTGGCCCTGAGCAGCGTGGGCTGTCTGGACATAGGCATGGCGCAGATGGGTGTTGCGAGGATCGGAGAGATCGAGTTTTTGCTCACGTCCGTTCGCCAGCTTTAAGGTTGCCAGGCTTCGATCAGGATCGATGCGGGTGACGATGCCGTCCACTCCATTGACCCGTCCAGCTTCGCGGTCGTTGCGCGTGAATTGGACCTGATCTCCAGTGCGCAATTCCATAGACTTGCGGTCAAAGACCTCGGCCTTGCTCGCGCCCCATTGTCGGGGACGCCAATCAATCGCGCGTCCATCGCGGCCTTCCAGGGAAACGCGTGCCTGATCTCGATCGACGGAGGCAATCGTGAAGCTTTCGCCGCGCCGCACCCCTTTGGCGTCGTAGTCACGCGTGAACCGGACGACATCGCCGACATCATAGCTTGTTGCCTCTCGGGCCTCAGCACGGGTGAAGCCTTTTGCCTGAAGTGCATCAAAGCGGACGGCCTGCGCCGAAAGTTCGCCGCGCTCGGTAAGCTTTGATCGGATCATACCCGTGAGTTTATCCCTGCCTTCTCGTGATGGCTCAATCATCAGCGTTCGGGCACGCTCTGCTGGCGACAAAGCAAGATAATGGCTGGCCATTGTCTCAAGGCGTTCATCTGCTGATGCGGCTTCAATGACTGTCCCACCGCCATTTTCCAGCGCCGCGAGCGCCTTACCGGCATGGCCTTCAATTGAAGCCAGAACGGCTTCACGGGTTTGCGTGTTAGTCTGCCTAACGACCTCCGCAAGCTTCGCGGTCGCCATGCCAGCCTGCTGCAACTGGGCAAAAGCTGCGCCTGCTCCGACGGAACCCAACTGCTTCACGTCGCCAACCAGAACGAGCCGGGCTCCAGCTTTATCGGCGCGGGTCAAGAGCTTTGCCGTGTCGTGCGCCGAGAGCATCGAGGCTTCATCGACTATCCAAACGGCATCCTTCCCTGCCGTTTTCGCCTCCGGTGCGAGCAAATGCCTTGCCACCGTGTCGCCGCGTCGGCCAAGTGTTTCACCAAGCACGGTGGCTGCCGATGCTGTGGGCGCAAGTGCAGTTACCTCCAGTTTGTGCTTTTTGGCCTCACGGGCATAGGTCGCAAGCACGGTCGTGGTTTTGGCAGTCCCGGCGTAACCTTGAACAGCGGTGATGCGATCTCGCGAGGTTAGCAGGTCTGAAGTCGCCCGCTTCTGGTCATCGGTCCAAGCATAGCCTGAGCGCGCCGATTGGCGTGCCGCGCGCTCGATTGTTCGTGCCGCTGCCACCGGACTGGCAAGCGATTGCGCCATGCCACGCCCTGCATATTCAACGCGCAACATCGTACGCTCTGTCTCGATGGCCTGAGGCGTCGTGAACCCGCCAAACTCAGCCCCGCGCCGGTCAAGGAAGGTGCGTTGAACAAGCTCGCCTCGTTCTGCGGCCTCGGCAATCGCTGCACCGATCGCACCGTGCCCGGCCTTTCCAAAAGCAAAGTCTCCAGCCTCACGCGCCAGCGTGCTGGCTGAAAACACCGCCTCTCGCTCGGACAGCTTAGCTGCTGCCCAAGTTACCGCCTGTCGCGCCAGCAATTCCGGGCTGGCGCTTGCTTCGCTGGTTTTGACCCGCTCTCTCGCTTCTCCGATCAGCTTTGCCCGCGCTGCCTTGTCGAACCCGCTACCATCGGCAGTCGCCCGCCAGTCAGCGCGCAAGGTTCTATGATCGGCATGGGTCTTGGCCTCGCGTGTATCGAGCGCCGCGATCTGCTTTTCGGCGGCACTCGCTTCCGCGCGGTTAGTGCCCCGCTCAGCGAGCCGTTCATCGATCGCTGCGGTGCGTTGGCTGAGCGCTTCGATGGCATTTTCTGGAACGCCTGCGATCTCGAACAGCGCATCTTTTCCTGCCTCAATCCGATAACCCAGCGCGGCAACACCGTGCGCCAGCTCCTGCCGGTAGATCGCGCCGATTTCCTTTTGCAGCTGGTAAAAGGCACGCGGCTCCAAACTGCGCCAATTGCCTTCCTTATCCTGGGTCGCATTGAGAATTACCCCATGGGTATGGAGCTGAGGGTCTTGCGACCGGCTCGTCGCATGCTGGAACGTGGCCACTGCAAGATTGCCAGTTGCCTGCCGTTCGACCACGCCGCCTTGTCTGACCCGGGTTGCCGCCATGTGCTTTTCAACATGTGCGAGCGCCGTCTTTACCGCTTTCCCATGCGCTTTGATCAGCCGCTTGTCTCCGGCAACCTCGGCCATGATCGAAACCGACTTTGGAGCCGAAAAGGTAATGTCCCAGCCTGGACGGTGCTCGACTTTGCCTTCACGCACGGTGCCCAGCTGCTGTCCAGCAATCCGGCCTTCGAGCAGTTCGCCAAATCTCTGGCGATCAACCTCTCCCGACAGGCCAAGTTTCTCAGCAGCCTCGCCAGACCACTCTGAGGGAGCCATGCCACCTTCGGCATAATAGTCGTCGGCCTCATAGTAGCTTGCAGCCTGAGCTGCGCTTGACAGGGCAGAGACAGTGGCGACCATTAAACCGGCCCTTGCTGATTAGCGCGCCCATTCTCGCTTTCAGCTAAGTCCTCATCGACCTGCGAGCCTTTGGCGATCTCACTCACCTTGCTCCAAAGCGTGTCCGCAGGATCACCAGGGATGTAGCCAGGCTGGCGTGCTTCGCCGCGCTGCGTGATATGGTCAGCGGTAAGACATATCTTGGTCACCGGAAGCCCGTCAGGCAGCAGCAAATAGCCTTTGTAGGGACTAAGCCGCAGATCACTTTCGAGCACCGCTGCACGAAACTGGCGCTGCGTTGCCATGGTTGTTCGCGGGCCCTGATTGTTGATGGCAAGCGTATCGGTTGCAACGCGCATTTCGATCTCGCACTGGCCGATGGTTTCGCTTGCCCATTTGCGTGTTTCCTGATCGACCGTTTGCAAAAAGAGCTTGGTGTTGCAGCAGGCGAGCATGGCTTCAGCGATGTTCGCGCCGTAGCGATTGCGCATTTGCCCAAGGGCCTGGAAGGTGAGCACGATCGCTGCGCCAAACTTGCGGCCTTCGGGTAAGAGCCGGGCCAGGTTCTCAACGCGTGGGAGATCAGCCAGTTCATCGAGCACAAACCAAATGCGCCTGTCAGAGGAGGGTGAAAGCCCTAGCACCGCGCTTGCGGCGCATTCGAGCCAGCAGGCCATAAGGGGTTTGGAAGCCTCGAAGTAATCTTCCTTGCGCGGCACAAAGATCCAGGGCTTGGCACCTTTGCACTTGTCCAGATTGACAATGAATTCGCGGAAGGCAAAGGGATCGCCCTCATCCTGCTTGATCTTCAAAAACTGGATAAGGTTTGCAGCCTTAGCGAGCATAAAGAGCACACTGCCGGTGGCCCGATCTGCGTCATCAGCAAAGGTGCGAGCTGACGATGTATGGCCGAGCCATTCCTTCAACTGCTCTTTGCTTTTGACCTGCAAGGCTTCGAGCAATGCCTCAAGGCTGCAGATCTTTTCCGCCCACAGGGAGCGCATCATATTGGCGACGAGAATACGGCTCGTCTCAAGCCAGACATCATCATCCTCGCTGCCCGTTTCTGCCACCAATTGGCGCGCGATGCGGTCTGCATCAGCGGGGTGCGAGATCTCATCGAAAGGAGACCAATAGGTGCAGCGCGCATCGAAGGGATTGAGGATGATGTCGCCGCGCGCAGGGTTATAATAATGCGCGATGAACTCTCCGCTCGTGTCATAGACAAGAGCTGCCTCACCGCGCGCTTCGATCCCGTCGAGCATCTGGCGCAAGACAGTCGTTTTGCCGCTTCCGGTTGTGCCCAGAAAGGCAAAGTGGCGGGTCTCCATCCGGCCCGGTATGGGCACAGGCCCCACCCGCAAAGCGTCTTTCCCGCTCAGCAAAGTGGTTTGCGCAGCGACGTCTTCTTCTGCAGCCAGACGGGTTCCGCCGATAACCCGGTCAGCCAGCGTATCCTCGCCTTGCTGGGACATAGTGCGCTTAATGAAGTGGGACACCAGAACCCCGGTACCGAGCCCCGCAAGCGCGCCGCCCATGACCATTTTTATAGCCTTCTCAAAGGTCGCAGCAACCAGCGGTTCACTGGCAAGCGCTGATGCGGATACGGTCCACCTTTGACCGTCCATCGACACCTTCATCATCATATCTTTGCCAGACAGATCACCCCAAAGGGTGAGCAGGCTCGCCCCTATATACTGGGCTGCAACTGTGACCTCTTCGGGCAGTAACCGCAGCTGAGGCACAACTATTGCCCCGGCCAAAGACGAGATAAGAATGAGCTTGGCAAAGAAGCCAAAACGTTGCTGCCAGTGCGCCATGCGCACCCGCCAAAGGGCATGGGCGCGGGTGACAAAATCGGTCCCATAGCTCATGACTTCGGCTCCAGCGCAAGGGAGCGCTGCCGCTCAAAAGCGGCCCGCGCTTCGGCGGCAATGGCCTCATCAGACTGCTTCTTACCAAGCGCTGCATTGCGCGCATAAGCATAGGCTGCGCAGGAGGTGAAAAGGGCCCGGTCAAGCACCCTCTCGGTCTCTGCGAGGCGCTCGGATATTGAACCGATCTCGCCTGCCAACTCAGCCAGATCAGTCTCCTTATCGGTGCCGTGCAGCAGCGAAAGCAAGCCCGCTTCCACCACTCTTGCGAGCATAGCGTATTGGGACAGGCCGCGCCGCTTCGCAAAGTCAGCAAGCAGCCTGTGTTGTGACGGATTGAGGCGCACCGTCTGCGCCCGCGCGCTCATCGGTCCGCTCCGGCGGCGATGCTATCCGCCATCGCAAAGAACGGCGGAAATGCGCGGGTCTGCAAACGGCGATCGTCACGAGATGCTATCAGCATCTCGCCAAACCCGCAGAAATCCTCGATGCACCCGTGCGTGGGGTGTGTATCCACTTTCTGGGCTCGATGCGTAGCATCGCGGCCCCGTCCTTCTTCTATCTTTGAGAAGCCGCTATCCATCGCAGATATCCTCCTTCTGCGCTGTTGGAGGCGTCGCAGACAGTATCAGATTGCGGGCGACATCATCGTCAAAGTAGCGCTCGCGGGATTGGCGGGAAGGCAACTGCCGATCCGCCATATCGGGGCGCGTGAACCAGCGAAGTAATGCAAGGTCGATCGATGCTCGGACTTCGTCTGCGAGGTGATTGGTCTCTTCTGGCGTGAGGTCCAGCCACCCGAATTCGGTGCGCAGCTGGCTGCCAAGCGGATACCCGGTTCCATCTCTGCCCAGGTAGACGGGACCTTCGACGGTTAGGCCGCAATCGTGGCCCTCAAACCGCTCGCGGACCGGGCGCTCGTACCAGAGCCAGGGTTGCAGAGTGTGGCGACGGGCGCGCCCATCGGCGTTGTCTTCAACGAGCAGCTCGATGAGTTTGGATGTGCGCTCTTTGTCATCAGATGGAACGCGGGCGATGATCCAGCCCTCCTTCAGCAAGGCCGTTTTAATCCATGATCGCATAGACATTTGGGAGTATCTTTCTGCGGACCATTGCCCGCATTAGCGGGGTCAATAGCGGCGCAGAGGGAGAGCCTCGATCCAGTCATCGATATCTGTCGACCGCCAGCGGATACGTCCACCGCCAATGTCTATCGGATGAGGAAAGGCACCCTTGCGAATGCGTCGCCAAATTGTAGTTCGGCTGCGAATGCCGGTAAGGCGCATGACCTCATGGCAGGTTAGTAATTCGATATTCGACATGACAGATTCCTTTGCTTCAAGGTTCTGTCACCGTTGCCGCACTCCCCTGCGACGTTGGGTTGGTTCTCAAATTGCCGTTGCGGACCGTGCGATCAGATGTTCAACTCAGCGCCACCCTTGGCTTAGGTGACGTGAGGCAAACTATGCGAATCGCAAGAGTGTAGGAAAGAACAAAAAGAGATCAAATGTCGTTCCGTCTATGCATAGAGACCACTTCGGATGCTTTGGGATGCTATGAGACGCGAAAGAAATTCTGAGCAGCATTCAATCGCCCGAGAGTGAGTCAGCAATGCGCCCCAGTATCAGCCGTAGGGATGCCGAAAGTTAATCCCCGATAGCGGACATTTCACACGGTCGTTCCAGCCAAGGGACATGATGAAAAAAATCAGCAATCTTCGCTCTATTTAATCTCGACCAAAACTCGTTCTTTTTCCGGAGTCCATTGATTCGATTGCGATAACGCGGCATCAGCTTTTGTCTGGGATCGATTGACGAAAGCGCTTTGGAATAGGTGCGTGTGTGGGCGAACCAATAGCATAATGTTAGAAAGGAAATTCATTTGGCTGAGATACCTATTGAGAAAAAATCGGGCTTCCCTTGGTGGTTGCTGCTACTGTTAGCAGGGTTGTTGGTTGGCGGACTGATCTGGTGGCTTGCCGAAAAGGACGATAACGAACTTGTCGAAAACGATGTGGTCGCTGAAGATCAGGTTTCTGAAGAAGTCCCACTCATTGATGATGCACTGGATGGTGATCTAGGCGGCGGCGAGGCGATTACTGACTTGGCTGTAATCGCTTCGACATCAGACGGCTCGCTAAGCGGCCGGAATGTGGCGCTGAGCGGGGTCACTGCGGGCGAAGTTCCGTATGACGCAAGCTTCTGGGTGGTCAGTGAAACGGGCGAAAAGGTTTGGATAGTGCTTGATGAGGTTCGCACTCCAAACACACCGATCGAAGGCCGTGTTGATGTCGATCAAGGAGACATTGTCGATATCGTCGGCGTAGTGCGAAACGCTAGCGAAGGCGCTCCGCCTACTGCTGCAATGCCGGGGCCAACGCAGCCTCTTCCCGAAGGGATCGCCCATTTCATTCACGCCAGCCAGGTTACACAATCGGGCGAGTAACTTTTACAATCAGTACGATGAAATAGGGGGATGCAGCACGCTGCGTCTCCCTTTTTTCGTTGCAATAACGATGGGATTCCAATTCCAAAACCCTAACACTGAAGCTACTGGGCGCTTCCGCTTGGTGTAGTTCCTGCAAGATAGTTTTTGGAACCCTGTCCATGTAGGTTCATTGTTTCAATAACTATCATATCAAACAGGGAACTGATTATGAAACAAATTCTTGCTACAGCGGTCGCGCTCGGCCTCGGAATGGTGGCAATGCCAGCGGCGGCAGATCATCACATGAGCGGCAGTGACATCATGTTGAATGCCGACCAAAAATCGATGATGGAATCCTGGCCAGCGGATCGCAAAGCGACCTACAGCGCCTGGCCCGCAGAGGCACAGGCTTATTATTGGACATTATCTCCAGAACAACAGCAGGGCTGGTGGATGCTGGATAATCCCCAACGCGTCAGTATTGTGGGCATGAATGCTCAAGATCAAGCGACCACGTGGCGGACAATCAGCCAGCAAGTGCTCAATCGTGCCGGGCCTACGGCATCGTCTGCAACTTCGAGTATGTCGAATGGGAATATAAGGTTCGTTAGCGAGCCGATGATACAGCGGATTCCAGCGCCACATAATGGAGCTTATCCGCTATGCACGAATGGCCGAACGGACAATTGTATTAATCCGAGGGAAGCTCGTTAATCTAGGTGTGTAATCTCCCTTAGGACTAAACCCCTCAACCGGCGCGTCGGATTATGGATTTGTATTAACCTGCATCCCATTCTACGGCGCGCCGAATTGTGCGTCTGTTCTAGATACCGCCAAGATGCTAATCGCTAAGAACGTTAAAAAACTTAACTGACTGTCTGATCAGACACTCAAGGATATCGTATGATGGCGAACACTTCTGCATCAGCAGGATCTTCAATTCAGCGTAACACCACTGCTTTCGCCATTGGCGCATTTGTCTGGTTGGCAATTATCGCTGTGATCATCGTCGATTTAGTTTGGGGTCTGACGCACGACAATTATAGTTATGTTACCGACACGATAAGCGACCTAGCGGCGGGCTCTAATTCCATGACTATGGATGTCGCAATGAAGGTGTTCAGCTTCGCCATCATGCTGCTCAGTTTTGGACTTTACCATCTAGGCAGGGAACACGATGTATCCAGCAATCGGTGGTTGATTGGCTGCGCAATTTTAGTTCCATTAGCTATCGCTATCTACTTTATTGCCTCATTTGATGCGTATTCGAACGATACGTCAAGTCGAGCGCTAACGATCCACCGTTGGCTGACGTATGGCCTAGCCGCCGGTTTCCCTTTAATATGCTTTCTCATGTCACGGGGAATTGGCAAGTTTTCTAAAGCATTTGCAAGATACTCTCAGATCGCCGGGGTTTTGTGGATTATTACCGCGCCAATCTTCATGTTCTTGCCGACTGGCTATGATGGATTGTATGAGCGAATGCTCGCTGCCCAGCTCTTAATTTGGTTTGGCGGTGCTGCATGGTTGCTTATCCGACAGGATCAGGCGACATAATCTTTCGTATCTTTCTTCCAATTAATGAATGCGATTCTGCTGTTCGATCTATTCGGATCCTCGATTAACCTTAGTACCTTAGCGTAACTGCTCGGCCGCTTCCTCTTGCGCTTCGGCATTCGCATTAGGCGCAGCCAGCTAACACCGTGCTGATCGCCTTTGCTCCGCGCTTTTTCAAGCTGGCGGCGTTCCAGCTGGTCTATGCAGTGCGGGCGGTTGCGACGGTAGCGTTCGGCAAAATACGCGCGTACCGATGTAGACAGTCAATTTTTCCCTATGGGTTCCCAGCATTGTAGGCTGGCTTTGCCTTCCCCAGAAGGTGTCGGCATTTGGCTAAGCTTGACGACCGACTAACTATGGCGGCGAGTCAGTCGGTGAGGCGCTGAACGCAACTAAATTGGTTGGGGCTGACTGAGCGCTGAGCCCAAAGACCAAATGGCCTCCACCTGTTGATAATTGTAATCATGCGTTAATTTTCCGTGCAGATGCCGGAACAATTAATTTGCGCGCTCATTCTACCAGCATCGGCGGCTGCGTGATAGCCGCGCAAAAGGGGAGATGACATTATGGCTGAAATACCTATCGAAAAGAAATCTGGCCTCGGCTGGCTGTGGCTGTTGCTGGCTGCGTTGCTAATCGCGCTTTTGGCGTGGTGGCTGCTAAGCGACGATGATGAGGTCGATGGTTATGTTGAAAATGATACCGTCGCAATGGCCGATGCCAATGTAAACGATACGGTCGACGCTTTTATCATCGGTGAATCTGTCGATCTCGATGGCGCCCGTGTAACCGAACTGACGGGCGACATGTCGTTCATGATTGAAAGCGAAGGCCGCAGCGCATTCGTGGTGTTCAACCAAGAACCAACGCCGAACGACCCGACTGAAGGCGAATTTGATATCAACGTAGGCCAATTGGTCGATATCGATGGCCGCGTAATGTCCGCTGCCGATCCGCTACCCGAAGGTGTCGATGCGTCCATTCCAAGCGGGATGGACAGCTACATCTTTGCCGACAGTTTGGATGTCGAAAATCGGCCTGCAAACTGAAAAGCCGAATTCAACTCACATAGATAGAGGAATTTACGATGCAACATGACAAACGATATGAAGAACTGGACGAGCTCTCTAACTACGAACTCGTCAACGAAGACCAAGATATTCGCGGATATCCGTTGGTAAACGCAGCCGGTGAACGGTTTGGCGTAATCGACGATATGCTCGTTGGATCGGACCATGACGAGGTCGTAGCCATTCGTTTGGAAGACGGCCGCTGTTGCGCCGTTGAACCTTTGGTAATTCATGACAATGTCGTGGTCTATGGCGATGCTGCGGTAGCCCATGCAAAGGAAGGTGTTGCGACCGGCCATGTTGTGGAAAAGGAAGTCATCCCGATTGTTGAAGAGAAAGTCGAAATCGGCAAACGCGTGGCTGAAAATGGTCGCAACATCGGTGTCCGCACCCGCGTCGTATCCGACACAGTTACCGAAGACGTGACACTACGTGATGAGACTGTATCAGTCGAGAAGCGTGCGGTTGACAAGCGTGTCTCAGCTGAAGACGCCGATGCGCTGCTAAAGCGCGGCGAAGGCGTTGTCAGCATGACCGAGCATGACGAGAGACTCGTGGTTGCTAAGGATGCTGTCGTGACCGATGAAGTGGTCATTAAAAAGACCGCCGCAGACAAAACCGAACGTGTTGCGGAAACCGTCCGTAAGACTGAGGTTGATGTCGATGTAAACGAAAATGACAAGCGTCGCACATAAGCCGTGTTGACGTCGGACCATGCAACGGGCCGGAAGTTTTACCGAACTTCCGGCTCGTTTCGTTCGCCCAAGCGTCGCTTCCCCTAGCCCTCGAAAGATCCGAACCATGACTAATCCTAAAACGCCTGCTGATGGCCGAACCGTTAAGGAGCGCCGAATTCCGGTCATCGAAGAACGGATAGTAATCGACAAGGTGGTTCGCGAAGGTGATACGGTAAGTGTCCGCACAGACGTTGTGGAAGAAGAGGTTCCGATCCGTGAAACCCTGACGAAAAAAACTGTCGACGTCAGACGCATCCCGAAGAACGTGGTTATAACCGAAATGCCGGAAACGCGTGACGAGGGCGGCGTAACCATCGTTCCTGTTGTTGAGGAACGGCTGGTCGTAACAAAACAGCTCGTTCTAGTGGAGGAGATACACCTGCAACGCAGCACGACTGCTCGTGAAGTGGAGCAAACAGCAACCGTTCGCAAAACCATTGTGGATATCGATCGCAGGGATGCGTCCCTTCCGAAATAAACACCACGCGGTTTGCCGGAGAAATTCCTACGCCACCCGTCGAAGTGCAGAATTCGCATTCCTATATCTGCCTTGCTGGCACTTTCGCCCTGAGAGAGCCAAGCTACCGTTCAACGCTTAACTGGGCCGCTGCCGGTCCGGCTATCATCGTCTGCACGTTTTGATGCGCCGGGAGAGCGCGTTGATCAACCGGTGGTAGGGTCGGTTAGACTTGCGACCATTTCTCTCTTAACTCTCTCACAAAGCGGACTGTCTGCAGTCGGCCCACATCAAGCCGACGCTTGATGGCCAAAAGTGGGTGGAAAGCGGACGAAAAGGAAACCGACCATATGGTAATCTCTTGGAACCTCAGACGTAGAACTGCGCTACTATCTCATGCAGCAGACAACCTCCCAACCTGAAGGCCCAAACCAACTATGCGACGCTACCTTGGTGGATTCGTTGCTAAGACACGTCGATCAGCCAGAGTTTCCGTGTGTGGGCGCGAAATCAGCACTGGCCACCGAAAATCTACAAATCGAAACAGCCTGGCGCTTAACGAGCGCGTGGAATGACATACAGATACATGAGCGGTTGCTGGAATGGAGTGATGATTACGACGCTAACCCATCGGGATTGCGCAGTCTGGCAGTAGTTTTTGCAGGTCCACTGGATCTGGATGAGGAACAATTCGAAACGGCGATGTGGGAGAGGCTACAATCCTTCGCAGCAAAGGACGACTGGCGGGGTCAGCCTTATAATGAAAAGGTGAGCAGTGATCCAAGCGATCCGCATTTCTCACTGAGCTTTGGGAAGCAGGCTTACTTTGTTGTAGGCCTTCACCCCAACGCCTCGCGGAGTGCTCGGCGCACACCGTACCCCACTTTGGTTTTCAACCTGCATGATCAATTCGAGCAGTTGCGCGCATCCCAAAAATACGAGCGGATGCGGCAGGCAATACTCCATCGCGATGCAGAGCTCGACGGCTCGATAAATCCCATGCTCGCACGTCACGGCGAGGACAGTGAAGCGCGGCAATATAGCGGCCGAAGAGTTAGCGACGACTGGAAGTGCCCATTCTCTGACCCGAGGGACCAATGACGAAGCGCATCATGCCTAGAACTGGAGTGGCGATTGAGCTTGCAGAGGGGGACACACTCACTGTTATCGATCCAGAAGGTGGCCAAGTAAGCGATCTTCTCGCAGTTTCACGTTCGGACCCACGGGAAATTCTCTCCAATGGCCGCACCTTCGATTACGAAGAATCTATCAAGCTCAAGACCGGGTCGCAGCTATGGTCCAACCGATCAAACCCGATGCTGACTATTATCGAGGACACAGTAGGGACGCATGACTTCCTGCTGACGCCTTGCTCGAAGGCAACCTTCAAACACTTTTATCCGGACAAGTCGGTGCATCGCGGTTGCTTCGGAAACCTTGCCCAAGCCTTGGCTCCTTATGGCGTCAAACCGGACGATATTCCCACTGCCTTCAATGTGTTCATGCATGTACCCGTCAGGCTCGATGGACGTTTGTCCGTCGAGCCGCCGCTCAGCAAAGCGGGCGATCTCATCCGCTTTCGTTCGGAGATGGATCTCGTGGTGGGCCTCACTGCTTGTTCGGCCTACGCTTCAAACGGCGGGACTTTTAAGCCAATCGATTATTGCATCGAACGACGCGGGGATTAGGCGGATGCTCGACATTCTCCAATGGTACGGCGCTATAGCCGGGGTCATGGCTGCGCTGCTTGTCGCCTCAAACATCAGCCGCCAAGTGTCGGGCTGGGCGTTTGTGTTGTTCGTTACGTCTTCAATTGCCTTGATCGCCTGGGGTTTCTTAAGCGAGGATGCAGATGGCATCGGTTGGCAAAATATTTGCCTTCTCATCATCAATTTATGGGGCGTTTATCGCTATCTGATCCGCAAGGTCGAACCCAAAACCTTGGAGGACAGCGGTTGAGGATGTCCTATCTCGCGCCACTCTCCGCAATGGTTGTGCTGGCTTTCGGCGTAGCCGGGCATTTTGCTAGCGGGTCGATTTACTCAGGCCTGGAAGCGCGCGAACTGATCGACGCGCTCAGCAGGCCGGCGCTTTATCTCGGTAGCGCGATCGCGGCGAGCGCGGCGACTACCCTGGCGCTCATGCTGAACCTCCTTGGGATGGTCAGGCGGGCAGATGCAGATTTCGATGCTGCGATGTACAAGCGGGTCTACCGGATAAGCCTGCTCGGCGCCTGGCTTCTTGGCGGGGCAGTGGTCATGCTGCTATTAATGACGATGCCCATCGGCGAATTCGATGAAATACCAGAGGTCTGGTATCCGATACTCTACAAAGTCCTGTACTGGTGGGTAGTTATCCTCAGCACCCTATTGGTTGCTATGGTCACAATGTTGTTTTCCACTATCCGCGATTTGATCTCCAATATTACTCCGCATGATGACATATAAGCGGCGTCCGCTCGATAGGATCGTCGTTTTTTAAGCAAGAGCACTCGATGTTTACGCAGCTTCACACACCGATACCGGTTCACGTAATCGACAAGGGGTCTGGGATTGCATTCGCTGTCATTAACTACGGCATCGAGCACAACCTCATTTGGATCACCGCGCTGGACGAGAATGGCGAGATCTGGTGCGCCCCCAATCCCAAGGTCCGTGTCGCCGACAATTGGACTTTAGGCCGCAAGAAGGACGAAGTAATTGCGAAGAGCCCGGAGCGCTAGGCGCAAGCGGACCTAGTTTGAGAGTGTAGCAAGCGATCGTTAGCGCCGCTTTGGGAGACGGCCGACCCAGATCAAACGATGGAGACACCCATGTTTACGGAAATATCAACGCTCGACCTCGTCCTGCGAGGTCTCATTCTCACGGCCATCGGAATGGTCTGGATAGTGCTGCTTGTGCGGATTGTCGGCCTCCGGTCCTTTTCAAAGATGACCAATTTCGACTTTGTGATGACCGTTGCTATGGGCTCGTTGCTCGCGGGCTCGGGACGATCCACAGGCTGGGACGACTTCGCCCAAACATTGATCGCTATGGTAACACTCTTCGCGGTGCAATGGTTAGTCGCTCGCCTTCGTAAGTCTTCTGATCGCTTCGAGCGGTTAGTGCAGAACGAGCCAGTCATCCTCATGCGGGATGGTGTCTTCAACGAGACGGCGCTGAGTAAGACACGCGTTGCGAAGGACGACCTTATCGCCAAACTGCGTGAGGCGAACGTGTTGGCGATGGATCGGGTGCGGGCTGTTGTCCTCGAGACGACCGGAGACGTCTCCGTCCTGCACGGCGATGAGCTGGAAGATCTCTTGCTTACCGGCGTACGTCGTGAGAAACCTTGATCCAATCTAAGGGCTCGTTCGCTCACGCATCTTGCGCGTAGCACGACGGAGGGCACTGTCAGAGCAGATGCACCGCTATTTCCAAAATAGGTTAGAGCAAAATTCACGCGAAGAATGTTCGTTTCATGGACATCATTTGATCTAGTTTAGTTCCGCTTTAGGAACTGCCTTAAAGGTGCTAAATCTGTCGATGCGAACTGCAGCGAACCAAAGTGCGGTTAGTCGGACAGTACACTAAAATCCGTTCGTTCAAATTATTTTCGGTTCCGGCATTCGCCTTCCGATCAACGATCGACCTATGGATGTGTATTGAAGCAATAAGGGGCGCGCTTAAAGCACGCCCCTCAAATCGCTGGTTCAAATGATATTAGTCGTGCTGATGCTCAATCATGTCGCCGAACTTTTCGCCTTCGCAAACTTCAGAATAACACTGCTGGACGATCGTTCTTTCGCCGGCTTCGAGCTGATCGCTCTTAAGGGCACTCTCGAATTTGCTTTTTAGATAATCTTCGCCTTTTTCGACGCGCTCGGCAGCGGCCTCATCGCCGCTCTCGAACATGTCGGCGACACTGGCGAACATCTGATGAAGCTCTCCCGAGACTGTGCCCTTGGTGACCAGTTCATCACCTTGGCTCTGCAGCTGCGAATTCATTTGGCTTAACGTCGCCTCACGCTGGTTACAGCGCTGATTGAGCGCGTTCTTCAGCTGCGGACTGTCGGCCTTTTCTGCTGCTTTGCGATAACCCTCGACGGAGTCGAAAGTGGTATCAGTTAGCGACTTGAACACTGTACTAGTCATTGGTTCTATGTCCTTTTTTCGGAAGTTGAATGATCATAGAAACCCTTCAAGACCAATTACGCGCCTGACCATTTGGTGACATCAGGTTGAAGCGCGTCGAATTTGGGATGACTGGAGGAAAGTGACCGCGTTCAATCAACTGTTCGAGCAGAAGCCCCTACCTATTTGAAAACTACCTGTGTCTTTCCTGGCTGGACTGCCTTCGCCAATTCAGCGGCATCCCAATTGGTTAGTCGAACACACCCGTGGCTCGCGGTTTTGCCAATAGTGGAAGGATTTGGAGTTCCGTGAATGCCATAACCTTCTTTTCCAAGATCAATCCACGTCCCTCCTACTGGATTATTCGGACCCGCGGCAATCGAGAGTGGCTCATCGCCTCCCCAGCTTTGATCGGACGGGTCGAAGGTGTAGGTTGGAGCAGCGGCGATCACGTTCACTGTCATGGTGCCTGATGGGGAGGGGAACTCGCTGCTACCAACGGTGGCTGGATAGGATGCAATCAGTTTGTCATCGCTGTCATAGGCGCGAAGCTCGGACCCAGCCTTGTCGACTTCGATACGCGCGATCGAACCGGCAGCTTGCTCGTCACCACCGTCGATAACGAGAATTTTGGTCCCCGGTGCGTACATATCCGCTTTAGGATTAAGCGCATTCAGCAGGCCAGGCGTCATGCGAAATTTTTCGCTCAGCATCTCTTCAACACTGGAGTATCCAAGCCTATCGCGTTTAGACATGGCCTCCATCCCGCTGGGAACTGGCTTGAAAGGTCCTTCAAGATCATCGGAAGTGATCGTGTACTCGAACAGGATTCCGCTTCCCAGCTCTTCCGACAGCTTCTTCATCAAAACATCGTCGATCTTGCCGTCAGCGGTCAAACCGTTGGCCTCTTCGAAGGCCCTAATGGCGCGCTGCGTGTTTCCTCCGTCATAGGCATCGATTACACCGGGAGAATGGCGGCTTCGGTCAACCAGTACTTGCGCGATCAGGATTTCCCGCGAACGCGACCCTGAGAATGCCGACGCCGGAACGTCGCTGGTGATCTTTGTCATGGATGGCGAGGAATCGTCACTGGACTGTGCGGAAACTGTCGTTCCGGCGAGCGCAATCGCAGACATAGCAGTAAGATTACGGCGAACGAAAAAGGTCATTGGAATTTCCCAATTGGGTGCAATTTACGTGAGCATTGCTGGAAACTTATCATGCCCTTTAATCAGTCCTGCGTCAGAAATGTTCCGAGACTGCATTCATGATCATGAGAATGTCAGGAAACTTACCTATATTGCTTAATCGCTACGCAAACGCTCACTGGCCGTCACGATGGGTGAGCAGAGATAGGCCAGTAGGGCGCGATGGTCAGAACCATTGTCAGCCAGCACTTCAAAAGACTGCAAGCGAAGCTCGCCCTTCAACATGAGTTGATCCAACGGCCAGCCAGCAAAAAGCAAGTTCGCCGGAAATGTGGGATAGGTTCCGCGACCTATGCGGGGATCACGCCAGTCGCCTGTCGCGCGAAACTTCGATGTTGTGCGGGACCAGGGGACATCGTTGAAATCACCCATGACGAAGGCATCAGGTAGCCGATCGGGTGTCTGAACGCCGGCATTCACGATATTTTCGTCACGCCTTTCCGTGTTCCATCCGGGTAGCGGCGGTTTCGGGTGCAGGCCGATGAATTCAATCGGTTTCGCTCCGTCAGCCTGGAGGGTCGCATATAGCGTCGGTGTGTCTCTATGGGTGTTCTCAACCACACTGGACTTCAAGGTCGGCAGCCGCGTGGCGAACACCAATCCAAACGCTTCTGGTTGCGGGTGCCGGTCTACATGCTCATAAGCCGATAAGACGGGCTCCAGTTGATTGATCCACCGCGCATCCGTTTCCATCAAGAATAGGACATCGGGATCATGCTGTCGCACTTGTGCGATTATCTCGTCATATTGGTCGTTCTTGACCTTCACATTGACTGACATTGCGGAGAAGCACTTGCCGTCATCTGCTGGTGCGACTTCCTCTGCAAGCGCGAGCTGCGTATCGGCGAGAAAGGAATACGGCCAAATGCGCCAGACGTTGATGAGAATGACCAGCCCAAACATGGCGACTGCAGCCCAACGCCGAGCTCCGCCTATGAACAGCGCGAGAATTAGTAAGAGCGCAGCAATGTAAGACATTGGCTCACGCACGAGATCAACAGTCCTGATAAACCACGCGTCGCTTGGAATGAGAGAAACCAGAACCGCAATGAGCATGAGTGTCGCAACAACAATAAGAGCGGTGCCGAACTTCTTCACGATTGATTTCCCCTTTAGCCAGACAACCTTTCGGACGGTTGAGTTGTTCCGAATCTCGCTTTCGTAGCACTGCAAGGACGAGCGTTCCGGTGCAGTGAGATGCAAACGGTGTCAGATTTTCTTGGGCTAGGTGCGAAGTTGGATTGAAGTTGGAGCTACGGCCTAGAATGGCGGACGGTGACTGAGCTAAACTTTCAGTGAAGTATGCTCAAGCGGTTGCGGTCTTCCCTTGAGTAGGTCGCGCGAAAGCGACTTGAACAAATGACAACGATGCGAAAAAGATCACTCAGCTGGGCGCCTTCCCAATTGCGTTCAAACGCCTAGCCTGGAACGCGAACCGGGCAGCTTTACCGACGTCATTCTGGAACGACGAGTTCACCACGCCGCCTACTATCGATCCGATCATTGGAACGATCATGCCAGCTCGACTGCGGAAGCTTGCAAACGCAATAGCTCGCGACACGCGCTCGACCGCCTGGTCAACAATCGGGGTGATATGTTCGTGATCAGCGTGAATCAGTTGACCTTGATCGCCGATGCTTGCTTCTAAATCGGAAATACGCGCCTCACGTTCCTCGGGATCATCGAGCGCGGCTAGCTCCAAAACCTGTAGCCGAAACAACTTTTCAGCGGCACCTTCGCCTTCAAACCCGTAGGCGCGTCCGGTGTCCCGAATAGTGCGCAAGGCGATGCCGATGGTTGCAGGTATGTCCGCGCTCATCGAAAGCGCGCCGCCCAAACCTGCGGCTGCGCCAGTGGTCGCGCTAATGCTTCGCGCCGCTCGGGCTACTTTGTTAGCAGCACGGTGTGCAGCGGCGATGTCGGTTGTATCGTGATCGAAACGAACGAGCTGCGGCGCTGCAATCGCGCTGTCGAGACCTTTCAATACAGCTTCGACACAACCCTTCGGCACCACGGATGCTAGCGCTTTGCCAAATGGGTGGGTCAAACGCTCAATCCCTCGTCCAAGACGGGAGGGCTTGCTGTCGCGGAATTTCTGTTGGTCTTGCTGAATGTCCATGCCTCTTCAATGGCTGGATAGAAGGTGTGTTCCTTCAATCTTATGCCGAGATCGGCGATGCCAGAGCAATGGCGCCTTGCCTGCGCGGTTGTCCGCCAATGCTTCAATCCAATAGTGAGGCATGGGCGAGCAAGCCAGCCGGATTCGAGACGAGAATAGGCTTGCCCAAGCAATTGCCGAAGCTCCATCACATCGCTCTGAGACCAAGCCGGGTATGGATGGGCGATGCTCGCTTTTGACTAGCGCAATGCCCGCTTTTGAATAGTGACTGGATTAATCGGCTACGATGCCTCAAGCTAAAGGGCCACCGGTCAACGGTGGCCCTTCAACCTCGCTTCAAGCTGACGAAACAGCTGGGATCACAAACCAGAAATTGCCTTTTCTGGGGGCTTTTGTTTTGGTCTTGATCCTTGTTTCGGCCGTTCTGCTTGCGATCGGTCTGCTTTTGACCGGCCTGCTGTTCATTCTGTTTCTGGCCGCCTTGGTCGCGGTCCGGTTCATTTGGCTGTGCCATGATGGCATCCTCTCTTCGTAAGGCGCCCCAATCAAACGGAACGCCCAGTTAGCCTCCCATTCAAATAACGCTGAATTTTGACACTAGTTGCACCAACCGGGCGCTGGCATGCGACACTTTGTCGCAAGGTGATACGCGAGGAACAGGTGAGTGCCTCGGTAGGAGGTCATGCCATGTTCAACCTACCGTTCCCGCAACTGTCCGGAATTACCGAGCAAGGATTACTTGAAGCCAATTTCGGCGATTGGGTCGTTAGCTGACGGTTTGCTTCTGGCACATAGTTAGCTCTGGGAAAGCGTCACGAAGTGGGCGGAAAGCCGACGTGCGCGGGCCGCACTTCGGGGGCGATTTAGGCAAGCGTCCGATAGATCTCACTTTTTCCTTGCGATTTTCCACCGTGCTTCATCAGCACGCTTAGGGTGATGTGGTTCCGGTCCACGAACTCCCATACGGGCCCGCAGCACGAAAAGTTGGACCAAGAGGCCGGACAGATGGCAGCATCCGACTGAGTGCCAAACCTCTCAAAATACCGCTTGCATCCTATGGGGCGTCCACAAATAGAAAGCGAACATGTGACCTGACCGAATTGCAAGCTAGTTTGGCCCTGCTCTTGCGGTGCCCCGCATGAAAATGGGAACAATTAGCTCCGACCATCTCTTCAGATTCCAGCAGTAAGCCCGAGTTCACTTTTGTGGCGCGCCACATCCTAGCTTTTTAAGGTGGCTCCCGCCTGGCAAGGAAATCCACACTATTTTTCGAGGAGAAGGCTTTATGATCGTCCACAGAATTCTACCGTTCGCGGCTTCGTGCGCCGCACTCGCTGCTTGTTCGACGATGGATGATGAGACAGTTGGATTTGTAGAAGCAGCGTATGACACGGAACTTAGTGGGGTCTCCGTTGTCGGCGAAGGCGATCTCAATGGATCTGCTGTGGCCCAGTTGACTATTACCCGCGACAAAGATGCTGTCTGCTACAATGTCTGGAACGTCCAAAATATCGGTGCTGCGACGGGGACGCATATCCATTACGGCCGGTACGGCCAGAATGGCCTTGTTGAAGCCACGCTAGAGCGTGGTGAAGGAGGCGGTTGGAATGGCTGCATTGAGGGCGCCGGGCTTGCAAGCAAGATGCTGAGTACTGGGCCAGAGCTATATTACGTCCAGATTCACACGTCCGAGTATCCGGAAGGTGCTATCCGGGGACAATTCAGGGCTGATTGAGCCATTGTCTCATGCGTCGGATTTGCAAACGTAGAATAAGAAATTGGCGTTGATCGCGTCGCAGACGACTGGTAATCGCCGCTTGTCCTCAGGCATCGTCTGCCTTCGTGTCGTCGATAGCATGCAGTTCGCTTCTAAACCACAGGTGGCGTGTTGAAGAAGCAACGTCATGGGCTCGACATCAGTCGAGCCCCCCCTCCCCTTCGACCCTTAAGCCCGATTTCGAAGTGTTTCGCAGTAATTTGGAGATTTATGATGAAGATAGGTTACGCATTTCTGGTTGGCTTTGTCCTGCTCGCCGCCTGCGGAGAGCCTGACGTCGTCGTCGTTGAGCCAATCGAAGAAGAAGGGGTTGAAAAAGAGGTCATCTCTGGCGACGGAATTGACGCTCGCGAGTCAGTTGACGAAGTGATTTTCTGTGAACCTGATGACGTCGATTGCGTGGAAGAAGTCGTGGACGGGGTTTAAAATATCTGAGCCTTGGTCCGGCTTTTGGTAGGGAGCCTTCAAAGTGGCTTCAACTTACTGGAATGCTGTTCCGTTGAGCGGCCTTCGAAATTTGAAGCCTATCTCACCATCTCTGGGTGAGCGGGCCGTTGGTCCGATATCATGGAGCGGCCTTTCGTCGAGAGTGCAACCAACGCCGAAAGGCTGGAAGGTTGCGCTGTCCCTATGCAGTCTAGTTCGCGTGATTCCACATCTCGCTCGTGCGATCGACTGTCATCGCTACTGGTAGCGCAGCCACGTCGGGCAATTTGGGTTGAAGTCCGCTTTCAGGAGAGCGGCGGCAAAGGGTTAATGACCGAGATTGAGGTGCAAAGCTGGCTATATGCCAATGTCCGCAATCGGATCGTTAGCGGAACGTCTGCTTCAGTACGCCGTCTCGGCCAAGCCGACATTTTTGTAAGTCATCTCACAGCGCAAGGCCAAGCCGGTCCGTACAAATTTGGACAGTTGCAAACCTTTATGAACGCACGAACTCGCAAAATCTGCTGATTTTCTGGGGAAAAATCACGGCCTGCACTTATATTTCACTTACGGGCATCCCCAGTGAAATTGTGCGGCGCGGCAAGTGCTTGAAAAAGCTGGCGCACCCGAGAGGATTCGAACCTCTGGCCTCTGCCTTCGGAGGGCAGCGCTCTATCCAGCTGAGCTACGGGTGCATCGCCTGTGCAGGCTTGCGGTTTTGCAATCGTGCGGGGCGGGCCGATAGCAAAGGGGGGGCTCGCTTGCCAGCGATAATGACGGTCCGCAGCCAGACGGGCGCGCATTAGCGATTTGGCAATGGCCGCCCGGCTAAGGCAGGCGGGATGAACGCGCATACCAATCCTTCCGCGAGTACGCCTGCCGCCCGGCGGCCAGGCAATCCTGCCATGAGCGTCGAATGGGCCGCATTGCAGGATGCAGCGGCGGCCGTCGCGGCGATGGCCAATCTCGCGCCCGAGC
Organism: Erythrobacteraceae bacterium WH01K; assembly: GCA_027941995.1. Classification (NCBI taxonomy): domain Bacteria; kingdom Pseudomonadati; phylum Pseudomonadota; class Alphaproteobacteria; order Sphingomonadales; family Erythrobacteraceae; species Erythrobacteraceae bacterium WH01K. The sequence continues at coordinate 488,615 of CP115966.1, read as the reverse complement.
GGACGAGCCCGGAGATCCGAAACTTTCCCGCCATCATCCGCGATGCCGGTGGGGCGCGGCTGGAACTGGCGGAGCAGGGTATCGCCGATCTGGGCGCGATGATGCGCCCCGGTCTTACCGCGCTGCTGGCGGTGCGTGCACGGGGACAGGACGCAACGACGCCCGCCCTCACCCTGTGGCGCGAATTTCACCATGCCCGCGCGGCGCTGCTCGCCCTGATTCCCGATACGGGTGGCAATGGTCCCCGCCGCGCAGCGGGTTAACAAAGAGCGCCGCGCAGCGGGTTAACTAAGGGCGCCGCGCCGCGTAGGCAGGCCGGGCCTGGCACCAGCCGCTTGACGAAGTTCACGGTCTGTTCCAGACAGTCTGCATGACAGCGACCCTCTCCAGCCAGACCGAATCGGACAGCGCCGGCAGCGCATCCGCCATCCCGCTCGCCAATCCCGTTGCCAACGATGCCGGCGGCCTGTGCCGCGGCATATCGCGGATGTTTGCCCGCAACGGCATCTGGTGCCTGCCCGAAATGCCGCTGAAGGGGGGCCGCCGCGCGGACCTGATGGGCATCGATGCGAAAGGCCGCGTGATCATCGTGGAAATCAAGGTCAGCCGGGCGGACCTGCTCGGCGATGCGAAATGGCCCGATTATCTGGAGCATTGCGACAAGTTCTACTGGGCGCTGGCCCCCGACCTCGATCGCGGCGTGCTGGAGACCGATGCGTTTCGTCCCGATGCGTGCGGCATCATCGTCGCCGACGCCTATGACGCGGAAATCGTGCGGCCCGCACCGACCGAACCGCTGGCCGCCGCGCGGCGCAAGGTGGAGGTGGAGCGCCTCGCCCGGACCGCGCTCAGGCGCATGACCGTGGCGAGCGACGGCGAATGCGCGCCCTGGGGCGCTGGGGAATAGGCGGCCCGTCGGCGCGGCACCTAATCGGCGCTGCGCTGTACTGCCCGACCCGCTCCACTCGGACCACACGGCCACCGCACTCAGCACTTCGTTAGGCTTTGCAGGCTAGGCGAGGCGGCGTAAGATGCCTGCCGATGCGGGTCTGGACGGAATGATGGCGAACCTTACCGGTTTCTTCGATGCGCCCTGGGCGGCAATCGGCTGGTCGGCGGCGGCGATGAGCGTCATCGTCGCGCTGCGCTACCTGGCGACCAGCGGCATCTTCGCCTGGATCACGGGCAAGGTCCGCCCCGGCTATCACGCGAAACTCGGCAGGCAGGTCCGGCGCGAAATCGGCTGGTCGCTTGCCTCGGCCGCGCTTTACGGCATTCCGGCAGGCGTCATCGCATGGGGCTGGCAGGCGCATGGCTGGACGCAGGTCTATACCGGCTGGAACGACTATCCGCTGTGGTACCTGCCGCTTTCCGTCATCGCCTATCTCTTCGCGCACGATACCTGGTTCTACTGGACCCACAGGTGGATGCACGAGCCGCGCGCCTTCCGCATCGCCCACGCGGTGCACCATGCCAGCCGCCCTCCGACCGCGTGGGCCGCGATGAGTTTCCACCCGGTCGAGGCGCTGACCGGCGCGGTCGTCATCCCGGCGCTGGTTTTCCTGGTGCCGATCCACGTCGCGATGCTGGGACTGGTGCTGGGCATCATGACGGTGATGGGCGTGACCAATCACATGGGGTGGGAGATCTTTCCCCGCGCGCTTGTTCATTCAAGGGTAGGGGACTGGGTGATAACGGCGAGCCATCACCAGCTGCACCATGAAAGATACCGGTGCAATTACGGGCTCTATTTCAGGGTATGGGACAGATTATGCGGAACGGACGGGGGATTGGCCGACGCGTACAGGCGGCCTGGGAAACAACGGGGCGCAGTGGCCGTCGCCGCCGCGCCATCGCGGGCGCGCCCCTCCTGACGCTGGCGGGCGCTGCCATCCTGGCGGGCGGCAATGCCGCACCGCAGGTGCAGGACGTCACGGTCGACGTCACGCAGCTGCGCAATGCGAAGGGCGATATCCTCGCCTGCCTGACGTCGAGCCGGAAGCATTTCCCCGATTGCGAAGGCGATGCCGCCGCGTTCGAGGCCCGCGCCGCCGCCCGCAACGGCGTCCGGATCACCTTTCACAACGTGCCTGCCGGGACCTATGCGATCGCCCTGCTCCATGACGAGAACGCCAATGGCAAGGCGGACCGTGCGCTGATGATGATGCCCAAGGAAGGGTTCGGTTTCTCGCGCGATGCGAAGCTGAAGATGGGGCCGCCCAGCTTCTCCTCCGCGTCGTTCGAAGTGGCCGATGCACCGGTCCGCCAGCGGATCACGATGCGCTACCTCTTCTGATTGCTCTGGCAGCTCGGCGCTCCGGACTGGCGCGCCGACGTCACGGCGGCTGGCTGCCGGAGACGCCCGCACTGCGCATCGCGGGGCGAAAAGCCCTTAACCGTATGTTTACCATGCCCCCTCATACCCCTGTGGTGAAGGGTCACCTACGGCCCGCAACAGGCAAAGCCAGGGGCAATGGGACTGATGGACACGCTGCGCGGCAAATTCGGGTCATCCGCTTGGGATGACGAGATCGACGCCGACGACTTCGACGAGGACGAGCAGGACGACGGCATGGAAGTGCAGTCGCCCCCCTCCCCCGTCGGTCAGGACGAGCGGCGGATGCAGGTCCGGGCCTATAATTTCTGGGCCAGCCTGCTGGGCGACCGCAGCCTGCCCTGCATCGAGGATCTGGAGCCCGAGACGCTGGACGATTTCGGCCCGTTCTCGGTCCTGCTGGATTTCACCTCGGGCATAGAAAACCCGGCCGTGCCCTATCTCGGCGCGAAGCTGGCCGGCGAATGCGATGCCGATGCCGAGATCGAGACCCTGGAAGACGTGCCCAGCCGTTCGCTGCTGAGCCGTATTACCGACCACTACATGCAGATCCTCGCCAACAAGGCGCCGATCGGCTTCGAGGCGGAATTCGTGAACCAGCGCGGCGCGACCGTGCTTTATCGCGGCATCCTGCTGCCCTTCTCCAGCGACGACGACACGATCGATTTCATCTACGGCGTCATCAACTGGAAGGAAGTGGCCGACCAGATCACGACCGATGCCCTGCTGCTGGAAATCGACAACGCGCTGGAAGGTGCGGAGCCGGAAGGCGCAGAGGACGACCGCGACCATTCCGAAGACCCCATCGGCGACTGGGCCGACGGTCCTGCGGCGGACACAACGGGTGGCGACGACGGTGCCGATGACGGCTTCGACGACCTGCCATTGCCCGCGTTCGGCGACAGCACTGCGACCTTCGATGCAGAGGCCGACGTCCGCGCCGAAGCCGAAGCCATGGCCGCGCGCCTGCTCGCCAGCGAAGAAGAGGGCAGCGAGGATGGCGAAGATGCCTATGACGATGCCGAAAGCGACGATGCCGAAGACTGGTCGACCCCGCTTTCCAGCCTGATCAAGCCCAAGGGCGAGCGCCAGGCGAAGGAACCCATCCTTCCCGCGGCGAACCCGCTGCCCGGCGATGTGCCCTCGGCAATGGACACGGAAGACGAAGGATCGGACTGGGACGACGAGCCAGCGATCCCGCAAGGCTACGATGCCGGGGAAACCGCACAGGATGTCTCGCTGGAACTGGAAGCGCCGTTCGAACTGGAAGCGCCGCTGGAACTGGATGACGCGGTAGCGGATGAGCCCGAGGCCGAAGCACCGCTCGATCTCGACCCGTTTGCCGTCGCCAGCCCGGAAACCGGCGAACCTGCCTCAGACATCCCCGCTCCGGCGACGGAGATCACCTTCACCCCTTCGGTCGAGATCGACGAGAACGCCGGTCTTTACGACTGTCTCGCCGATGCACGCGAACTGGCGCAGGCTGCCAGTACGTCCGAAGATCGCAGCCGCAACGCGCTCTATGCCGCGGTCGGCCGCGCCTACGACGTCAGCCTGGCCGCAGAGGAAGCGCCCGAGGACTTTGCCGAACTGGTCAGCGAAAGCGGCCTGACCGTGCAGGACCGAGCGCCGATGACGCCGGTCGTGAAGCTCGTCTTCGGGGCGGATTACGACAAGACCCGCCTGACCGAATATGCCGCCGTGCTGAGCCATGCACACCGCATGGAACTGAAGCGCGGCACCTTGCGCGAATTCCTGTCGAGTGCAGAGGGCGGGTTGAAGGGCGTCGTACAGGCCGAACGCCGCCTGCGCCGCGAGGAAGCCGGCAAACCGGTGGCCGAGGAAGGCGAGGTCCGCGAAACCCTGGCGAAGAAGCTGCGCGAGATCGAACCGCGTGCGCTCGCATCGATTTCCGCCGAGGGCCCCGAATTCGGCATCGTCATGATCCGCCGCCTGCCAACGGGCGAAGTGGTGCTGGTCGGCGAGATCGAGGACGATGTGAAACTGGTGGAGCAGGTCGGGCGCAAGCTGGTCGGCTGAACCTGCCGGTCGCAGCCTTGCCTGCATTGCCGGAACACGTTTGTTTGCCCTGACGGGGTTTCGCTGGGGGCGTCCTGCCGCTAGCCCCTGCCCATGCCCTTGTTCCCGACTGCGCCCGTCCGCCTCCAGCCCTATTTCGGCCACCGCAACGAAACCCACCTTTACATGAAGGCGCGTGCCCTGCGCTCGGCCAAGTCGAGCTTCGATGGCGGCGGGAGGTGGCAGGCCATGCGCACCATGCTGGCCCAGTTCCTGAGCCACGAGGTCGCGGGAATGGAAGCGCGGCTGGAAGTAGAGCGCGCCGACGGCTCCAGCATCGAAGTGCCCGGCACAACGGACAAGGAAGGTTTCGTCACCTTCGAAATCGCGCTCGACGACCCTCTCCCGCTGCCGGAGAACACGTCGTGGGAAGTGGTGACGCTGCACTGGACGAACGGGGATGGCGACCAGTGCATCGAAGGCCATGTGCTGGCACCCGGCCGCAGCGCGTCGCTGGCAGTCATTTCCGATATCGATGACACGATCATCGAAACCGGCATTACCGGCAATCTGCGCAGCGTGGCGCGCAACTGGCGGCGGGTGCTGGCGCAGATGCCGGACGAACGCCTGGCCGTGCCGGGTGCGGACGTATTCTATTCCTCGCTCGGCGGAGGCCGCGTGCTGGCGGAGGGCGAGACGCATACCGGCGACCGCATTCGCGCCTTCCACCGCCCGTTCTTCTACGTATCGTCCAGCCCGTGGAACCTGTTCAGCTATCTCGTCGCGTTCAAGCGGCAGCGGGAAATGCCGCTCGGCCCTGTATTCCTGCGCGACTGGGGCCTGGATCGCAGCACGTTCGGCTCGTCCAGCCACGGATCGCACAAGACCGATGCCATCCGCCGCATCCTGGCGGATTACCCTTCGCTGCGCTTTGCCATGATCGGCGACGATACACAGGGCGACCTGACCGCATTCGGCGAGATCGTGCAGGAGCACGCGAATCGCATCGCCGCGGTTTTCATCCGCAAGGCCGCCGGACCGTTCAGCCCCGAAGAAGTCGCTGCCAAGGCCGCCATCGAGGAAGCCGGCGTCCCGCTATGGCTGGGCGAAAGCTACGATCTGGGGCAGGACTTCCTGAAGAAGGCCGGACTTTCCGCAGACGGAGCGACGTCGAAGATCGTCGAAGCGGTCGAAAAGGGGGACGAGGCCGCCTAGGCCTCACGCGCATCATGGGTAGGGACAATGCAGGCAGGGGCTCCAGGCGAATGATCTGGATCGCGGCGGCCGTCATCGGCCTCGGCATGGTGGGCGCCGGGCTGTGGTATGCCGCGCTGAACGCGCAATCGGTCGAGACGCTGGACCGGGTGGACGGCTTCTACACCTCCGGCGACGCGCAACTGGTGGAGGGACCGGTCAGCTTCGGCGACCATCCCCAGCAGCGCCTGTTCGTCCACCGTGCGCCCGGCGGCGCTGGAGAAGCCTCGCTGCCGGTCCTCGTCTTCATCCACGGCGGCAGCTGGCGCAGCGGCGATCCCGAACCCTACGCCTTTGTCGGCCGCAATTTCGCGCCAGAGGGTTATGTCGTCGTCTCGGCCGGATACCGGCTGGGCGAGGCCGGGAAATTTCCCGCCATGCTGCAGGACGGGGCCGCTGCCCTGCGCTGGATCCACGACAATATCGCACGTCACGGCGGCGATCCGGACCGGATCGCGGTGATGGGCCATTCGGCCGGCGCCTACAACGCCGCCATGCTGGCGCTGGATACGCAGTGGCTGGCGGCAGAGGGGCTGGGGCCGAACACGATCGATGCGTGGGTGGGCCTTGCCGGACCTTACGATTTCCTGCCCCTCGACAGCGATTCGACGCGGGCTGCGTTCGGCCATGCCAATCCGCTCGAAAAGACCCAGCCGATCGCGTTCGCACGGGCCGACGCGCCGCCCGCCCTGCTGATGACCGGCGATGCGGACGGGACGGTGAAGCCGCGCAATGTCCCCGCTCTTGCCGATGCGCTGGTGGATGCGGGAATGCCGACAGGCCGGGTGCAGACGGACAGCATCCCCGGCATGGGTCACATCCCCATCGTGATGGCGCTGTCCACCCCGTTCCGGAAAGACGGGCGGGTGAAGGCCGAAATCCTGCGGTTTCTGGACCGGCACCTCGCGTCCCCGGACAGACCGGCTTCAGCCGCCGTTCAGGGCGAAACGGAGTAGATGGCCGCCATGCGCATCCTTGCCAACCTGCTGGCGCTCTGCGCGCTGGTCGCCTTCACCGTCCAGCCCGCTTTCGCCCAATCGATCCTGCGCGATGCAGAGACGGAGGCGCTGCTGCAGGAAATGTCCTATCCTCTGGTCGAGGCTTCGGGGCTGGAGCCGGGCAATGTCGACATCGTGCTGGTCAACGACCCGTCCATCAACGCCTTCGTCGCGGGCGGGCAGGTCGTCTACCTGCATTCCGGGCTGATCGATGCCGCCGATACGGCCAACGAGGTGCAGGGCGTCATCGCGCACGAGCTGGGCCATATCACCGGCGGGCACATCACCCGCTTCGGCGAAGGCGCGAAATCGGCGACCGGCGTGTCGCTCCTGTCGCTGCTGATTGCCGTGGGCGCTGCCGCTGCCGGCGCAGGCGATGCGGCGCTGGGCGCCGTGCTGGCCGGGCAGAGGGCGGCCCTGGGCAAGTTCCTCGCCTTCACCCGCGTGCAGGAATCCTCCGCCGACGCGGCGGGCGCGCAATTTCTGTCCGATGCCGGTATCTCGGGCCGCGGTTCGCTGACCTTCTTCGGCAAGCTGCAGAACCAGGAATTCCGCTATGGCCGCAGCCAGGACGACGAGGCCGGCTTCGTGCGGACCCACCCGCTGTCGGGCGACCGCATTGCCCGCCTGCGCGAGGTCTACACCGCCGACCCTGCATGGGATGCGCCGGACGATCCTGCGCTGCAGGCCCGCTTCATGCGCGTGAAGGCGAAACTGTCGGGCTATCTTGCCGACCCTGCGCGCACGCTGGGTTCTTTCCCCGAAAGCCGGACCGACGTCGCCGCGCGCTATGCCCGCGCCTATGCCTATCACAAGGATGCGCGCATGGACCGGGCGCTGGCAGAGGTCGATGCCCTGCTGGAGCTGGACCCCGCCGACCCCTATTTCCTCGAGCTGAAAGGGCAGGTCCTGCTGGAATCGGGCCGCGCGGCCGACGCGCTGGAACCCCTGCGCCAGGCGACCGAACTGACCAATTCCCAGCCGCTGATCGCCTCGATCTTCGGCCATGCCCTGATCGCCACGGAAGACGAAAGCCACCTGCCCGAGGCGGAGAACGTCCTGCGCGCCGCGGTCAGCCGCGACCGGCTGAACCCCTTCGCATGGTACCAGCTGGGCAAGACCCATGCCGCGCAGGGCGACATGCCGCGCGCACAGCTGGCCACGGCAGAACAGCAGGTGCTGAACCGCGATTACGGCCGCGCCCTGCAAAGCGCACTGGCTGCCGAGGCAAGCCTGCCGGAAGGCTCGCCCGACTGGCTGAGGGCGCAGGACATCACGCTGCAGGCCCGCGCCGAACTGGAGCGGATCAGGGACTCGAGGTAGGGGCACATGGCAGGCAACTGGACGACGATCGCGGCATCGGGCGCGCTGGCACTGGTCGCAGGCTTCGGCGGCGCGGCGCTGTATGACCGGACCGGCATGGGGCAGGAACAGACCCGCGCCTACCTGCTGGAAAACCCCGAAATCCTGCCGGAAATGGCAGAGGCCTACCAGAAGCAGGAGGCGAAGGAGCGGCTGGCACAGGTCGGCGGCGACGCCATGCAGCCCTTCCCCGGCGCGGTGCTCGGCAATCCGCAGGGCACGCGCACGCTGGTCGAATTCTCGGACTATAATTGCGGCTATTGCCGGATGGCCCGCGACCATGTCGATGCGCTGGTCGCCGCCGATCCCGAGCTGCGGGTGGTGGTGCGCGAATGGCCGATCTTCGAAGGCAGCGAGGAACCGGCCCGCATGGCGCTTGCCGCTGCCAAGCAGGGCAAATACGCAGCTTTTCACGCGGCCCTGTTCGAGGAAGACAGCCGCGATGCCGAATCCATCCGCCGCGCCGCCGCGAAGGCAGGGCTCGACCTCGATCGCGCGATCGAGGACGCAGTGGGCGAGGACATCACCGTGGAACTGGCGAAAAACCAGTCGGTGGCGCAGGCCCTGGGCTTTGGCGGCACGCCCAGCTGGATTGCCGGCGGAACCCCGCTGGAAGGGGCCGTGGGACAGGAACGGCTGGCAGAGCTGATCGCCGCCGGGGTCGACGACGCGGGCGCATGATGCGCGCCGCCTTTACCGCCTTATCGTGCCTGTGGCTCGCGGCGCTGGCAGTGCCGGCACTCGCGCAGGACCCAGCTATGGCCGAGGGGCTCGCCATCCCCGCCGATTTTGCCGAGCTCCGGGCCAAGGACGCGCGCATCCAGCGGCTGGGCCACGAACTGGCGACGGCCAACGCCCCCTTCTGCGAAGAGACCCGCCCCAGCCCCGGCCTGATGCTGCACGACATTGCCGCCTATGGCGACAGCGCGCTGCTGCGCGAGGCCCTCGGCCTCAACGGTGATATCGCGGTGCAGGTGGCCGTGCCGGGCGGACCGGCAGACGGTCTGCTGGCGAGGGATACCGCGATCCGCGCCGTCGCGGGGCAGGAGGTTGCGGACGCCGTGTTCGACGAGGAGCGCAAATGGCTGCGCATGACGTCGCTCAACACCCGCATGGAAACCGCGCTGGAGCAAACGGGCCAGGTCACGCTGACCACGGCGGAAGGGCGCGACGTCACCATCATCGGGACACCTGCTTGCGCCACCCGGTTCGAGATCGGTGCCATCGGCAAACGCGCCGCGGCCGATGGCAAGCGCGTGGTCATCGGGGAAGAGTTTCCCGGCCTCGCCTATGACGACCCGGAACTGGCCGCCGTCATCGCGCACGAACTGGCGCACAACATCCTGCGGCACCGCGCCCTCCTGGACGAGCGGGGGCGGAAGCGCAGGCTGGTCCGTGCGACCGAGCGGGAGGCCGATCGCCTTGCCCCGTGGCTGATCGCCAATGCAGGATACGACCCGGCGGCAGCGACCCGCTTCATGCAGGCATGGGGTCCGGATCACAGTGGCGGATGGCTGCTGCGCAAGCGCACCCATGATGGCTGGGACGAACGCGCCGAAACGATCGCCGCCGAAGTGGCGCTCGTCCGCAGCCACATGGCAGCGAGCGGCCGGGCCGACTGGAAGACGCATTTCGCGCGCGAAGGCGAGACGCGCTAGGCCCCCCCCCTTTCAAGCGGCGTCAGGCGGCTTCGTCCTCCATCGCCGCCTTGTACATCGATGCCAGCGGCTTCGCCATCACGCGGCGCACCATCGGCTCGAAAAATTCCAGGCTCTCGCTCTCGTAATCGGGATCGAACGCGGCCTGGTCGTATTTCTCGCAGAATTCGCGGCACGCCTCGTAATGTTCGTGGCCTTCGAACTTGTCGCGCGCATTGCGGTCCATGCCGAGGTGGTGGAAATAGTAATAGCCCTGGAACGCACCGTGGTTCTGGCAGATCCAGTAGTTCTGCTCGCTCACGAAGGGTTTCAGGATCGAGGCCGCGACTTCGGGGTGGTTGTAGCTGCCCAGCGTGTCGCCGATATCGTGCAGCAGGGCCATCACGACATATTGTTCGTCCCGCCCGTCGCGGTGGGCCCGCGTCGCGGTTTGCAGCGAATGCTCCAGCCGGTCGACCGGGAAACCTCCGAAATCGCCGTCGAGCAGGCGCAAATGGTCGAGCACCCGGTCGGGCAGCCCCTTGGCGAAGGCGCGGTATTCGCCGCCGATGATGTCCCAGTCTTTCTTCGTCCCCTGCTTCATCTCGGTGAAGGCGGCGCGGGCCTGGGCGTGTTCCTGCGCACCGTGCAGCGTCTGCTTGCTCACATCCATCGTGTTCTCTCCTCTTGAGCCGTAAAGTGCCACAGCTGAGCCAAACGCGCAAAACCTGTCTGACGCAGGCCTGCAAATGCGCTAGGGAAGGCAGTCTATGGCGGTATTGCCCTTTCGACCCACGCGCTTCTTCGAAAACAAGAACCGCGCCTTCTGGAACCTGCAACTGGCGGGATGGGGCGGCGCGTTCACCTTGCGCGCCGTATCGGGTTTCGTCGGCGGCCAGGAGCTGTCCTTCTTCGCCGTGATCCTGATCGAGGCGGTGACGGGCCTGTCGATCAGCCTGATCCTTTCCACCGTCTATCGCCAGCTGATGGGGATGAAGCCCGTCGTCACCTGGGTCTCCACCGCCGCGGTCCTGGCGGTCGCGGTCGTCGTGTTCGCTTTCATGCAGACATGGGTGATCGACCTGACGCGGCCCGAAAACTCCGGCTTCGCCTCGCTGTTCATCGGGTATTCGATCTATCCCCTGACGCTGCTGGGGGCATGGTCGGCGCTGTATTACGCGATCAATTTCTTCCTCCAGGTGGAGGAACAGGCCGACCGGCTGGAACGGCTGGAGGCGCAGGCCACCGGCGCGCAGCTCGCCATGCTGCGTTACCAGCTGAACCCGCATTTCCTGTTCAACACGCTCAATTCCATCAGCACGCTGGTGCTGCTCAAACAGACGGAGCCGGCGAACGCGATGCTGACGCGGCTGAGCAGTTTCCTGCGCCATACGCTGGTGACGCAGCCCGGAGGCAAGTCCACCGTCCGGCAGGAAGTCGACACCATCAAGCTGTATCTCGACATCGAGAGGATGCGGTTCGAGGAACGCTTGCGCACCGAATTCGACATAGAGGACAGCGCGGCCAAGGCCTGCCTACCATCCATGCTGCTGCAACCGCTGGTCGAAAACGCGATCAAATACGCGGTATCCCCGCAGTTGGAGGGCGCGAAGATCACCGTTCGCGCCAATCGCACGGGCGACCGGCTGCGCATGGTCGTCAGCGACAGCGGGCCGGGCCTGCAGGGCCGCTCGCCCTCCCAGACATCCGCCTCGTTCCAGGGCGATGCGCCGGGCACGGGCGGCACCGTGTCGACCGGCGTGGGCCTCCCCAATATCCGCGACCGGCTGGCACAGGCATACGGAGAGGACCACCTGTTCGAAATCCGCTCCCCGGCCGAAGGCGGCTTCTCGGTCCTGATCGAAATCCCCTACGAGCAGGAGGAGGATGCGCCCGAGGCGGCCGCATCGCCTGCCCCTTCTTCTCCGGCTGCACCGCGCGCGCAGCCCCAGAAACAACCGGCATCCCCAGCCGTTCATCCCCCACAGATATCCTCTGCCACCGGAAGGTAACGCCATGGCCATACGCACCATCATCGTCGACGACGAAAAGCTCGCAATCCAGGGCCTGCAACTGCGTCTCGAGAAGTTCGAGGACGTCGAGATCATCGAGACCTGCGCCAATGGCCGCGAGGCGATCCGCGCGATCAAGACGGAGAAACCCGACCTCGTTTTCCTCGACATCCAGATGCCGGGCTTCGACGGGTTCTCCGTGGTGAAGGGCGTGATGGAAATCGAACCGCCGCTGTTCGTCTTCGTCACCGCCTACCAGGAACACGCGATCCGCGCGTTCGAGGCCAATGCGGTGAACTACCTGATGAAGCCGGTGGACGAGGACAAGCTGGCCGACACGCTGGAACGCGTCCGCATCCGTCTGGCGGAGAAGAAGAGCAGCGAGGAAGCGGAGAAGCTGAAAACCGTCCTCGCCGAAGTTGCCCCCGACGCGGCAGAGGAAATGGCCGAGGGCGAGGACGAGAGCGCCGACCGCTTCGAGAAACTGATCAACGTGAAGGACCGCGGCCAGATCTTCCGCGTGGAAGTCGACTCCATCGAACATATCGAGGCGGCGGGCGATTACATGATCATTTCCACCGGCGACAATTCGCTGGTCCTGCGCGAGACGATGAAGGACCTGGAGCGCCGGCTGGACCCCCGCAAGTTCCAGCGCGTCCACCGCTCCAAGATCGTGAACCTCAACCAGGTCCGGCAGGTTAAGCCGCACACCAATGGCGAATGCTTCCTGGTGCTGGATTCGGGCGCGGAGGTGAAGGTGTCGCGCAGCTACCGCGACGTGGTGGCGCGCTTCGTGCATTAGTTTGCTTTTCGCTCGCGCCTGCGGGCGGCTGGTCAGCCTTGCGGTCGCCGGGCGACCGGGGCAGGGATGATCCATGACCGATTTTTCTCTTCCGGGTTTCGACCTTTCCGCCTTTGTCCGCAGCACCTTGGACGAGGATCTGGGTGTCGGCCTGCCGCGCGGCGGCAGCGATGTCACCGCCTCCAGCGTCATCCCGGCGAATGCCCGCTTTTCCGGCGTGATGGACGCGCGCGATGCATGCTCTGTCGCGGGCCTGCCGGTAGCGGCGGCGTTCTTCCGCGCGCTCGACCCGGAAGTGCGGATCGAGATCCTGGTGGAGGAAGGCGCACGCGTCACCCCCGGCACCGACCTGATGCGGCTGGAAGGGAACGCCCGCGCCCTGCTGACGGCAGAGCGTAGCGCGCTCAACACCGTGCAGCACCTGACCGGCATCGCCACCATGGTCCGCGAATATGTGACGGCGATGGACAATCCCGATTGCACCCTGCTCGACACGCGCAAGACCATTCCGGGCCTGCGCATGCTGGAGAAATACGCGGTGCGCATGGGCGGCGGCTCCAACCACCGCATGGGGCTGTGGGATGCCGCCATGATCAAGGACAACCACATCGCGGTCGCGGGCACGGTCGGCGAGGCCGTGCGCCGCGCGGTCGAAGCGGGGGTCGAGGACATCATCTGCGAAGTCGACCGGATCGACCAGATCGAACCGGCGCTGGAAGCGGGCGCGACCCGCCTTCTGCTCGACAACATGGAGCCCGCCACATTGCGCGAGGCGGTGACGCTCGTGGCAGGCCGCGTCGCGACAGAGGCCAGCGGGGGAATCAATCTCGACACCATTCAGGCCAAGGCCGCGACGGGGGTCGATTATGTCAGCGTCGGACGCCTGACGCAGAGCGCGCCGGCAGCGGATATCGGGCTGGATTTCGGGGTGCTGTGAGAAGTTGGTTTTCTCTCGCGGCGTATCGGCTTCGCCGATGCCTCCGAGGGGGCGGCCTACAGGCCGACGCGCAGTCGCACTTGCGGTCCGCTGGTCGCGGACCGTTGCTTGGTCTCGCGGCAGCGATTTGCTTGGCCATGCCCTCGGCCGCGACTGCGCAGGCCTACCAATGCAAGGCGCCGGCGCGCATTTCCGTGCCGCAGGCAAAGCAGGACGGGCCGGTGCGGCAGGTTCCGGTGACAGGCTACACCATGGCGCTGAGCTGGAGCCCGGAGTTCTGCCGCACGCGCCAGCGTAGCGGCACAGATGCCACCCAGTGTTCGGGCCGGAACGGCCGCTTCGGCTTCATCGTCCACGGCCTGTGGCCCGACGGGCGCAGCACATGGCCGCAATACTGCCCAACCGCGCGCCGTCCCCAGCCTGCCACGGTGGAAAAGAACCTCTGCATGATGCCGTCCGCCAGCCTCGCCGCGCGGCAATGGGCGAAGCACGGCAGCTGCATGACGCGGCGGCCCGATACCTATTTCAACGTGACGCGCATATTGTGGAACAGCTATCGCTGGCCCGATTTCGACCGCATCAGCCGCGAGGAGGGCCTCACCGCAGGCCGCATCCGCGAAGCCTTCGCCAGCGCGAACAGGGGCTGGGAGCCGAGCATGGTCGGCGTAAAGCTGAACCGCCGAGGCTGGCTGCAGGAACTGCGCCTCTGCTACGGCAAGCGCTTCAGGCCGCGAGTGTGCCCCAGCCGGACATTCGGGCCGAGCGACGGGGTAAAGGCGAAGATTTGGCGAGGGATGTGAGAGGCCGCTTTTTGGGTGGGGAGCAGAATGGCAGCTTTTGAAAACGACGTTCCGGAAAACCGCCGTTGAGCGAAAGACTATCCTAACTTGCTCTCTAACCGAGCTTTCTTCGCATCGCGAAGAATTTCCAGAGCTTCCTTGACAACATACAACCCTATCGCTGCGCCCACGAAGAGGTCGAAATAGCCGATACTGGTAAGCAGAACCGCAACGCCTGAAGCAATGACAGCAGAGTTGGCTACGATGTCCGCGCGCGTAAAAATCCATGCCGCGCGGATATGGACCTCGTCCCGTCGCTGCTTACTCAATAGGCGAAGAACAATGATGTTCACGAGAAGCGCGACCAGCGCGACAGCGATCATCCAACTGCCTTCGGGAGTTGACCCGACAATCGCACGTCGGACGACATCCGCAAGAACTCCGATGCCGACGAGCATGAGCAAGCTACAGCTCAGTGTTGCGGCTTTGGCTTTGAAGTTTGCGCTTCGCCCAATTGCTGCCAATGCAATCGCGTATGCGCTTGCGTCCGTCAGCATGTCCAAGCCGTCTGCGATCAGGCCAGTCGACTGGGCGATAATGCCCGTCGTGGCTTCGACGACGAACATGATGCCGTTCAAGATCAGTGCGATCCACAAGGCACGGCGCTGCTCTTTCGCTTCGGCTTCGGTTGGTCCGCACCCACAATCGCTCATGGATTGCAGATAACCGAGTGTCGCAAAGCCGTAAACACGTGGTCCCCCAACGATCTAACCCGAGAACACGTTGGTATTGCCCATGAGCCTGCCGACAACTCGATCACGGCCGATTACGGCGATTTCATTCGGAAATGGCTGTGACTGCAACTAGGGTCGTTGGCCGACAGTCTGCTTTTACCTTTGCGCTTTAAAAAACTTCCGCAACATCTCCGCCGCCTCAGCCTCACCCATCCCCGAATACACCTCCGGCGCGTGGTTGACCTGCGCGTGCTCGAAGACCCGCGCGCCGTGTTCGACGCCGCCGCCTTTGGGGTCGCTGGCGGCGTAGTACAGCCGCGCAATCCGCGCATGGGCGATGGCGCCGGCGCACATGGCGCAGGGCTCCAGCGTGACCCACAGCTCGCAGCCTTCCAGCCGTTCCTGCCCCAGCGCCTCGGCCGCGCGGCGAATCGCGAGGATCTCGGCGTGGGCGGTCGGGTCATGGAGGGTGCGCGGCGCGTTGTGGGCGCGGGCGACGACCTCACCGTCCTTCACCACCACCGCGCCGACCGGCACCTCGCCCGCATCCACGGCGAGGCGCGCCTGCTCCAGCGCGGCTTGCATTGCGGGCGGGACGGGCCATCGTGCCATCCCGCCGCGCTAGCGGGGAGAGCGCGTCCAGCGCAAGCTATCGGTTGACGATTCGGCTTTTGGGCGATACTTGCGCGCCTTTCCCGGCCCTCCCTCGCGTCTTGCGGGGCAGTGCCGCATATCAAAGCAAGCAAAGAGATTGATCATGTCGCGCATCTGCGAACTGACCGGCAAGGGCCGCCTGACCGGCAACAATGTGAGCCACGCGAACAACCGCACCAAGCGCGTGTTCCTGCCGAACCTGCAGCACGTCACCCTGCTCAGCGAGAAGCTGGAGCGTGGCTTCAAGTTCCGCGTGTCGACCCACGGTCTGCGCAGCGTCGAGCATAATGGCGGTCTCGACAACTGGCTGCTGAAGACCAAGGACGAAAAACTGTCCCCGCGCGCCCAGAAGGTGAAGCGCGAACTGAAGAAGGCTGCCAAGGAAGCAGCGTAAGCCGGAAGGCTTTCCTTCAAGCGAGATTCCAAAGCGCGCCGGGCATCATGCTCCGCGCGCTTTTTCGCGTCTGTAGCCGGGACGGCGCTCCGATTAGTCGGGTAGTTCCCCGTCCCAGCGCATCCTGAGCAGCAGCGTGTTCTGGAACTTCGCCGTATTGTCGTCCGAAATCATCCAGAGCGTGACGGGATAATCGTCCCCCCACACCGCGATCCCTTCGAAATTGTCAGTCTGCATCGGCGGGGTGAACCGCGCAATTTCCTGCCAAGGCCATTCCTCGCCCTCGCGAATGTCGGCCGGGTCCGCGACCAGCAAGCGCGCCCTGAACATCGGCGGCAGGCCCCATTCGAAGCTGCGCACCAGGATCAGTACTCGCCCATCGGGCAATGCGGCCATGTCGACCGGCAGGTACCCTTCGCCTGCATCGAATTCGAACGGTGTTGCGCTGTCCGGCGCTGCATCCGTCCCGGCGTCCTCGGCCGGATCGCTATCGAAGAGGAGGCCGTCCATATTGGCAGGCGTCCAGCGCCACGACCCCTCTGCTATCACGATGAAGCGTCCGTCCCGCAGGCGCACGATCGCCTCTGGCCCTGCGTTTACCGGCCAGTCCTCCATCTGTGCAGGCTGCGCACCGGCCTGCACCGTCCCATCGCTCTCCATCCGGATGACCGCATTCAGGTTCTCGTAGCCCGCCCAGATGGTGCCGGTTTCCCGGTCGAGCGTCAGGGATTCCAGGTCGGACACGCTCTTCTCGCCGAAATAGGAGGCGCCGCCGAACCGTGTCATGATTCCCGAACCGGGCCGCCCGTCCCGCAGCCGGATACGCAGGGCCGCACCCTGGTCGCTCGCAGTGAGCAGTGTCCGGCCGTCCAGTGCGACCAGTGCGGAATATCCGCCGAACAGCGAATGCTCGCTCGACAGTTTCCACATCGCCTCGATCTCCAGCGCACCGACGCGCGGCTGCTGGACCGGGATGGCGACCGAGACGAGACCGGCATCCAGAACCTGCGCCGGGCGCGGGCTGCGAATCCACGTGCCGGGCGCAAGCGCCAGCGCAACAAGAGCGAGGAGGAGAAGGCGTGTCACCGGCGCTGCCATAGGCGAAAGGTGCGCCCGTTCAACGCATAAGCGGCCAGACGCGGTGCCCCGGCCGCAGCGATACACTTGCCATGCAAGCGGGCGGCACTACACTCGGGCGCCGATACAGCACCCCATGAGGTCCCGATGACATTTCGCACCCTGATCGCGCTTGGCGCAGTTTTCACCCTCGCCGTTCCCGCTGCGGCGCAGGACGACGAGATGGGCACACCGGCAGCGGTGCAGGCGCTCTACGATTGCCGCGAGATTGCCGATCCGATGCAGCGTCTCTCATGCTATGACGCGCAGGTCGCGGACATCGCGCAGAAGGAAAGCACGGACGAGCTGGTCTTTGCCGACAAGGAACAGCTGCGCGAGGCACGGCGCGGCCTGTTCGGCCTGTCGCTGCCGCGCATCCGCCTGTTCGACGGCGGGGACGAGGACGAGTTCGAGGAAATCACCACCACCATCGCCAGCGCCACGCGGATCGGGCGGGGCAGCTGGGCCTTCACCCTCGCCGATGGGGCGCAGTGGGTGCAGAACGACAATTTCATCATGTACAGCGACATCGATCCCGGCACCGAAGTCACGATCAAGAAGGGTGCGCTCTCCAGCTTCACCGCGAAGATCGGCAATCGCCGCGCGATCAAGGTGAAGCGCGTCCAATAAAGACGGGGCAGTTCGCACTGCCGCCCCCAGGCTCAGGGCATGGGGCCGGTGAACAGCAGCGGGTCCAGCCGCGCATCGTGCCATTTCAGGCTCCAGTGCAGATGCGGCCCCGTGGCGCGGCCGGATGCGCCGACATTGCCGATATGCTGGCCTTGCGTGACGGCCTGCCCCTCCTCCACCACGATGCGCGAGGCGTGGAGGAAAGCGCTGTTCAGCCCTGCCCCGTGATCGATGATGATGAGGTTGCCTTCGAGGCTGAAACCGGTCCGGGCGAGGACGACCACGCCGTCTGCCGGGGCGACGAAGGGCACGCCGTTACCGGGCGCGATATCGATGCCGGAGTGATAGCTGCCCGGCTCCCCGCGATAGATGCGCTGGCGGCCGAACAATCCGGAAATGCGCCCCGTCACCGGCCAGACGAAATCCTGCGTCCAGCCCTCGGCGCCGGTCTTTCGTGCGCGCGCATCGACGATCGCGTTCCATTCCGGCTCGCGTTTCGCCCACCACGCCTCGCTGCTGCCGCCTTCGCGCTTGGCGACATTGACGCGCTGGATGTTCCATTCGCGAGGAGAGACGGTGACCGGCACGCTGACCTGCCGCCCGTCCTTCATGGATGCGTGCAGGAAGGTCTGCGTGCCCTCGTCCCGGTCGAAGGCAGCGAAGAACCTGCCCGTGGGCCCGAGCGCCAGCGGCGTTTCGCCGAGCCGCGCGGACACCGTGCCCGCCGGAACCTGCCCGCGAATGAAGCCGCCCTGGGTCAGTTCGCCATCAAAGAGGAATGTTGCCGGCCCCTGCGCCTCGGGCGCGGCAGCGGCGGGCGGCGACGTCATGACAGGCGCGGCGGCGGCTGTCTGAGCCGTCCGGGTGTCAGGCGATGCGTCGGCGCTCGACAGTGTCTCGTCCGCCGCACTGGCAGCATTGCAGGCGGCCAGCGAAGCGAGTGCGATCAGCGCCGCCCCGCGTGCGGGCAGGCGCATCACTGCGCCTCCAGCAGGCGCTTCGTCGCGATTTCGGCGCTGGCATAGGGTTCCTGCAGGTCCGCGCTCCAGTAACGCAGGTCTTCGAGCGCGATGAGTTCGCCCGATACCGCGCAGGCGACGTGGCGCCCGGCTTTCAGGACACGGAAGGAGCTGGCTTCGTAGCGCAGCTTGGCGAGCTGGTCGCGGGATGACATGAGCATAGGCGGGTCTCTAGCAATGGCAGGTCAATCGAACAAACCCTGCTGCGCATCGCCGCCTGCGGCTGGCTTCTTGCGGCGGACAGGCTTGCGCGCAGCGGGCGCGGTGTGTCCCTTTCCTACCGCAAGCACCCCGTCTGCAAACTGAATGGAGAGCGAGCCCGCTTTCTCCGCCTCGGCCTTGCGGCGGACCAGCCGGCCTTCCGCATCCTGCACCAGCGCATAGCCACGTTCCAGCGGGGCACGCGGGTCGAGCGAACCATGGACACGGGCGAGTGCGTCCAGCCGTTCCTGCTGGCGAACCAGCTTCTGGCGAGGCAGGTCGGGCGTCAGGCGGATGGCGGCGAGGCTGCGCGCGGCATCGCGGTGGGCGCGGGTCAGGATGGACGGCGCCAGCTGCGCGCGGCCCAGCCGTTCGCGGCCATCGCGCGCGCGGTTCTCCAGCCCGCGTTTCAGCCTGTCCGCCAAATCGTCCAGCTTCTGCGCCTGCGGTTGCAGCAGCGCGTCCAGCTTCGGCAGGCGCTGGACCCGCGCCTCCAGCCGTTCGCGCCCCAGTTCGAGCGGTCGCAATACGCTGCGCTGCTGGCGCACACCGAAATCACCGAGCATCGCGGCAAGCTCCGCCCGCACCGGCACGGCCATTTCCGCAGCGGCAGTCGGCGTCGGCGCGCGGCGGTCGGCGGCGTAGTCGGCCAGCGTGGTATCCGTCTCGTGCCCCACGGCGCTGATGACGGGAATGGGCGATTCGGCGATGGCGCGGATCACGCTTTCCTCGTTGAAGCTCCACAGATCCTCGATCGAGCCGCCGCCGCGCGCCACGATCAGCAGGTCGGGACGCGGGACCGGTCCGCCTGCCGGAATGGCGCCGAAGCCGCGAATGGCCGCGCTCACCTGGTCGGCCGCGCCCTGCCCCTGCACCAGCACGGGCCAGACGACGACATGGCTGGGGAAGCGGTCTGCCAGCCGGTGCAGGATGTCGCGAATCACCGCGCCGGTGGGCGAGGTCACCACGCCGATGGTGCGAGGCAGGTAGGGCAAAGCGCGCTTGCGTTCGCGGGCGAACAGCCCTTCCGCCTCCAGCCTCGCCCGCGTTTTTTCCAGCAGGGCCAGCAGCGCGCCTTCGCCGGCCAGCTCCATCCGCTCCATCACGATCTGGTATTTGCTGCGCCCGGGATAGGTCGTCAGCTTGCCACTCGCGACGATTTCCAGCCCGTCTTCCGGCTGAAACGGCAGGCGCCCGGCATTGCCTTTCCACATCACCCCGTCGATCACCGCCTTGTCGTCTTTCAGGCTGCAATAGAGATGACCCGACGCGGCGCGCTTCACCCCCGACAGTTCGCCGCGCAGGCGGACGAAGCCGAACTGGTCCTCCACCGTGCGTTTCAGCCGGGCCGACAGGTCGGACACGCTGACCGGCTCGGCGTTGTCGCCGCTGCGACCCTTCGCTACGAGGCCGCTATTGTCGTCACTGTCAAAGGGCATGAGCCATGAATATCCTGCTGATCGGTTCGGGCGGGCGCGAACATGCGCTGGCGTGGAAGCTGGCGCAATCCCCGCAAGTCGCGAAGCTGTTCGCTGCCCCCGGGAACCCCGGCATTGCAGAGGATGCGACCTGCGTCGACCTCGATCCTGCCGACCATGCAGCGGTGCTGGCATTCTGCAAGGCGGAAGACATCGCGCTGGTGGTCGTCGGACCCGAAGCGCCGCTGGTGGACGGCCTCGGCAATGCCCTGCGCGCTGCCGGTATCGCGGTGTTCGGCCCTGACAAGGACTCAGCCCAGCTGGAAGGCAGCAAGGGCTTCACCAAGGATTTGTGCGAACGGGCGGACATTCCCACCGCTGGCTATGTCCGCACGCGTTCGTTCGAGGAAGCGCGCGATGCGCTGGACCGGTTCTCCCCGCCTTACGTGCTGAAGGCAGACGGTCTTGCCGCAGGGAAAGGCGTGGTCATTCCCGAAACGAAGGAAGCCGCGCTGGTGGAATTGCGCGACATGTTCGGCGGCCGTTTCGGGCAGGCCGGCGCGGAAGTCGTGATCGAGGAGTTCATGACCGGGGAGGAAGCCAGCTTCTTCGCCCTGACCGACGGGACCACCGTCGTCCCCTTCGGCAGCGCGCAGGATCACAAGCGGGTGGGCGAAGGCGACGAAGGTCCCAATACCGGCGGCATGGGCGCCTATTCCCCCGCGCGTGTGCTGACGCCCGATTTGCAGGCCCGCGTCCTGGGCGAGATCGTGCAGCCCACGGTCGATACGCTCCGGACCGAGGGGATGCCCTATACAGGCGTGCTCTATGCCGGACTGATGCTGACCGAAGACGGCCCGAAACTGATCGAATACAATGCCCGTTTCGGCGATCCGGAATGCCAGGTGCTGATGATGCGGTTGGAGAGCGACCTGGCCACGCTGATGCTGGCCTGCGCCGAGGGACGACTGGGCGAAGCGGAGGACGTCTCCTTCAACGGGCGGACCGCGCTGACCGTGGTGATGGCCGCGAACGGCTATCCCGGCACGCCGGAAAAAGGCGGCGCAATCGCACTTGGCTCGGCCGAAGAGGACGGCGCAAAGGTCTTCCACGCAGGCACGAAGCGCGATGGCGAGACACTGGTCGCCAATGGCGGACGCGTGCTGAACGTCACCGCCATGGGCGACAATGTGACCGAGGCGAAAGCGGCAGCCTATGGCGCAGTCGATGCCATCGACTTTCCGTCCGGCTTCTGCCGCCGCGACATCGGCTGGCGCGAAGTGGAGCGCGAAGCGCAAAAGTGATTCCGCCGGACCCTTCGCGCCCTCTGCGACGTTAGGAGGGCGTAACAAAAAGCAATCATCGACGAGGGACGCTTCCGTGGCGCGGCAGGACGATACGAAGGGCGAATTGAAATCGTCCAACCAGGCCCACCGCGCGATCGTTTCGCGAGGCGACCGCGCCGAAACCTTCGGCGGCGCCACCGGCCTGCTGTTCGAACAGGCCATGGCGCAGACCCGCATGGCGGTGTGCCTGACGGACCCCCGGATCGAGGACGATCCCATCGTCTTCTGCAACGAAGCGTTCGAACAGCTCACCGGTTACAGCAGCGACGAAGTCGTCGGGCGCAACTGCCGGTTCCTGCAGGGGCCGGATACCGATCCCGGTCAGGTCGCGAAGATCCGCGAGGCGCTGAAAAGTGAAAGCGTCGTCGTCGTCGAACTGCTCAATTACCGGAAAGACGGCAGCACCTTCTGGAACACGCTGCATCTCGGCCCGATCTACAATGCCGAGGGCGAGCTTATCTATTTCTTCGGCAGCCAGTGGGACGTGACCGACATCCACCAGTCGCGCGCAGAGGAAAAACACGCAAAGGCCATTGCCCGCGAAATCTCGCACCGGATGAAGAACATCTTTGCCGTCGTCGGAGGCATCGTGAACATCACGGGGCGTTCGATGGATGCCCGCGAGGTATCGCGCAAGATCAACGAACGCGTACAGGCGCTAGGCCGGTCCTACGAACCCACACTGGACGATGCGGCGCTGGGCACGATCCATGTCGGGCAGGCGATCCGGTCGGTGCTGGCGCCCTACGACCCCGAAGCCGACCGCATCGTGTTCGAAGGGAACGGCGTCCGCACGGAGCCCAATGCCATTTCGGCGATCGGCCTCGCCCTGCACGAACTGGCGGCCAATGCGACGAAATACGGGGCGCTTTCCAACACCGCCGGAACCGTAACGGTCCGCTGGCATCATGCAGAGGATGCCGATGCCGGGCCCGCGCTGGAACTGGAATGGATCGAGGCGGGCGGCCCCCCGGTCGATGGTCCGCCGCCTGCACGCGGAACCGGCTTCGACATTGCCGAGACGCTACTGAAATTCGCGCAAGGGACCATGCACAAGGATTGGGACCCGGCCGGCCTGCGCGTGCGAATCGCGGTTCCCATGCAGCCAACGGCAGGGGCAGCGGAATGAAATACCTCGTCCTGGAAGACGAGCCGCTGATTGCCATGGACCTCCAGTTCGCGCTGGAGGACGCAGGCTACGAGGCCGTCACCGCGTCGAACAACGCGCAGGCGCTTTCTCTGATCGAGCAAGGCGGCGTTGCAGGGGCCATCCTGGATGTCAGCCTCGGCCCGAACGAGACGTGCTACGAAACGGCGGACCGGCTTCAGGATGCAGGCATCCCGTTCCTGCTGCATACCGGCGACCTAAACCGCATCGGCGAACACCTGCGCGAAATGAACGCTCCGGTGCTGGAGAAGCCCCGGCCTGCCGACGATGTCATCGGCGCGCTGCTCGGCATGGAAGAACAGCGCAAGGCCGGCTGATCGGTCGGAAGAAGCTGTCCTACACGCGGTCCGGTCGCTAGCGAGGACGGGCTCTTTCCCATTGCTGCAACCCACCCCCCAAGCTGCGTTTTCGCATCGCTTTGCGGCGAAGTGTCAACTTCGCGAAAGCGCCATAAGCTGTTGCTATTCCGATGGAATAAACGGGTCTCAGCCGGAACGCCACTGTCAACATCGACAACTTCGCGGCGACTGGGCCAGCCTGCCTAGCCGAGGTGCTTTTCCATCAGGGCCTTCATGTCGGTTTCGGGACGCGGGCCGATATGGCTGATGACTTCGGCCGCCGCGATCGCTCCGCGCTTGAGACAGGTCTCGAGGTCCATGCCCGCTGCATGGCCGGAGAGGAAACCGGCGGCGAACTGGTCGCCCGCACCGGTGGTGTCGACCACCTTGTCGACCGGCTGCGCCGCGACGTCGGCGCGGGTTCGGCCAGCGATGGCGACAGCCCCGTGCTCGCCCTTCGTCGCGACCAGCACCGGGACATCGCCCGACAGGCGGTCGAGGCCTGCCTCGAAATCATCCTCGCCCGTCAGCGTGGCCAGCTCGCTTTCGTTGACGAACAGGATGTCGATCACGCCGTCGGCGATCATCGCGCGGAAATCGTCGCCATGGCGGTCGATGACGAAGCTCTCGCTGGCGGTGAAGGCGACCTTGCGCCCCGCGCCGCGGGCGACGTCGATGGCGCGCCGCATGGCCTTGCGCGGTTCTTCGGGATCCCAGAGATAGCCTTCGAGATAGAGGATCGCGCCGCTCGCGATCAGGTCCTCGTCCAGCGCACCTGCGGGCAGGAACTGTCCTGCACCCAGAAAGGTGTTCATCGTCCGCTCCCCGTCGGGCGTCACGAAGATCAGGCAGCGTCCCGTCGGCGGTTCTTCCTCGCGCGCCGGCGTATCGAAAGCGATGCCCGCAGAACGGATGTCGTGGGCAAAGACCTTGCCGAACTGGTCGTCGGCCACCTGCCCGATAAAGGCGCATTTCGTGCCGAGCGCCGCAAGGCCCGCCAGCGTATTGGCCGCACTGCCGCCCGATTTCTCGGTCGCCGGGCCCATCGCGTCATACAGCCTGTCCGCGCCTTCCGCATCGACCAGCGACATGCCGCCACGGGCAAGGCCAAGCTGCTCGATGGTCGCATCCTCGCAGGGCGCAAGGATGTCGACGATGGCATTGCCGATCGCGACGACGTCGAATTTGGGGTCGGACATGGTGCTGCGTGTCTTTCGTTCGGGGAAGGAGGATGTGCCCTGCGCGCCTAGCCGCTGGAACGCGCAAGGCCAAGCCCCGCCCCCTGCTCGCGAGAACTCGTGCCGATTGACTTGCGCGGCCCGTCGCCCGATGCCCGCGACATGGCGTTACCTGGCATGTCCCTTCCCGCAGCACTCGGCCGCGCCGCCGGACAATTGGCGGACCCCGCCATCCTGCGCGTGCTCGTCAAATCGGTGATCGTCACGATCGTGATGTTCGCGGCCCTGGGCATCGGCAGCTTCGCATTGCTCCAGGCCTTTATCGAGCAATGGACCGGCGACATGAGCGAGGAAATCGCCGCGCTCGCCGCCGTGCTGGCCATCGGTATCGGCGGCTGGCTTCTGTTCCGCATCGTCGCCCTCGCGGTGATCCAGTTCTACGCGGAAGACATCGTCCGCGCTGTCGAGGCGCGTTTCTATCCCGAGGCGGAGCGAACGGCCCGCCCCGTGCCGCTGCGCGAAAGCATCGGCGAAAGCGCTCGTTCCGCCTTCAGGGCGCTGGCCGTCAACCTGTTGGCCCTGCCCCTCGCGCTGGTCCTGCTGGTCACGGGCGTTGGCACGGTCGCCCTGTTCTGGGTGATCAATGCGTGGTTGCTGGGCCGCGAACTCCAGGATCTGGCATGGGTGCGCCACCGCCTCGACCGGGCCGATATCCCGCCCCTTGGCGGCGGAACGCGCTTTCTCCTCGGCGGGGCGATTGCCGCTCTGCTCACCGTGCCTTTCGCAAACCTGCTGGCGCCTGTAATCGGGGCGGCGGCCGCAACCCATCTCGTCCAGTCGAAAGTTCGCAGGAATCCTCCTCCCGATGCGTAAAATCCTCGCCCTTGCCCTCTTGCCGCTGGTCGCCGCCTGCGCGACGACCGTCCCCCAATCCAGCCAGGGAACGGTGCAGCCGGGCAATCCGACGCCGCGCGTCAGCGTTCCCGTGCCAAGCACGCGGCCCGCTCCGCCGACCGGCGGGTTCATCGCACCGCGCGTGATGGATATCTCCGGTCTCGAGGGGGTCATCGGCCAGACTGCAGCGGGCCTCACCTCGCGCTTCGGCGCCCCCAGGCTCGACGTGATCGAAGGTGATGCGCGCAAGCTGCAATTCGCCGGCGAACCGTGCGTTCTCGACATCTATCTTTACCCGCTGCGCCCCGGGGCGCAGCCGACTGCCACCTATGTCGATGCGCGGCGAACCTCGGATGCACTCGATGTCGACCGGGCCGCATGCGTCCGCGCTCTCGGGCGCTAGGGGCCGGGGCGAACAGGCTTCGATAAAGGAGGTAAGGGCGATTTAAGGATGTTCTGCCATCCCCGCAGGGTATCACAGAGGACTAGACTTCGCATGAGCATCCAGTTTGCAGATCTGGCCAGAGCCGTGGCCGCCGACCGCCACGATTCGCCCGAAGTAATCCAGTCGCTGCGCCGCCTCGGCTGGGGCGACGGACAGTTTCCCGCGACGAGGCCGAGGCGATCTTCGCGATCAATCATCAGGTCGAAAATCCCGGCCGCGAATGGGTCGATTTCTTCGTCGAGGCGCTGACCGAATTCGTGCTCAACGGCACCGAGCCCAAGCACATGTGCAACGAAGAGGAAGCCGACTGGCTGATCGGTGCGCTGGACGCCGACGGGCATCTCGAGACCGTTGCCGAGCTCGAACTGCTGGTGCGGGTGGTCGAGCGCGCGTAAAACGTGCCCGAAAAGCTGAAGCGTTACACGCTGCGGCAGATCGAGGATGCCGTAATGACCGGGACCGGCCCGACGCGTTGCGGCGGCGAGCTGTCGGCTACCCATGTCAGCCCGCGGAATGCGAATTGTTGCGCCGCGTCATCTTTGCGAGCGGCGGTCACGGCCCTGCCGCCGTCAGCCGGTTCGATGCCGAAATGCTGTTCCGGATCAAGGACGCGACGCTTGGCCACGACAACGCGGCCGAATGGGCGCCGCTCTTCATCGACGGGATCGCCAATTACCTGCGCGGCTTCGAACTGACGCGCGCGCAGCTGAGCCATGACCGGGTGAAAGAACTCGAAGCGTTCATCGCCGACAATAGGCGCAAGGTCGGCCGGTTCATGGGCCGCATGGCGCGCGAGATGCCGCGGGTCCGCAACAATCTCGGCGTGGTGTTCGACCGGAAACCAGCCTGGCGTCCCGCTCCCGACTACACCGCGCAAGCGGCAGCGGGCGAGATCGTCACCGGCAACGAACAGGCCTGGCTCGACAGCATGATCGACGCCGATGGCGAGCTCGATCCCTTGGAACGCCAGCTGCTCGAACGGCTCGCCCAAGAAGACTGATCGCCGTTACTGGAATTCGAATAGCGGCATCCCGTTGGCCGCCACACGCCGCTGGACCGTTCGGCGCGCCGTGATCCGGTGGACCCCCTCGCGAAGGCGCACATGCGCGCCGCGAAGGATGCGGGCAGCCACCTGCCCGGTCGCATAACGTTTGCCGGACCGCTTCGCCTTGGTTTCACCGACCACCTTGCGCCGTGTCTCGGCGACCGCGCGCAGAGGCTCTGCCCCCGGCTTGCTTTCGGCGTGGAGCGGCGGCGCAGAAAACATGGCGATTGCGGCGGCGATGGGAACGAAAGGTCTCATACTCAACCAATGGGGCGGCCGCGACAAAGTTTCGGCAAACCTTTCTAACAGGTTAAGCAGCTCGCCAATTTTCGTGGCGGAAGCCGTCAGACCATGAAGCTTTCGCCGCAGCCACACGCGCCCTTGGCATTCGGGTTCTCGAACACGAAACCGGCGGTGAAGTCGTCTTCAACCCAGTCCATCGTGCTGCCGATCAGGTAGAGCACGCTGGCACTGTCGATGTAGAACACGCCGCCGGGCGTCTCGATCTTCTCGTCCAAGCTGGCTTCTTCGGTCACGTAATCGACCGAATAGGCGAGGCCCGAGCAGCCGCGGCGCGGCGTCGAGAGTTTGACGCCGATCGCATCGTCGGGGGCCTTGGCCATGAGGTCGGCCACACGCTGCTCGGCAGCGGGCGTGAGGATGACAGCTGCGGGGCGTTCGCGAAGGGTGCTTTGCGCCATCACAGCATCCCCAGTTCGAGCCGCGCCTCGTCGGTCATCTTGTCCGGACCCCATGGCGGGTCCCAGACGAGATTGACCTCGGCATCGCGTACGCCCGGCACGCTGGCCGCGCGCAGCTCGACTTCGCCCGGCATGGTTTCCGCGACCGGGCAATGCGGCGTGGTCAGGGTCATCGTGACCGTGACATCGCTCTCGTCATCGACCTCTACGCCGTAGATCAGGCCCAGATCGTAGATGTTCACCGGGATTTCCGGATCGTAGATTTCCTTCAGCGCGGCGATCACGGCTTCCTGCAAGGGTCCGCCGGCGCCGCCCGGACCGGCCTCTTCCGGTTTCTTCTGGAGAAACCCTTCAAGGTAGTCCCGCTTGCGCTCCATGGTCTGTTTCGGCGTTTCCGCAGCAGGCTCCACCGCATCGTCCACGCGGGCGCGCGGAGGCTTGGGTGGTGCCTCGGTCAGAACCTGTTCCGTCGGCGACGGGGCCGCGACGAAATCCTTCTTGTCAGCGTTGTCTTCGCTCATCATCGAATTCCTAGCCGAAAATCTTCTGTGTTCGCTCGATACCGCGCAGCAGGGCCTCGATATCGCTGTCGTCGCTGTAGAGTCCGAAGCTCGCCCGCGCAGTTGCGGGAACGCCGAGATGGTCCATCAGCGGCTGGCAGCAATGGTGCCCGGCGCGGATCGCGACGTTCTCTTCATCCAATATGGTGCCCAGATCGTGCGGGTGAACCCCCTCCATCACGAAAGAGACGATCCCCGCGCTCTGCTCCGGTCCCAGGACGCGGACCGAATTGATCCGCGAAAGCGCCTCGCGAGTCCTCGCTGCCAGATCGGCCTCGTGCGCGAAAAGCCCCTGCATGCCCGCCTCGCCGGCCACCTCTTCGACATAGTCGATGGCAGCATGCAGCGCGATGGCCTCGGTAATCATCGGCGTGCCCGCCTCGAACCGCTGGGGCGGCGGGGCATAGGTCGATTTCTCGAACGTGACCTTGTCGATCATCGCGCCGCCGCCGTGCCAGGGCGGCATTTCTTCCAGTATCTCCTCGCGCGCCCACAGCACGCCGATGCCGGTCGGCCCGTAAAGCTTGTGAGCGGACAGCACGAAGAAATCGCACCCCAGCTCGTCCATGGCGAGCCGCATGCGCGGCGCGCTCTGGCAGCCGTCCAGCAGCAGCTTCGCGCCCACCGCATGGGCGGCCTTCGCAGCGCGCTTGGCGCCCAGAACGGAACCGAGGACGTTGGACACATGGGCCAAGGCGACCAGCTTGTGCGCGCGCGTCAGGTTGGCCTCCAGCCAGTCCAGATCGATCAGACCGTCTTCGGTCAGGGGACACACATCGATCTTCGCGCCGGTTTCCTGCGCCACGATCTGCCACGGCACGATGTTGGAGTGATGCTCCAGCTGCGACAGCATGATGCGGTCGCCTTCGCGCAAGTTCGCCCGGCCCCAGCTATTCGCCACGAGGTTGATGCCTTCGGTCGCACCGCGCACGAAGACGATCTCGTTCTCGTTCTTCGCCCCGACGAACCCCGCAACCCTGCGCCGCGCCGCTTCGTAACCCAGCGTCATCTGCGCGCTGCGGCCATAGACGCCGCGGTGGACGGTGGCGTAATCCGCGCCCAGTGCCCGGCTCATCGCGTCGATCACCGCGCGGGGTTTCTGTGCCGTGGCAGCCGTGTCGAGATAATGCCAGGGCTTGCCCTCGGCCGTGACGAGGCCCGGGAAATCCGCCTTGCGGGAAAGGGTGACGGCCTCGTTCACAGATGCGCGTCCAGCTTGTCCAGTGCGATGCGGAGCAGGGCTTCCGCCTCGTCCTCGTCGCCCAGCCCCGCCATCGCATCGCCGAGGAACGCCTGAACCAGAAGACGGCGCGACAGTTCGGGCGATAGGCCGCGCGCCGCCATGTAGAAACGCGCGTTCTCGTCCAGCTGGCCCACGGTGGCACCATGCGCGCACTGCACGTCGTCGGCAAAGATTTCGAGCTGTGGCACGGCGTTCACGCTCGCGCCCTTTTCCAGCAGCAGGCCCTTGAAATCCTGCGCCGCATCGGTCTTCTGCGCATCGCGCACGACGTCGATCCGGCCGAGGAAATTGCCCGTGCCCTGGCCCCAATGGACGGCGCGCACGGTCTGGTTGCTGGTGGCTTCGGGATGAGCGTGAACGACGTGGCTGACGAATTCGCGCGTGGTGTCGCGCCCGCCGACCGTGATGCCGCCCATCTCGAAATGCGCCCCGCGTTCCAGGTGCACGACCAGTTCGACGCGGCCCAGCTGCGCCGCTGCAATTACGCCGAACAGTTCGAACCGGGCGCCCTCGCCGATCTTCACGCGCAGGCGGCGAAGCTGCGTACCGTCATCCGGCTCTGCAATGGTGACGATTTCGCGCCGCGTCTCGCCTGCCGGAACGTCGATGTCGCTCCAGTCGTCGAACGTGCCGAGATCGAGCGAAGCAAGTGCATCGGTATCGGAATACCGCCACGCCTCGTCCTTGCGTGTGGGGAAAGACGTTGCCTCAGGCATCTGCCATCACCGCATCGTAACCCTCGGCCTCCAGACGCTGCGCCAGTTCCGGCCCACCGGTCTGGACGATCCGGCCCTGCGCCAGGATCGACACCTTGTCCGGCTGCACCACGTCGAGCAGGCGCTGGTAATGGGTAATCAGAAGCACGCCCTTGGCAGGGTCGCGCATGATCGCATTGATCCCGTCGCCGACCACGCGCAGCGCATCGATGTCGAGGCCGCTGTCGGTCTCGTCCAGCACGGCGAATGCCGGGTCGAGGATGCCCATCTGGACCATCTCGGCGCGCTTCTTCTCGCCGCCGGAGAAGCCGACATTCACGTTGCGCTTGAGCATTTCCATGTCGAGCTTCAGCAGCCCGGCCTTGTCCTTCGCCAGTTTCAGGAATTCGCCGCCGGTCAGGGCTTCCTCGCCCCGCGCCTTGCGCTGGGCGTTCAGCGCCTCGCGCAGGAACTGGACGTTGGAAACGCCCGGAATCTCGACCGGGTACTGGAAGCCGAGGAACAGGCCCGCCGAGGCGCGCTCGTGCGGTTCGAGGTCCAGCAGGTCCTGTCCGTTGAACGTCACGCTGCCGCCGGTCACTTCGTAACCGGGGCGCCCGCCCAGCACATAGGCGAGCGTCGATTTGCCGGCGCCGTTCGGGCCCATGATCGCATGGACCTCGCCCGCAGGCACTTCGAGCGTGAGCCCGTCGAGGATCTGCTTACCGTCAATCTCGGCGGAAAGGTTTTCGATTTTCAGCATGTTACAATGTCAGTCCGGTAAAATTAGTAATGGCGAGAACGATCTCGTCGTTAAGGGTTCGAATGGCACGGTCCTTGGCGGCATCGGCTGCCGCTCCTTCGCGCCCGGCGGTGGCAGCGGCGACACGTTTGTCCTGCACGCGCCCGATCTGCGGACCACAGAAAGCGCGGACCATCAGGACCGCTTCGCGCAGGCCGGTTCGCGGAGCAGCGGAGGAACCGGTGACGAGGCAGGTTCGCAGCGATTTCTCCGCCGCGGCAGGCGTCACGTCACCTTGGGCGTGTGCCGGGAGGGCGTGCAGGCCGAGGATCGCGGCCGGGAACCACAGGTTTGTCCGCATCACCATGTCACTTCCTCCGCCTGGCGAACAGGTAGCCGCCCCAGATCGCGAGGAAGATCGCGATCCAGAACAGGATGGTCTGTCCGGCACCGAGGTCGCCGATTGTCATCCACGGCCCCGGTCACTGCCATGTGTCCTGCCGCGCGGTGCGCCTCCACGGGGCGGGCCATTGCCGTCGCGGTCGTAGCGCGGCCTGGTCTGGCGCGGGTTCCTGGCGTCGTGTTCGCGGCGGGCCTGTTTGCGGTCGCCGATCCGCATTCTCATGCCGAGCGTGATGCGCTCCAGCACCTTGTCCATGTTTTCGAGAATGTCCTCCGCCGTGATCCGCATGACGCGGATACCGACGGATTCGAGACTCTTGTCGCGCCGTTTGGCGAGGGTTTCGTTCTGGTCCGGCTCGTCGATGATGATCGCCATGCCGAGTTTGTGGCAGTTGAAATCGACGATCGCGCTGCCGACCACGGCATGCCGCGTGAAGGTGAAGGGGCCCATGTCGGCCTCGGTGAAACGCTTCGCCAGCGCCTTGTGCGCCGGCGAGGAATGCCGCCGCAATTCGCGCGCCCGTTCATGCAGCGCATCGAGCCGCTTCTCCGAAATCTCCCACCCACGGCCCTTCTTCTTGAGCGCGGGCGCGGCGTCGGCGGTCTCGGATGAATCGCGAATCTGAAGGGTCTTGCGTTCAGTCATTTGCACTCAGCCTACGATTGCGAAGCAGAAGCCAAATCGCAAATACCGAGAAAAAAGGCGGAACCCAGAAAATCGCGAACCACGTCCAAAATTCGCCAAGTGCCTCGGATGAATATGACGGTACGGGAATTATGTGACCTGTCATGGCAGCACTAACCGTCCAAAAATAAAGGGTGGTTGCGATGCCCATCAGGGCAGAACCGGCCAGAAAAAATCTCACCCCACGCTCCCCTCGAGCGAGATCGCCAGCAGCTTCTGGGCCTCGACGGCAAACTCCATTGGCAGCTCTTTGAGCACCTCTTTCGCGAAGCCGTTGACGATCAGCGCCATCGCCTCTTCCTCGTCCAGCCCGCGCTGCTGGGCATAGAACAGCTGGTCGTCGCTCACCTTGCTGGTGGTTGCCTCGTGCTCGATCTGGGCGCTGGGGTTCTTCACCTCGATATAGGGCACGGTGTGCGCGCCGCACTGGTCGCCGATCAGCAGCGAGTCGCATTCGGTGCGGTTGCGCACGCCCTCGGCATTGGGGCTGACGCGCACCAGGCCGCGATAGGTGTTGTTCGACTTGCCCGCGCTGATCCCTTTGGAAATGATCGTGCTGCGCGTGCCGGGCGCGTTGTGGATCATCTTGGTCCCGGTATCGGCCTGCTGGTGATTGTTGGTGACGGCGACGGAGTAGAATTCGCCCACGCTGTCGCGCCCGTTGAGCACGCACGAGGGATATTTCCACGTCACCGCGCTGCCGGTTTCGACCTGCGTCCAGCTGACCTTGCTCCGGTCGCCTTGGCACAGCGCGCGTTTGGTCACGAAATTGTAGATTCCGCCCTTGCCCTCGGCATCGCCGGGATACCAGTTCTGGACGGTCGAATACTTGATCTCGGCATCTTCCAGCGCGACCAGCTCGACAACAGCAGCGTGAAGCTGGTTCTCGTCGCGCATCGGGGCGGTGCAGCCTTCGAGATAGCTGACGTAAGAGCCCTTCTCGGCGACGATCAGCGTGCGTTCGAACTGGCCGGTGTTCTCCGCATTTATGCGGAAATAGGTCGAAAGCTCCATCGGGCAGCGCACGCCCTCGGGGATGTAGACGAAGGTGCCGTCGGAAAAGACCGCGCTGTTGAGCGTGGCGAAATAGTTGTCGCGCTGCGGCACGACCTTGCCGAGCCACTTCTTCACCAGCTCGGGATGCTCCTTGATCGCCTCGCTGATCGACAGGAAGATGACGCCGGCCTTGCTCAGCTCCTCGCGGAAGGTCGTGGCGACGCTGACGCTGTCGAACACCGCATCCACCGCGACCTTGCGCGCGCCCTTCACCCCGGCGAGCACTTCCTGCTCGGCAATCGGAATGCCCAGTTTCTCGTAGGTTTCACGGATCGCCGGATCGAGTTCGTCGAGGCTTTCCAGCTCCGGCTTCTTCTTCGGCGCGGCGTAGTAATAGGCGTCCTGATAGTCGATTTCCGGATAGCCGAGCTTGGCCCAGTTCGGCTCCTCCATCTCCTGCCACAGGCGGAAGGCCTTGAGCCGCCAGTCGAGCATCCATTCGGGCTCGCCCTTCTTGGCGCTGATAAACCGGACGGTGTCTTCGGTCAGGCCCTTCTCGGCGAACTCGGTGTCGATCTCGCTCGACCAGCCGTGTTCGTAGTCGGCGGCCTTTGCGGCGGCATCGTGGGCGGCCTGGTCCTGTAAAGGCTGGTCCTGTAGGTCGAGAGTATCGGTCATGCCAGTTCTTTCGTGGCTGTCTGGTGAGCCTGCGCAAGCTGTGTCAGCGGGATGTCCGCCAGCGCGCCGCGCAGTGCATTGTTTATCGTGGGCCAGTGCGGCTTCACCGCGCAGGTGTCGCCAACGACGCAGTCCGATCCATCGACGCATGCGGTGAGCGCGATGGGCCCTTCGACCGCCTCGACGATGTCGGCAACGGTAATCGCCGCCGCCGGGCGGGCCAGTTGCAACCCGCCGCCGGCCCCGCGGACCGAGCGCAGCAATCCCGCGCCCGACAGCTTGCTGACGACTTTCTGCACGGTCGGGGCCGGAAGGCCGGTTTCCTGAGCCAGTTCGCCCGCCGACACGCGTCCGCCGCCGCAATGGCGGGTCGCGGCGCACATCGTGACGATGGCATAATCGGCGAGGTTGGAAAGGCGCATGGTGCTCGTGAAAACGGGTAATCGGACTGTTTCGTTCCGATTTCACCTATGCATGGGTGGCCGCGCTTTCAACGCAAATCCCATTGTTGCGAGTCGTTAGCATTTGCGCGGCGCTTCGCTTACGCCTTCGCCTTTGCTTCTTCTTCCGCAATCCGGTCGAACAGGGCCGCATTGCCGTAACCCCGGACATCGAGCGTCTTTTCGCCCAGGGTCTCGGTATCCCCGCCGAGTCGCTTCGGCGTGCGGCCGGTATAGCGCCGCAGATCCTTGATCAAGTGGGCCTGGTCGTAGAAGGAATCGTAGATCTCGGTCACGATCGCGTCGGGCAGGTCGGGCATCGACAGCATGGTCGCTGCCTGAACCGCGCGGTAACGCTTGGCCAGGGCGATCGGGGGGCGTCCGAAATACCGGTTGGCCAGCCGCTGCACCGTGCGCGGCGACATGGGGAGGGTTTCCTGCAGGTCTTCGATCGCCGGATTGAAGGAATTACCGAGCCATTCCAGCATGCGGTCGATGAATTGGTCATGCCCCGGATCGAGTTTCCTCAACGCGCCGCCGAGGACCGACGCAATTTGGGAGGCCGCCTGAGGTCGGTCGATATCCCCGCGCCCCAGAAGCCCGGCAATATCCGCCGCGGCCGCAGCGGCGTCGCCATCCGCAAACGTGCCCGCGAGCGGCAGCATCCGGTTCGTCGTGAGATTTACGGGCTGCCCGGTAAGCGCGGCCCAGCCCTTCACGTTGAGCGAGACGCCCACCATTTCCGCTGGACCATGCACATGGAACGGCGTCGCCTGGTCCAATTGCGCAACGAAGAAGCCGCCTTCGACCGGCCCCTGCGTGCCCGACGGGAAATCGGAAGAGACCGCACCGCCCCCGAACAGCATCAGCTGCGGCGAATAGGCCGGCATCACGTCATCCAGCGCCTCCCCCTCGAACCGGAAGGTATACAGCGTGTTGACGTAGCCTTTCAGCTCCGCAGGAATGGACGCGAAGTCGAATTCGAACGAGCTGCCTTCGGGCGCCCCCCGGTCCTGTTTCTCGTCTCTGGCCAGAATTTGCCCCCGTCAGCTGTCTTTCTGTCCGGCGACCCATGCAGCGACGTTTTCTTCCATGATCGACAGCGGCACCGGACCGCTGAGCAGGATGGCATCGTGGAAGCCGCGAATGTCGAAATCGTCGCCCAGTTCGGTCCGGGCCATTTCGCGCAATTCCATGATCTTCAGCTTGCCGATCATGTAGGCGGTCGCCTGCCCCGGATAGACGGCATAGCGTTCGATCGCCTTGCGGATGTCGCCATCGGGATTGGGTGTGTTCTCGGTGAGGTAGGCAATCGCTTCCTCGCGCGTCCAGCGCTTGTGGTGGATGCCGGTATCGACGACCAGCCGGCACGCGCGCCACAGTTCCATCCCCAGCCGGCCGAAATCGGAATAGGGATCGGTGTAGAAACCCATATCCTTGCCCAGCTCTTCCGAATAGAGGCCCCAGCCCTCGCTATAAGCCGTGACCCCGCCGAAGCGGCGGAAGGGCGGCACGTCGCCGAGCTGGGTCTGGATGGAAAGCTGCAGGTGATGGCCCGGCAGGCCTTCGTGATAGGCCAGCGCTTCCAGTTCGTTGGCCG
This sequence comes from Erythrobacteraceae bacterium WH01K, assembly GCA_027941995.1. Classification (NCBI taxonomy): domain Bacteria; kingdom Pseudomonadati; phylum Pseudomonadota; class Alphaproteobacteria; order Sphingomonadales; family Erythrobacteraceae; species Erythrobacteraceae bacterium WH01K. Next base: position 453,158 of record CP115966.1, on the reverse strand, counting down.
ACATATCCTTCAGGTTGTAGAGGTTCACGTAGTACGTGCCCGGCCGGGATCCATCGGGCGCGGGGCGCTGGTAGAACGCTTTCCCTGCGCTTTTCTCGCGGAACGCCTCGACCGGCTTGATCACCAGCGGATCGGTCGGCAGCGTGCCGAACCATTGCGGCATCACGGCCTCGACCTTGTCAATCGCAGCCTGCGCATCGGCGAGATATTCCTCGCGGCTGGTGTAGTAGAACCGGTCGTTGGTGCGGGTATATTCGAAGAAGTCCTGCAGGCTTCCCTCGAAACCGACCTCTGCCATGATGGCGCGCATTTCGCCATGGATGCGATCGACCTCGCGAAGACCGATGGCATGGATTTCATCCGCCGAGAGATCGGTGGTGGTATAATTGGCGAGCAGCGCCTCGTAATAGGCCGCTCCTTCGGGGAAGCGCCAGATGCCGTCATCGGTCGGCGCGATCGCCTGCTGCCGCTTCATCTCTGCAAGCAGCCCCTCATAGGCCGGCTGGGCAGAGCTTTCCCAGGCGGTGACGGAATCCGCGATCAGCGCAGCCTTCGCCGCGTCGTCGATTTCCAGCTCGTCCACCTTCTCCGCGAAATCCTCCAGGATCGCATTGTCCAGTCCGGCGGACAGCAGGTTCTCGATATCGGAGATGACATAGGGATAGACCCAGTCAGGCGGCATGATGCCGTTATCGGCGCGTTCGCGCGACTGCGAGGTCAGTTCCGCCATGCCCGGGCCGACGCCTTCGATCCGGCTGATGTAATCGCGCGCATCGCTTTCGCTGGTCACGCGGTGAATGTTGATCAGGAAGGCCGGCAGCTGGCTTTGCGCGCCGTTCATCTGGTCGAAGATGTAGCCGTATTTGCGATACGGGAAAAGCGATGCGCGCCGTTCTTCAACCGCTTCGAACAGGCGATAGGACAAGGCGTCCTGCTCCGGCAACGCATCCACGTCGAACTTGCCGCGCATCTGCTCTGCCGTGAATTGCAGCAGCTCGAACGACTGACGCTCGCCCGCATCGGTGAAATCGCCCCATTCGCCGTAATCCTCGTCGCGAATGCCGCGATAGGCCTTGCCCAGCGGCGAAAGCTCGAGCGATGCGTCGTCATACGCCTCGAACAGGGAACCGATATTTTCCGCTGCGGCAATCGCGGAGGCGTTGACCGGGCTTGCCGTTTCGGGCGCGACGGGCTGAACGGTGGCGGCGGACGCCGTGCCATCCGCCCCGTAACCGTCCACCGTCGCACATCCCCCGAGTGCCAGACCGGCCACGCCGATTACCCAAACTGCCTTCATTACCCGCTCCTGAATTCTGCTGTCTTCGCGCCACCTGTGTAGCATGAAAGCGCGATGCGCCAGAGGCAACGACAGGAAACCGGTCCGGAATGGGGTATAGCCGCGAGGAAAAGGCGCAAAAAAAAGGCGGCCCGGAACTTCGTCCCGATGGCCGCCCTGAAAGGAAAGAACTCTAGCATCGCTGCTTTAGAGCCCTTCGGGTCGCAAACGAGGTGCTACCGATTCGCTTCTGGATTTGATTGTATGGAAACGACACATCGTCCTGAGCCTTCGCTTCGTCGCACGCGGTGGCGGTCTTCAGGATCGGCTCGACACGGTTCGCCGGCTTCTTCATAGCAGCGCCCGTCATGCTGTTTCCCCTCGTCAGGCCCGCGATTTTCATGCTCGACCCGGAAAAGGCCCATCGCCTTTCCATTGCGGGCCTTTCGATGCTTCCCCCGGGCAAACCTGCCCCACGCGATGCCGTGCTGGCCTGTAATGTCGGCGGGCTCGATTTCCCCAATGCCGTGGGGGTCGCCGCCGGTTACGACAAGGATGCGGAAGTTCCCGACGCGCTGCTGGGCCTCGGCTTCGGCCATGTCGAGATCGGGTCTGTCACGCCGCGCCCACAGGCCGGCAATCCCAAGCCGCGCCTGTTCCGGCTGAAGGAAGACCGGGCCGTCATCAACCGGATGGGGTTCAACAATGCAGGCGGCGACAAGGCGGCACAGCGCCTTGCGAAGCGGAAAGGGCGTGGCGGGATCGTCGGGGTCAATATCGGCGCGAACAAGGATTCCGCCGACCGGATCGACGATTATGCAAGAATGGCGCGCCTGATGGCGCCGCAGGGCGACTACCTGACGATCAACATCTCCAGCCCCAACACGCCCGGCCTGCGCGCCTTGCAGGACGAGAGCGCCCTGACCGGTCTGATCGACGCTGTCTTCGCAGCGCTGGACGAACAACCTGCGAGGCATCCCGTCTTCCTGAAAGTGGCACCCGATCTCGAACCGGCAGACATCGATGCCATCGCCCGCATCGCGCTGGAATCGCGGCTGTCCGCGCTGATCGTGTCGAACACCACGATTTCGCGGCCTGTCCTGTCGTCCTCGGACCGCGCTGAGGCAGGCGGCCTGTCGGGTGCACCGCTCAGGGACCTTGCCCTGCAGCGGGTCCGCGATTTCCACCTGGCGACAGGCGGCCGCATACCCCTGATCGGAGTGGGAGGCATCGGTTCGGCCGAGGACGCATGGGCGCGCATCCGGGCGGGGGCCAGCATGGTCCAGCTCTACAGCGCGATGGTCTATGAAGGACCGGGCCTTGCCCGCAGGATCAACCGGGACCTGAAGGCGCTGGTGCAGCGCGAGGGCTTTTCCACCATTGCCGAGGCGGTCGGAACACAATAGCCCTGCGGGCATGAAAGCACGCACCCTGACCGCCGCCCTGGTTACAGCTCTCTCGCCGCTCGCGCTCAGCGCCTGCGCGGCAGCTTATGGCGAAGCGTCCCCTGCGCCGCAGCCCCTCCCTCCGCAGCCGCAGGAGCAATCGGCGGCGCCGGTAGCGAAGGGCGTCGTGGCGACCGCCGATTTCCGCGCAACCGCGGCCGGGGAGGAAATCCTCGCCGCCGGCGGCAGCGCGACCGATGCCGCGATTGCCATCATGCTGGCCCTGACAGTGGTCGAGCCGCAAAGCTCCGGCATTGGCGGGGGCGGCTTCTTCGTGCGCGGAACACCGGACGGCAACGTCGTGACCTATGACGGGCGCGAGAAAGCGCCGCATGCCGCCACCCCCGACTGGTTCCTCGATGCAGAGGGCAACCCGCTTCCCGGGAAAGAGGCGACCATCAGCGGGCTGAGCGTGGGCGTGCCGGGCAATGTCGCCCTGGCGAAGCTGGCCCATGAACGCCACGGGAAGCTGGAATGGGCGCGGCTGGTGGAACCGGCCATCCGGCTCGCCCGCGACGGCTTCGTCGTCAATCCGCGCCTCGTCACCGTGCTGGAAGGCCGCCTCGACCGGGCAGGCTACGATGCGAAGGCGCGCGCGACCTTCTTCGAACCCGACGGCACGCCCAAGGCGATAGGAACGACGATCCGCCAGCCGGAACTCGCGGCAACGCTGACGAAACTGGCCGAGGAGGGGCCGGGCAGCTTCTACAGCGGCGATTTCGCAGCCGGGCTTGCCCGCCATGTCGCGGCGGACACCCCGCGGGCGCAGACGATGACGGCCAGCGACGTGGAACAGTACGAACCGGCCATGCGCGATGCCGTCTGCGGGAGCTATCGCGGATACCGGGTATGCGGCATGGGCCCGCCATCTTCGGGTGGGATTGCGGTGCTGCAGATGCTTGGCCAGCTGGAGCGGTTCGACCTTGCCAGCATGGGCCCGCGTTCTGTCGAGGCATGGCACCTGTTCCTGGAATCGCAGCGGCTCGCCTATACCGACCGGGAGCTTTACACCGGCGACGCGGATTTCGTGGACGTCCCGGTGTCCGGGCTAGTCGATCCTGCCTATCTCGCCGGGCGCTCGCTGCTTCTCGACCCGAAGCGGCGGAGCGAGGATTTCGCACCCGGCACGCCCGAGGGCGCACCGCAGGCCCGCGCCGTGGGTGGCCACTACCCGGAAAGCGGCACGACTCATTTCGTCACTATCGGACCCGACGGCACCATGATCAGTTACACCTCGACCATCGAGGGCGCTTTCGGATCGGGCCTGATGTATCGCGGGTTCTATCTCAATAACGAGCTGACGGATTTCAGCTTCTCGCCCGAACGCGGCGGCGTGCCGGTCGCGAACCGTGTGGAAGGGGGCAAGCGGCCGCGCAGTTCGATGTCGCCGACCGTGGTGTACGACCCTTCCGGCAAGCCCTTCCTGGCAGTCGGCGCCGCTGGCGGACCGACCATTCCGATCCAGACCGCGAGAGCCATTGTCGGAGTAATCGATTTCGGCCTGCCCCTGCGCGAGGCGCTGGCCCAGCCGATGATCATGGGCTTTGGCGACCGCGTGATCGTGGAAGACAATAGCTGGCTGGAAGAGGCGATCCCGCAGCTGGCGGCGCTGGGTCATACGAGGATCGAGACCAGCGATTTCCTCTACCGGACCAACGGGGCCCTGCGAACCGGCAATGGGTGGGACGCGGTGTACGATCCGCGCCTCGATTCCGTCCTCCGCCTTTCGGGCGCGGAATAGGCTGCGCTTGTCGCCCGACGGGCAGCAGCGTAGAGCCAGCGCGAAAGCCGCGCAGACGGTGGACCTTCTTGGGATGCAGGAGCAGCAGGTTTGCAACTGAGTAATATCGAACAGGCGAGCAATCTCGTCGATCTCTTCCTCAAGCGCGCCGACGAGAACGGCGACAAGCCGTTCCTTGGCAGGAAGACGGGCGGCGAGTGGAAGACCCAGAGCTGGCGCGAAGTCGCCGAGCAGGTCTGCGTCCTGGCCGAAAACCTGCGCCGCATCGGCCTTGCCGAGGGCGACCGTGTGATGCTGGTGTCGGAAAACCGGCCCGAATGGTGCATCGCCGACCTCGCCATCATGGCGGCAGGCTGCATCACCGTGCCGGCCTACACCACGAATACCGAGCGCGATCATGTCCATATCCTGGACAATTCGGGCGCGAAGGCCGTCATCGTGTCGAACGAGAAACTGTCGGCCCCGCTGATCCCCGCCATCTTCCGCACAGGGATTGCCGAACATATCATCCCGATCGACGGCGTGCGCTCCTACCAAGGTGGCAATCTGCATTGCCACGAATGGGCCGGACTGGTGGACGGCGACGCACAGGAAGCCCGCGCTGCGGTCGAAGCGCGCCTTGCCGGCATCACGCGCGAGACGACGGCCTGCATCATCTACACCAGCGGGACGGGCGGCGCACCGCGCGGCGTCATGCAGCATCACGGCGCTATCCTGTGCAATGTCGTGGGCGCGGCTGAAATCCTGATGCACGATCTCGGGCTGGAGGAAGACGAGCGCTTCCTGTCGTTCCTTCCGCTCAGCCACGCATACGAGCATTCCGGCGGGCAATTCCTGCCGATCGGCGTCGGCGCGCAGATCTATTACGCCGAAGGGCTGGAAAAGCTCGCCAGCAATATCGAGGAAACCAGGCCGACCATCATGGTCGTCGTCCCCCGCCTGTTCGAAGTCCTGCGCACGCGCATCATGAAGCAGGTGGCGAAGCAGGGCGGCGCTGCCAACTACATGATGGACCGCGCGCTGCAGATCGGGGAACGGCGCGCGGAAGGCCGGACCAAGCTGCTGGACAGGCCGATGGACTTCATCCTCGAGCGCACGCTGCGTCCGAAGATCCGCGACCGTTTCGGCGGCCGGATCAAGGCGATGGTATCAGGCGGCGCGCCGCTCAATCCCGATGTCGGCATCTTTTTCGATTCGATGGGGCTGACGATGCTGCAGGGCTACGGCCAGACCGAAAGCGGTCCGGTCATCAGCTGCAACCGCCCGGCTGCCGGGATCGCCATGGACACGGTCGGCCCGCCGATGAAAGGCGTGGAGGTGAAGATCGCCGAGGACGGCGAAATCCTCTGCCGCGGCGAGCTGGTGATGAAGGGATACTGGCAGAACGAGGCCGAAACGAAGCGCACCCTGATCCCCGACCCCGCCGATCCCTCGGGCGAACCGTGGCTGCATACCGGTGATATCGGCCATATCGACGAGGCAGGCCGGATCAAGATCACCGACCGCAAGAAGGACATGATCGTCAACGACAAGGGCGATAATGTCGCGCCGCAGAAGATCGAGGGCATGCTGACGCTGCAGCCGGAAATCGGACAGGCCATGGTGAGCGGCGATCGCCGTCCCTACGTCGTCGGCCTGATCGTGCCCGACGCCGAGTGGCAGCTGGAATGGTGCCAGTCGCAGGGCAAGAAATTCGATTGCAGCGCGGTACAGGACCTGCCCGAGTTCAAGGCCGCGATCCGCGCAGCGGTCGACCGCGTGAACAAGGAATTGTCGGTCACCGAAAAGGTCCGCCAGTTCACCTTCGCGGACGAGCCGTTCGCCGTCGAGAACGAGGAAATGACCCCCAGCATGAAAATCCGCCGCCACAAGATACGCGAGCGGTATCAGGACCGGCTGGACGGATTGTATCGGAGTTAGTGTCCACGCACAGTTTTGATCAGCGCGCTGTCTGCAAGCAAAGCATCGACATGATCGCAGATTGATCGACCATCATTGGTCACCTGGCGCAGCAACTCTTGGCACTCTGCTTCTGTCCATACCCGGTCCGGTGTCACATCTGTAAGATCTCTTGGCAGATGCCGGGTCTGAAGGAATTTCTGGCCAGCTTCATCGAACAGAATTCGGACTGAAGCATGGGCTAGCAAGTTTCGATAAGGACGGTTCGAGCACCATCTCCCAATCCGCGTGTCGAGCGCTTTTGCTTTTCTACCGCCCGAGCCTTGCAGCAGATTTCGGACTTCGTTCAAAGAACTGAGAGAGCCATTTGTGATTGGCAGCTGCAATGCAATCGATAGGCGACCCAAAGCCTGCTCGGCTCGTGCGAAATGGTCGAGAATCTTCCCGCACCAGGAATATGGCTCGAACTCTGCCTGGACAGGGGAACTTTGCATTTCCAATTGAACTTGCCGTCAAGCCGCTTCCGCTTCCACATATTCGGGATAGAAGCCGGGTTCCGTTTCCGACCATCCCGGTGCTGTCGCGGCAGCTTCGCTGAGCGATTGCAGCAGCATCCGGCGGCGTTCCGGGCGAATGTGCGGCAGGGCCGCTGCGGCGACGAAGGCGCTCGGCAGCCATGGCCGGGCCTGCGCGCCGAGTAGGCGTTCGTAGAGGAAGCGGAAAGCGGAGAACCCGTCGATCCTTTCCTGCGACAGGTCGAAGGCCGCCACCCGGGTCAGCGTCCCGATGAATCCGTCGATATGGTCCCCTTCGGGATCGGCAGGCATGTCCTCGCGCAGCCGCTTTAGCTCTTGGTAGGCCACATATTGCCGCCGGATACCGGCATTCTCCGCAGCGTCGCGTGCCCATGTCTTGAACGCGTCGCACCGGCCGAAGCCGACATCCAGGCTGCGGCGGATGTAACGCTGCTCTGCAGCAGTGAAGCTTGCAAATTCGCGCATTTCGGCAATGGCGAGAGAAGCGTTGGCAGTCTGCGGCATCGGTATATCCCCCTTGTCCGGGGACCGGTATCGCGCAGGATGGTTAACAGCCGGTAAGCATGTCCGACGATTCTGCTCTGACGGGTTAGCGAGGTGGATGAACGCCCCTCATTCGGGCGTGCGGCTGACCAGCAATTTGTCGATCTTGCGCCCGTCCATGTCGACGATCTCGAACGTCCAGCCCTGTTCGCCGAAGCTTTCGCCTTCCTGCGGGAAATGCTTCAGCACCGCCAGCGCGAACCCTGCCACGGTCGCGAATTCACGCGATTCGTCGTATTCGATGCCGATCTTGTCCGCCAGCGCATCGGCCGCCATCGCGCCCGACACCAGCAGGGAGCCGTCGGCACGTTCGACGATTTCCGGGATGTCGCCCTGGTCCACATCGCTGGCAAACTGCCCGACAATGGCGGTGAGGAGATCGACCGAGGTCACGATCCCGTCGAGATGCCCGTATTCGTCATGCACCATCGCCATCGCGATATCCGCCTGCTGCAGCACGCGCAGCGCATCGAGCGCGTCGAGCTGGTCCGGCACGATCTCGGGCTTTTTCGAGAGGGCCTGCAAGTCGACCGGCAGCCCGGCAAGCTGCGCGGCCAGGACTTCGCGTACCTTGACGACGCCCAGAACCTTGTCCGGGGAGCCCTGCGCAATAGGCAGGAGCGAATGCGGGCTCTCCGCTATCTTGAGGGCGATGGCCGCCTCGTCGTCGTCGATGTCCAGCCAGTCGAGTTCGGTTCGCGGCGTCATCACTTCGCGCACAGGCCTTTCGGCAAGGCGGACGACGCCGGTCAGGATGGCGCTCTGTTCTTCCTCCAGCACACCCGTCTGGGTCGCGTCGGCGAACAGCATGTGCAGTTCTTCCGCCGTGACGCTCGCCTGCCCGCCGGGGCGGACACCCAGCAGGCGAACGATGGCGGCGGACGAGGTATCGAGGACCCAGACGAAAGGCGCGGCGATAATGGCCAGCCAGCGCATGGGTCCGGCCATGGCGACGGCGATGGGCACTGCCAGCCTGAGCGCCAGCTGCTTGGGCACGAGTTCACCGATGACCAGCGTGAAATAGGTCGTCAGCGCGATGACCAGCGCAAACCCGGCCCGGTCTGCGAGGTCGGCCGGCAAGCCCAGACCGACCAGCCGTTCGCCGACCGGGCCACCCAGGCTCGCACCCGAATACGCACCCGAGATGATGGCCACGAGGGTGATCCCGATCTGGACGGTCGAGAGAAACTTGCCGGGATTGCCCGCCAGTTCGATAGCCGTCTCGGCCCCGCGGCTTCCCTTGTCGGCCTTCGCCCGCAGTTTCGTGGGCTTGGCAGAGACGATAGCCAGTTCCGACATCGCGAAGATGCCGTTGAGCACAATCAGTCCCGCGATGATGAGCAGGTCGGTCCAGGGAAAGGGTGTCACAGTTCGCCCGCGCTAGCACAATTGTGCGGCCACGCCAGCCTGTCCGGTACATGGCCCTGCCGTTCATCACGGGAACAGGAGACCGCGACCAAGGTTGGTATAGCGAGAAGCGCGCGGTGGGCGCGCACTATCGTGACGTGCGGGGAAATGCCCGCCGGCCCTTCCGGGCCGAATTTTTGGGGAATGACCATAATGAAGAAATCTCGTATTCTCGTCTCGGCGCTGGCCGCAACCTCGCTGATGGGCCTGTCGGCCTGCGTTACCGATCCCAACACCGGGGAGCAGAAGATTTCCCGCACGGCGATCGGCTCCGTGCTGGGCGGTGCGGCTGGCTACCTGCTGGGCGACGTGATCGGCGGTTCGACCGCGCGCATCATCGGTGCCGGCATCGGCGGTAGCGCGGGCGCAGTCATCGGGAAGCAGTTCGACGACCAGATCAAGGAACTGGACGAGATGACCGAAGGCACGGGCGTCGACGTGACCGAGATCGGCGACCAGGAAGCGATCCTGGTGAACCTGCCCGATGGCGTTACCTTCGCAGTCGATTCGGCAACCATCACGCCTGCCTTCCAGGGAACGCTCGACGTGATCGCCAACAGCCTGATCAAATATCCCAACAGCCTGATCGACGTGTACGGCTTCACCGATTCGACCGGTTCGGACGCCTACAACCTCGAACTGTCGCAGCGCCGCGCGAATGCGGTTGCCGACTATCTCGCTGCTCGCGGCGTGGCCCGTGCCCGGATGGCGACGCAGGGCTACGGCGAAGATCCGCGTTACTTCAAGTCGACGAACGACACCCCGGCCGGCCGCGCAGCGAACCGCCGCGTCGAAATCAAGATCACCCCGATCAGCCAGGCCGATGTGGCCCAGGCCCAGGGCAACTGATCAGCCTCGCGCCGATGCAAGAAAAAGGGGGCCTGCAGCGATGCGGGCCCCTTTTTCATGACCGCCGCGAATTCCCGGCCTAGTCCTTGGGACGAGCGGCCACGATCCGCGCCCGGTCGGCGAGGTGGTCCACCGCCTGACGGTGAATGCCGGGGGCGCTGACGAGCAGCCCGAAACTGCGGGGATCGCGCTTGTTATAGGCAAAGACCCTGCCGAACGCATCGCTGACCGCAGCCCCTGCCTCGCGGGCGATCAGGGTTGCGGCGCCTATGTCCCATTCGAACCCCCAGCGCAGCGTCGCGATCAGGTCCGCTTCGTCGGCAGCAACCATGGCGACGCGCAGCGCGATGGAATTGGGCTTGTCGACCATTTCCATCAGCCGGTCTTCCTTCATCAGCGAATCGGCCGGGATACGCGCGCCGGACAAATCCTCCCGCGTCGATGCTTTCAGCACCTGTCCGTTGCGGGTCGAGCCCTGTCCCGCCACCGCGATCCATTCTTCCCCCCGCGCCAGTGCGCTGAGCATCCCGATGAGCGGGCGTCCTTCGCTGACCAAGGCGACGGATACCGCCCAGCCCTTGCGACCGCGGATGAAATCGCGCGTACCGTCCACCGGGTCGACCAGCCAGATCAGCCGCTGCTGCTGGCGCTCGGGCGTATCGGTCGTTTCCTCGGACAGCCACCCGGCCGCCGGCAGCAACGCGCCCAGTTCGCGGCGCAGGAAGCGATCGACGGCGAGGTCCGCCTCGCAGACGGGATCGCCCGGCTTTTTCTCCCACGACTCCAGGTCATGGCCTGCACCGGGCCAGTGGGAATGGGCGATCGCGCCCGCCTCGCGGACGATCGCGGCAAAGCGTTCGTGGTCGATCATGATCTCTGGCGCTGCAATTGGACGCGCCGCAGGCACTTTTCAAGCTGGCTCATCCATGCAAAGGCCCCACAGCAAAGCCATCCTTCCCCTGACGAGAACAACAGGACACAGCGCCCCATGAACATCCATGAGTACCAAGCCAAGGAACTGCTCGCGAAATACGGCATCGCCGTTCCCACGGGACACGCCGCGATGACGGTCGAAGAAGCGGTCGAAGGCGCGAAGAAGCTTCCCGGGCCGCTCTATGTCGTGAAGGCGCAGATCCACGCAGGCGGCCGCGGCAAGGGCAAGTTCAAGGAACTGGGCCCCGATGCCAAGGGCGGCGTGCGTCTGTCGCAGAGCATCGACGATGTCGAAGCGAATGCGAAGGAAATGCTCGGCAACACGCTGGTCACCATCCAGACCGGTGACGAGGGCAAGCAGGTGAACCGCCTCTACGTCACCGACGGCGTCGACATCGAACACGAATACTACCTGTCGATGCTGGTCGATCGCGCCACCGGCCAGGTTGCCATGATCGCGTCGACCGAAGGCGGGATGGACATCGAGGACGTCGCGCACGAGACGCCCGAGAAGATCACCACCATCACCATCGACCCGGCGCAGGGCTTCATGCCCCATCACGGCCGTGCCGTTGCCTTCGCGCTCAAGCTGACGGGCGACACCAACAAGCAGTGCCAGAAGCTGGCGAAACAGCTCTACACCGCCTTCATGGACCTCGACATGGAAATGCTCGAGATCAATCCGCTGGTGGAAGACAAGGAAGGCAATCTCCTCGTCCTCGACACCAAGATGAGCTTCGACGGCAACGCGCTCTATCGCCACAAGGACGTGGAAGAGATGCGCGACGAGACCGAGGAAGACCCGGCCGAAGTCGAAGCGAGCGAATACGACCTCGCCTACATCAAGCTGGACGGCAATATCGGCTGCATGGTCAATGGCGCAGGCCTGGCCATGGCAACGATGGACATCATCAAGCTGAACGGCGCCTTCCCGGCGAACTTCCTCGACGTGGGCGGCGGCGCGACGACCGAGAAGGTCACCGCGGCGTTCAAGATCATCCTGAAGGACCCGGCGGTCGAGGGCATCCTCGTCAATATCTTCGGCGGCATCATGCGCTGCGACACGATTGCGGAAGGCATCGTCGTGGCGGCCAGGGAAGTCGAACTGGACGTGCCGCTGGTCGTCCGCCTCGAAGGCACCAATGTCGACCAGGGCAAGGACATCCTGAACAATTCCGGCCTGCCCATCGTTGCGGCCGACGACCTGGGCGATGCGGCGAAGAAAATCGTCGCGGAGGTCAAGCAGGCGGCCTGATTCGCCTGTCACGGGGCCAACCGCGCTGCCCGATGCGGCAACCTGCCGCTACGTCAGCGCGGTGCCTCCTGCCCTGCCCTTGACGTAAACGTAAATGGAACGCAAACGCTGTTCCATCATTCGATGAAGTAAGCGGCCGCCGATGCGGCCTGCCCCGTTTCGGGGCACCAATTTCGAGAGGAAGGAACCCACATGAAAATCCTCGTCCCCGTCAAGCGGGTGATCGACTACAACGTGAAGCCCCGTGTGAAAGCGGACGGCTCCGGCGTGGATCTTGCCAACGTGAAGATGAGCATGAACCCCTTCGACGAAATCGCCGTCGAGGAAGCCATCCGCCTGAAGGAAGCCGGCAAGGCAGAGGAAATCGTTGCCGTCTCCATCGGCCCGGCAAAGGCGCAGGAAACGCTGCGTACCGCGCTCGCCATGGGTGCAGACCGCGCAATCCTGGTCGAAACCGATGACGAGGTCGAACCGCTGGCGGTTGCCAAGATCCTGAAGGCGATTGCCGAGGAAGAGAACCCCGGCATCGTCATGCTGGGCAAGCAGTCGATTTCCGACGACAGCAACCAGACCGGCCAGATGCTGGCCGCGCTGATGGATCGCCCCCAGGGCACCTTTGCCAACACCGTCGAAGTCGACGCCGACAGCGTGACGGTGAAGCGCGAAGTCGATGGCGGACTGCAGACGGTCAAGCTGACCCTGCCGGCCATAGTCACCACCGACCTTCGCCTGAACGAGCCGCGCTACGCATCGCTGCCCAACATCATGAAGGCGAAGAAGAAGCCGCTCGACACGAAGACGCCGGCCGATTTCGGTGTCGATACCGGGCTGCGCCTGACCACGACGAACGTTTCCGAGCCGCCCGTTCGCCAGGCTGGCGAGAAGGTCGAGGACGTCGACGCGCTGGTAGCCAAGATCAAGGCGCTCGGCATCGCGTAAGCGAGCCTCGAGCCCTCAAGGAAAAGGAAAACGGACATGAACACTCTGGTTCTGGTCGAACACGACAACAACTCGGTCAACGATGCCACGCTGGCTGTGGTGACCGCCGCTGCGAAGCTGGGCGATGTGACTGCACTGGTCGCTGGCTCCAACTGCGGCGGTGCTGCCGACGCTGCTGCGAAGATCGCTGGCGTGTCGAAGGTCCTGAAGGCCGACGATGCCGCCTACGAGCACCAACTGGCCGAAAACGTGGCCCCGCTGGCGGCCAAGATCATGGCGGATTACGACGCCTTCCTCGCACCCGCCACGACCAACGGGAAAAATATCGCCCCGCGCGTCGCAGCCCATCTCGACGTGATGCAGGTGTCCGACATCCTGTCGGTCGAAGGCGAGAAGACCTTCACCCGTCCGATCTATGCCGGCAACGCCATCGCGACGGTGGAATCCAGCGATCCCAAGCTGGTCATCACCGTGCGCGGCACGGCTTTCGACAAGGCCGAGGCCGAAGGCGGCTCTGCCAGCGTAGAGGACGTAACCGGTCCGGGCGATGCTGGCACGTCGAGCTTCGTGGGTGAGGAAATCGCCGAGAGCGACCGCCCCGAACTTACCAGCGCAAACGTCATCGTTTCGGGTGGCCGCGCACTGAAGGATGCCGACACGTTCGAGGAAATCATCACCCCGCTGGCTGACAAGCTGGGTGCCGGCATCGGCGCCAGCCGTGCCGCCGTCGATGCGGGCTACGTCCCCAACGACTACCAGGTCGGCCAGACGGGCAAGATCGTGGCCCCGGAAGTCTACATCGCCATCGGTATCTCGGGTGCGATCCAGCACCTCGCCGGGATGAAGGATTCCAAGACCATCATCGCGATCAACAAGGACGAGGACGCTCCGATCTTCCAGGTCGCCGACATCGGCCTCGTCGCCGATCTCTACAAGGCCGTACCGGAACTAACCGGCAAGCTCTGAGGCACGGCAACAGTTTCGACAGGTGATCGATCAAGCCCCCGGTTCGCGGCTTGTCAGGCAGGCACCTGCGCTCCGGGGGTATTCCATTCGGCAACCGCAAGACCCGTAACGATCAGGCACCCGCCATCGCAGCGTGGATGGCGAAGCAATGCCGCGCCACGCGCCTTCCGGCCTGGCGCTGCCTCTCCCGCGCGGCACGATTGCCCTGCCCGCCTTCCATCCAGTAGCGCCACGCCCGGTCCCCATCGCGGTGCGTGATGCGCTTTTCGTCCGAAGCCGCGCCGATCAGCCCCCTTGCCCAACGTGACGCAAGGTGCGCCGAAGCCCCTTCCTCCACCATTTGCTGCGCGGTTTCGTCGACGATCTCGAGCGCGGCGGCTGCGTCGTCCTCGTGGCCCAGGCCAAGGGCCACGGTGACAATTGAGGCATTGCGCGCGCTTGTCCTCTGGTCGAGCCGAACGCGGTGGCGCAGGGATTGCAGCTCTCCCCGCATCGCCCAGGTCGCGTGGGTCGCAAACGCGGCCTTTTGCGGGTCGTAGCTAGCGATGGCGCGGTGGATACCGATGGCACAGGCCTGCGCTGCGTCGTCCGCCATGTCGTCCAGACCATAGCGCCGCGTCAGGTAACGGATCCGTGCGGACAGGGCTGAGACGATGCGGCGGAATTCTCGGTCGGCTTCGCTCTGCATCCTGCGGCCCGGTGGCGATCCCTCTTCCAGAAAACCGGACCTGAGAGAGCGATAATGCTGCACCAGAACTTCCAGCGTTTGCGTGCTTTGCTGCGCCACCGCGATGCTCCCCTTCCATGACAAGTGGAGCATTGTGTGCCGCCTGCATGGCTAGCGAGTGCCGAAGGACAGCATAGGTAATGGCGGCTAGGGGATTTTGCCGGGGCCGCGGTTCAGATCAGGATGTCGAGCGTGTGGATGGCCATGCCGACCAGGCCGCCCACGATGGTCCCGTTGATACGAATAAACTGGAGATCGCGGCCGACCGCACCCTCCACCCGGTCGGTGACCGTGGTGGCGTCCCACCGGCGGACGGTTTCAGACACCAACTGCACGATCTGCGCGCCATAACGCGTCGCGACCCCGACAGCGGTGCGGCGGGCGAACCGGTTGACCTGCATCTGCAGGCGCTGGTCCTGCCGCAGCGCATTGCCCAGCTCTGCCAAACCCTTGCGCATTTCATCGCCCAGTGCGCTGTCTGGATCGCGCGCCCGGCGGATCAGCGACAGGCGGATGCGTTCCCATACGCCCATCCACCATTCCGCGAGCGCCGGATTCTCGAGCATTTCGCGCTTCAGGTCCTCGACCCGCTCCCGCGTCTGCGCATCGTGCTGGAGATCGTGCGCCAGTTTCTCCATGCCTTCCTGAATTTTCCCGCGCAGTTCATGGTCGGGATCGACCAGAACCTCGGCCAGCAGGCGGTACAGCCCGTCGAGGACGGATGTCGCAATGCGTTCGTCCAGCCCGGTCCAGCGTAGGACCGAATTGGCCCGCTGGCTGATGATTTCGCGAACCGTTTCCTCGTTGTCTTCCAGCGTCAGTCCGGTCCAGCGGATCACCCCGTCCATCAGCGGCAGATGCCGCGAATCGGCAATCGCGTTTTCCAGCATTCGCCCGACCAGCGGCGCGACATCGATCTTGGCGAATTGCGAGGCGAGCCCGCTGCGCACCTGCGTGCCGAGCCGGTTGGGATCGAGCGATTCGAGGACTTCGGCAAACAGTTCGGCCGCCCCGCCGGTGATGCGCGACCGCGTGCCGCCGTCCGCCTCTGACGCCGGGTCCACCAGGAAATCGCCCGCGGCACCGGCCACGTTCATGCCCTGCATCCGCCGCGCCACCACGGCGGGGGTCAGGA
Organism: Erythrobacteraceae bacterium WH01K; assembly: GCA_027941995.1. Taxonomy (NCBI): domain Bacteria; kingdom Pseudomonadati; phylum Pseudomonadota; class Alphaproteobacteria; order Sphingomonadales; family Erythrobacteraceae; species Erythrobacteraceae bacterium WH01K. Next base: position 437,507 of record CP115966.1, on the reverse strand, counting down.
AATTGGTGCGCAGGAAATCCGCCATCGTGTCGGCGATGCGGTCCTTGTTCTTGGGGATGATCGCGGTGTGCGGGATCGGCAGGCCCAGCGGATGCCGGAACAGGGCCGTCACCGCGAACCAGTCAGCCAGTCCGCCCACCATGGCCGCCTCGGCAAAGGCATTAACGAACCCCCATGCCGGGTGCAGGTCCAGCACCTGTTTCGACGCGACGAAGATGCACGCCATCGCCAGCAGCATGAGCGTTGCGGTGATCCGCATCGCACGGGCCGCGTCGGGAGATACAGCAGTGTTGGCAGCCGCTGTCGGTGCCGAAGGGCTCTCGCGATCGATCACTCGGCAGGAACGGGGGTATGGCCGCCGGGTTCCGGACTCGTCTTCCCGTCATCGCCGGGACGATAGGTCAGGAACTTGCCGCGCAGCCACGGACCGAGCCTCCGCTCGAGGCCGTCGGCCAGGCTGAAACCCGCCGGAACGATCAGGAGCGTGAGCAGGGTCGACACGATCAGCCCGCCGATGACGACGATGCCCATGGGCTGGCGCCACGCACCGTCCCCGGTCAGGGCGATGGCGGTCGGCACCATGCCCGCCGTCATGGCGACGGTCGTCATCACGATGGGCTGGGCGCGCTTGTGCCCGGCATCGATGATGGCATCGAGCTTGCGGGTGCCGCGGTCCATTTCCTCGATCGCGAAGTCGATCAGGAGGATGGAGTTCTTCGACACGATGCCCAGCAACAGCAGCATCCCGATATAGACCGGCATGGATTGCTCGCCATCCAGTAGCCAGAGCAGGAAGATACCGCCCAGCGGTGCAAGCGCCAGCGAGGTCATGTTGACCAGCGGACTCATCAGGCGCTTGTAGAGCAGTACCAGCACGGCGAAGACCAGCAGCACGCCGGCAACGATGGCGATGATCAGGCTCTGGATCAGCTCCTGCTGCCATTCTTCCTCGCCCACGACGTCGCGGATGACGCCTTGCGGCAGGTCTTGCAGGACCGGCAGCGCGTCGATTTCCGCCTGCGCTTCGCCCTTGACGACACCCTGCGCCAGATCCGCTCCGACCAGTACGCGGCGGTTCTGGTTGTACCGCTGGATGGTCGTCGGGCCGGAACCGAAGCTGATCTCGGCGACGCGGGACAGCGGCACGCTGCCGCCGGTCATGGTCTGGACCGGCAGGTTCTCGATCGTGGTCAGGTCCTCGCGCGATTGCGTAGGCAGCTTCACGCGGATGGGAATCTGGCGGTCGGACAGGGAGAACTTGGCCGCGTTCTGCTCGATCTCGCCCAGCGTGGCGATGCGGATCGTCTGGCTGATGGCCGCCGTCGTGACGCCCAGCTCGGCCGCGAGGTCGGGGCGCGGGGTGATGATCAGTTCGGGCCGGTTGATGTCGGCGCTGATGCGCGGGGCGATCAGGGAATCGATGCCCTTCATCTGCTCGACCAGCGTGGCCGCGGTTTCTTCCAGCAGTTCCGGATTCGACCCGGCGAGCATCACGGTCATGTCGCGCCCGCTGCCGAAGCCGCCGGACTGCGAGGCGAAACGGACCCGCGCATCGGGAATTTTCGCCAGTTCGGGTGCAAGCGCCCGTTCGAACTGGATCGAGGTCCGCTCACGGTCGTCGGTCAGGCGGATATAGATCGTCGCCTGGCCTTCGCGCACGCGTTCCAGCGCACGGTCGACTTCCGGCTCCTCATACAGCAGGTCGGCAACCCGGCGGGACACGCGTTCGGTGGTCGCCAGCGTGGTTCCGGGGACCATCTCGATCTCGACCCGGCTGCTGTCATTGTCGATCTGCGGCTGGAACTGGCCCGGAACGCTGGCGAATAGCAGGACCGTCAGGAGCAGCGCGAAATAGCCGATCATCAGCATCCACGCGCGGTGATCGTAGAACCGCGCCTCCATCCACAGCCAGCCATTGCGGACCCAGCCGCCCAGGGCGCGGAACGGCAGGCCCAGCAGCTTGAGCGCGGCAAGTCCGGCGAAGAACCCTGCCAGGATGACAAGCGCAAACTGCAGCAGACCGATAATGCGGTTGCCCACCACGGCCAGCTTGGAATCGGGGTCGCTGCTGATCGCGGTGCCGATCTTTTCGGGAATGTCGAGCTCCGCAAGCGCGGCGTGACCCTGTGTCACGACGAAGGCCGGCACGACGAGAAGGATCAGGATGACCAGGAGGAAGGCGATGGCATAGAAAACACGGTGCCGGGGCGCTTCCAGACCGGCGCGCCGGGCATACATCTTCCCCCGGTCGAGCGACCAGCGAAGGATGCCCATGTAACGGTCCATCATCGGCCCTTCGCCGTGATCGGCGTGACCTTTCGCCTTGAGGAAATAGGCCGCAAGCATTGGCGTGATCATGCGCGCCACGGCGAGCGACATCAGAACGGCGACGACGACCGTGAAGCCGAAATTCTTGAAGAACTCGCCCGAGATGCCGGGCATCGCACCGACCGGGAAGAACACGGCCACGATGCAGAAACTGGTCGCGACCACCGGCAGGCCGATTTCGTCGGCGGCGTCGATACTGGCCTGATAGGCGCTCTTGCCCATCCTCATATGACGCACGATATTCTCGATCTCGACGATGGCGTCATCGACCAGCACACCCGCCACCAGCGCGAGGGCGAGCAGTGACAGCGTATTCAGGTTGAAGCCCAGCAGGTCCATGAACCAGAAGGTCGGAATGGCGGACAGCGGAATGGCAACGGCGGAAATGATGGTCGCCCGCCAGTCGCGCAGGAAGAAGAACACCACGACGACGGCAAGAATGGCGCCTTCGATCATGGCCGCCATGGAGCTGTTGTACTGTTCTTTCGTGTAATCCACGCTGTTGGTCAGCGGGATGAAGCGCACGCCGGGATTTTCTTCCTCGATCTCGGCGATTTTCTCCAGCGCGGCGTCATACACCGTGACGTCGGACGCACCCTTCGCGCGGGACATGGCGAAGTTGACGACTTCCTTGCCGCGCACCTTGCTGATCGAGGTCCGCTCGCTGTAGCCGTCGCGCACGGTGGCGACATCCGCCAGCTTGACCGTGGTGCCATTGCCCAGCTGAATCTGCTGCTGCGAAAGCTCGTAAGCGGTATCGCTGCTGCCGAGTACACGGACCGACTGGCGCGTTCCGCCGACTTCGGTCGCGCCGCCCGCTGCATCGATATTGGTCTGGCGCAGCACCGCGTTGATCTGGCTGGCCGTAACGCCGAAAGCCTGCATCCGCTGCAGGTCGAGAATGACCTCGATCTCGCGGTCGACGCCGCCGAAGCGGTTGACCTCCGCCATGCCTTCGACGCTGAGCAATTGCTTGGCTATGGTATCGTCGATGAACCAGCTGAGCTGTTCGATCGTCATGTCGTTTGCCTCGACGGCATAAATGCCGAGGAAACCGCCCGAAATGTCCTGCTTGTTGACCCGGGGCTCGAGAATCCCGTCGGGCAGGCTGCCGCGGATCGTGTCGACCGCGTTCTTCACCTCTGCCACGGCGTCGTTCGGATCGGTACCGATCTCGAATTCGATGAAGGTGTTGGAATTGCCTTCGCGCGCGGTGGAATTGATAGATGCCACGCCGTTGATCGAACGGACCGCGGATTCCACGCGCTGGGTAATCTGGTTCTCGATTTCCGTGGGGGCCGCGCCCGGCTGCGAGATCGATACGCTGACGGCCGGAAATTCGACGTCCGGGTTATTGACCACGTCCATGCGCGCAAAGGCGAGCAGGCCCGCGAACAGCAGGCCGGTGAACAGGACCAGCGGGATGACCGGGTTGCGGATCGACCACGCGGAGATGTTCTGGAAATTCATCGGTCAGCCGCCCCGTACCGTGGTGTTTTGCGGCGCGATGGTCTCGCCCTCCGTCACGAAGCCGCCTGCGCGCAAGACGACCCGTTCCGTCCCGTCGAGCCCTTGCGTGATCGCGATGCCCTCGCTCGTGACCATGCCGGTCGTGACCGAACGGCGGACCGCCTTGTTGCCTTCGCCGACAATGAAGACGAAGCTTCCGTCATTGTCGGACAGGACCGCGGATTCCGGTAGGAGCGGGGCGACGATCGTACCGCTCTTGATGACGGCGGTCGCAAAGCCGCCGGGACGCAGCTCGCTCGCATAGGGAAGCGAAATGCGCGCCACGCCCTGCCGGTTCTGTTCGTCGATGGTCGGGGCAAGCTGCCAGACCTGGCCGGTGAAGGCCTTGTCCGTGCCGGCCGGGGTCACCGTCGCCTGCACGCCGGTCGACAGCCTGGCGAGGTCGTTCTCACCCACGCGGGCGAGCAATTCCATTTCCCCGCCGCGCGCGATGCGGAACAGGGGCGGCGAACCGGCACTAACGGTCTGCCCCGGCTCGACACTGCGCTCGAGGACGAGGCCGGATACGGGCGCGACCACGTTGAGACGCGCGTTTCGCGCCTGCAGTTCGGACAGCTGTGCCTGTGCGACGTTCACACGGGCGCGCGCCGCATCGCGGGTCGCGGTCAGGCGATCGACATCGGCGCGGGAGATGAACCCACGATCGACCAGCTGGAGCGCGCGGTCCAGATTGCTTTGCGCCAGCTGCGCGTCGGAGCGGGCGACTTCTACCTGTGCCGCTTGGGCGCGGGCCTGCTGGTTCTGGACGGAGCGGTCGATCGACACGAGCACCTGGCCCGCATTGACCCATTCGCCCTGCTCGGCCGCCACGGCAACGACGCGGCCGCCTTCGCCCACGACGCCGACGGGAATGTCCCGCCGTGCGGCCAGCGTGCCGGTAGCGGAAATTTCGCCTTCGATCGTCGCCTGGCCGGGAGAGATGACGGAAACGCGCGGCGCCTGTTCGTCGCGGTCGGCCGCCGGTGTCGCAGCGCCGTCACCGCCGGTGACGAAGTAATAGGCCCCTGCAATGACGGCGGCGAGAAGCACGGCAATGCCCACCCAGACCCACAGGCGGCGCGAGGATTTCTTCTCCGGCTGGCCGTCCAGTCCGACCGGCGCTTCGTCGAGTTTCGGCGCGGTTTCGCTGTATTCGCTGGTCGAGTGGTAATTCATATCAGGCCCGTCACTGGTTTCCCTAGTGTGTTATACGGGTATATCACCCCGCGCAATCCCCATACCGCGCGCGATCGGGCCTTGGCAATCGAACCTTCTACCAACGGCGTTGAGCAAAAGACCGGCGTCAGGAAGATACTTCGCAGCGGGACTAAGTCGTGCAACGAAAAAAGGGCCGACTCTTGCGAGCCGGCCCTTGTCCGTAAATCGTTCTGAATGCGACGACTTAACGCACGCGGCCACGCTGGATCAGGTTCATGATGGCCAGTAGGACGATCGCACCGATAACGGCGATGATCAGTCCGGTCAGGCTGAATTCCTGGATCGAACCGGCCCAGCCGAATGCACCGGCGATCACATTGCCGATGACCGAGCCGATGATACCGACGACGATGTTCCAGAAGATGCCCATCGAGGCATCGCGGTTCATGACCAGGCTTGCGAGCCAGCCGGCGACACCGCCGACGATAATTGCGATAATCCAACCCATTGTTCTTTCCTCCTGTTGCAGGCGTATCGGGGCTTTCAACGGACCGATTGCGCGCCGGTTCCCGAACGAAAGCATTATAGCCTTTGGGAGGTATACACCCGTCCGGGCGTTTGCCTAGCGCGTTAGTATTTGAGCTGGCGCTCGTAGAGATCGCGGTAGTGCTGGATGCGGGTCACCCGCAGGCCCTGCATCCCCGAACGGTCCACTGCCCGCTGCCAGGAAGCGAACTCCTCGAGCGTCAGATTGTAACGCTCCAGGACCTCGTCGAGGGTCAGCAGGCCACCGTTCACGGCAGCGACGACTTCGGCCTTGCGCCGCACGACCCAGCGTTTCGTCTTGGGCGAAGGGAGGTCGGCCACGGTAAGCGGTTCGCCCAGGGGGCCGATCACTTCTGCGGGCCGGATTTTCTGGTTCTCTATCATTGTGTCTCTCGGTCGACATGGTCCGCGTGAGCCGCGGTCGGGGCAGACAATGCGTCGCCAGCTTTGCCGTCGGTTAAACCAACAAGGTTAATCGGCTTTTTATTTTTGCAATTTGGATGAGCGCCGCTCGCATCCAGGAGCTTTTCCGCTTTCAGGAAACTGCCCCCTGCCGCAGGCCGGGCGTCGGCCAGGACCGTGCGAACATCGCGGGTCGCGGCAAGGCGAGCGACCAGTTCCGGCCACGCAAAGGGGCGGAGCGAAGGCGAATCGACGCCCGTTGCAGCCTCACGCAGGGCCGTGTCGGCAAGGTTGGTGTTTTCGAACATGCCCCGTCCAATAGGGCGGGCTGGTCAAGATCGGGTAAACCCGTGATTTACTTCGGGTTAGGATTACCGGAAAAACGGCTGCGGAGCGCGGAAACGTGGATGGCGCACCCTTTGCGGAAAACCTAATTGCGCCCTATATGGCCGCCATGTCCGACACGCTGACCATGACACCGGCACAGGCTGCCGAACTGTTCGACCTGCCCGGCCCCATGGCCGAACGGCGTATCGTCGTTGCGATGTCGGGCGGCGTCGATTCCTCCGTGGTCGCAGCGCTTGCCTCGCGCAGCGGTGCACATGTCATCGGCATCACCCTGCAATTGTACGATTACGGCGCGGCCACGGGCCGCAAGGGCGCGTGCTGCGCCGGCGACGATATCGCCGATGCGCGCGCCGTGTCGGACAGGCTCGGCATCGCACACTACGTCTTCGATCACGAAAGCGCTTTTCGCGAGGACGTGGTCGAGCAATTTGCCGACGATTACCTGCAGGGCCGCACGCCGGTTCCCTGCATCCGCTGCAATATGGGTCCGAAATTTACCGACCTGCTCCGCATGGCGCGTGAATTGGGGGCCGACTGCCTGGCCACGGGCCATTATGTGCGGCGCGTGACCGGTCCGGGCGGGCCGGAACTGCACCGTGCCCACGACCCCGCGCGCGACCAGTCCTATTTCCTTTACGGGACGACGCAGGACCAGCTCGACTTCCTGCGCTTCCCGCTGGGCGGCCTGCCCAAGGCGCAGGTGCGCGAGTTGGCCGAGGAGGCGGGTCTGCGCAATGCGGCAAAACCCGACAGCCAGGACATCTGCTTCGTGCCCGATGGCGATTACGCCAAGATCGTGCGCAAGATGCGGCCCGAAGGCGGGCAGGCCGGCAAAATCGTCCATGCGGGTACAGGGGAAACGCTGGGCTCTCACAAGGGCGTCATTCATTACACCGTCGGCCAGCGCCGCGGTCTCGATATTGGCGGGCAGCCGGAGCCGCTTTATGTCGTCGGCATCGACGCGGAGCGGGCGCAGGTTCGGGTCGGGCCCAAGCGGATGCTGGCCATTGCCGAGGCGAAGCTTATAGAAACGAACCGCATCGGCCCCCTCCCCGATACACAGCTTACCGCAAAGGTTCGCTCGCTATCGAAGCCCGTGCCTGTTGCGGTTGCCGGCGCGCTGGGTGACGGGGCCCAGGCCACCCTGCATTTCGAAACGGCGGAGCTGGGCGTTGCGCCGGGACAGGCCGCGGTCATCTATGCCGGGGACCGGGTCGTGGGAGGCGGATGGATCGACCAGACGGTTGCAGCCGACCCTGCGCTCGGTGCAGCTGCCGGGTGAAACCCCCGCGCAACAGGAACGGGCGGATCCCTCCCGCCGCGCTGGCGCTGTTACTGGCCATCCTTGCCCTGCCCTTCGTCTACCACCTCCTGCCGGACAGCCGGATATGGACCGACCCCGGCTTCGCCCCTCCCCGCGTCGAACTTCGCTGGGAAGTCGAGCCGGGCGACGAAGACGCACCGCCGACCATCGGCATGGTGTTCGACGACGAAGGACTCGCTTCGGTCGGGGATGCGCCGCAAGTCCTGCCGGTCGAGACCTACGGCCCCGGCGAAATCGGCTCTTTTCCCGATCCCCCGGTCCAGCCCGACGTCGCCCGCTTCATCCTGGCCCTGCCGCACGAGATAACTCTTGGTCCGAATGCGCAGCGGGAGCGTGTGTCGACCTGTACCCTCGAGGGCGAGGCGCGATATGAAGGCCGTATTGTTCTCCACGATGGCTGCCTCCGCCTGCAACGCGGCGGGGATGCGGCGCCCGGCCCGATCGTGATGGGGTATTTCGCGGTGTTCCGCGATGCCGAAAATTACCTGACGATCGGGGCAATGGACGGACGACCCGAAGCAGCATTGAGGGTCGGCGAGCCCCGTGCGCAGCTTTCCGGCATCGGATGTTCGAAAGACAAGCCCGTAAAGGCGCCGCCAGCTCTCGCGAAGCTCTGCCAGGCGGAAACGATGATACGGATCGGCACCATCCGCCGCGAATCGATTTGCTCCGAAGACCGCATCGCGGATCTCGTCAGGCAGGCATCCGACTACCGCATTGTCAGCGACCGCCTTCGCGCGGAAAACGCGGCCTGCATCGCCGAAAACGGTCGCGGCGCGCCCTGTCCGCCTGCTGCCGCTCCATTGCCTCCGCCCGGCGCGCAGACCTGCCGGATGCCGGAGGGCGCGGCCGAGAGGATCGAGCGTGCGATGCGCCCCTCAGCCTAGCCCTCCCAGGGGTCCAGCACGCAGCCATAGCCGTCCTTGAGGCGCGCCGTATCGCTCGCCACGAGGGGGAACGTCGCGGTGACGCTCTTCGCCTCCTCGTCCTCGCTCAGCATGACCAGTTCCATGCCGGGCAACTGGTCCTTGCCGCAATCGTCCAGATCGCGCCCCGCCACGAAGCGGCAAGAGCAGGCGACCCGCGCGGAATAGGCCGTGCCGGCATTGCCATAGCCGGCGATGGGCGCACGGTACGTGTAGGCAAGCGCCGCCACGGCCAGCAGCACGATCAGAAGAACAATAGGCCATCGGCGCGCCCTTCTCGCCGGGCCGTTTCGGGCGTGGGAACGCGGGGCGGGTTTTGCCATTGCAGGTCGATTTCCATCATGCGAGTGAGCCGCACCATGCCGATGCGCCGCGCCTCCCCTATCGCCATCCCCGCCGTCATCACAAGCCTTGCGGCGCTGGCGCTGGCCGCCTGCGATTCGGACCCCGCCGAGCTGCCCCCGCTGAGCGAAGAGGCGCTGGCCGCTGTCGCGGACGACCCCGGTGCCCCCAAAGACCAACTCGCGCGCCAGCTGGACGAATGGTTTACCGACGAAACGGTGGGCGAAACCCGCGCGGCACTGGTCATGCGTGGCGGCGAAATTGCGGCCGAGCGTTATGCAGAGGGCTACGACGCGGACACCCGCTTCATCAGCTGGTCGATGGCGAAGACGGTCACTGCCGTGCTGATCGGGATGCTGGTCGCCGACGGGAAACTGTCGCTCGACGAAAGTCCGCCCATCCCGCGCTGGCGCAGGCCGGGCGACCCGCGCGGCGAAATCACGCTGCGCCAGCTGCTGCAGATGCGCGCAGGCCTGCGCCATACGGAGGCCGGCAACCCGCCATACGAATCGTCCGAAGTGCGGATGCTGTTCCTCGACGGGCGCGACGACATGGCGGATTATGCCACCGCGCAGCCGCTGGAGGACGAGCCGGGGCGGACCTTCAAATATTCCAGCAATACGACCGTAATTTTGGCCGATATCGCGGCGCGGGTCCTGTCCGACGACAGCCCCGATCCGGAGGTGCGGCGCCGGGCGGTGGCCGAGTACCTGCAGTCCCGCCTGTTCGGACCGCTGGGGATGGAATCCATGGTTCCCGAATTCGACGCCGCCGGCACCCTGATTGGGGGCAGCCTGATGCATGCGACGGCGCGCGACTGGGGGCGGTTCGGAGATTTCCTGAGGAATCGTGGCTCCTATCGCGGATCACAGCTTCTGCCGCGCAGCTGGGTCGATTTAATGACCAGCCCCAGCCCGGCCTCGGAAAATTACGGCGGCCAGACCTGGCTCAATCGCGGCATCGGACTGGACCAGGACGGCAACAAGGCCAATCGGGGTCCGGACACGCTGTATTCGGCCATCGGGCACATGGGGCAGTATGTCCTGGTCTCGCCGGACCAGAAGCTGACACTGGTCCGGCTGGGGCATTCGAGCAGCGAGGAACGCGCCGTCCTGATGGACCAGATGATGGACGTGATCGAACTCTACCCGGCCGAGTAGCGCCTAGCCCGGCAGGTGGAAGCTCCCCTCGACGACGGTCACGCAGCCACCGCCGAGCCAGGCGCGGTCTCCGTCCAGACGCAGGGCGAGATCGCCGCCACGCTGCGAGGCCTGGTGCGCGGTGAAGCTGTCCCGGCCGAGCCGCGCCGCCCAGAAGGGGGTAAGGGCGGCATGCGCGCTGCCGGTCACGCTGTCTTCGTCGACGCCGCCACCGGGCACGAAGACGCGGCTCACGATATCCGTCCGCTCGCCGGGCGCGGTGCAGATGAACTGGTCGTCGCCCAGCGCGCCCAGCCCCTTGAGATCCGGATCCAGCGCGCGCACCTCGGCCTCGCTCGAGAATAGGTAGATCCCGTAACGCGCCTCGTTTTGCCAAACTTCCACCGGACGAGCGCCCAGCAGGGCGACTGCTTCCGGCCAGTCCTCCGGCGAAACGGGAATGACCGGCAGGGCCAGCTCGTAACCCGCCGCGCTCGGCCGCACTTCGAGTTCGCCCGCCTGCCGCGTGCGGAAGGTCACCCTCTCGCCGCCGTCCCGTTCCAGCAGCACGTGACCGCTCGCCAGCGTCGCATGGCCGCACAGCCGGATTTCGGTGGCCGGCGTGAACCAGCGCAATTCCCAATCGCTGCTGCCGGTGTCGTCCTTCACGATGAAAGCCGTTTCCGCAAAATTATTTTCCTCCGCGATGGCCTGCAGCACATCGTCGGGCAGCCAGTCCTCGAGCGGCATGACGGCCGCTTGGTTCCCCGTGAAAGGACGGTCGGCGAAAGCATCGACATGCCAGTAGGGCAGGGAAATCATGGCGTCTCGTCCTCCAGTTTTTCGAACTCGTCGGCTTCGACCAGGTCGTTGCCCGGTTCGTCGACATGGCCCGCAGGGTCTATGTGGATCAGCAGCTCCGTTCCGGGAAACGCGCTGCGCAGGTCGGCCTCCACACGGTCGATCACTTCATGCGCCTCGCGCACGGTCATTTCTCCAGGCAGGTCGACATGGAATTGCACGAAATCGCGATTGCCCGCCGTACGGGTCCGCAAATCGTGCAGGTTCGACAGTTCGGGATGGGTCGCGGCCCGGGCGACGAAGGCGCTGCGGCGGTCCTCCGGCCATTCGCGGTCCATCAGGTGATCGACCGCCTCGTGGGAGGCATCCCATGCGCCATAGGCCAGCCAGGCCGCGATGCCGAGGCCGAAGAACGCATCCGCCTTGCCCAGCCCCAGCTGCGTCTGCAGGACCAGCGCCGCGATCACGGCAAGGTTCAGCAGCAGGTCGCCCTGGTAATGGACGTGGTCCGTCCGGATGGCGACCGAACCGGTTCGCGACAGGACGTAACGCTGCCACCACAGCAGCACGAAGGTCAGCGCGATGGCGGCCACCGACACCCCGATCCCCACGGGCGCCTCGCCCACGGGGGCGTCCTCCATCCAATGCTGGATGCTGCGCACGACCAGGGCAAAGGCGCTGAGCGCGATGAGGACGACCTGGACGATGGCGGCGATCGCCTCCGCCTTGCCGTGGCCGAAACGGTGATCGTCATCCGCCGGCATCGCGGCATAGACCACGCCGAACAGGGTCACGAGGCTGGCGACCAGGTCCAGCGCGCTGTCGGCCAGGCTGCCGAGCATGGCGACCGAATTCGTCTCGACACTGGCCCACAGTTTCAGGGCGACCAGAACGGCCGCCACCGTGATCGATGCCATCGCGGCGCTCCGCGCCAGCCGGTTGCGGGTCAGTCGGTCGTGATCCTGGGTCACGCAGTCTCCATTAGGGGTAGAGCAGCGTGTCGGTCCAGCCGTCTCCTGCGCGGGTGAAGACCCGGCGATCATGCAGGCGGTTCGGCCGGTCGAGCCAGAACTCGATGGCTTGCGGCGCGAGCGTGAACCCGGTCCAGTGCGCGGGGCGCTCTACCTCGTCGCCTTCGAATTGCTGCTTCACCTGCTCGAACCGGTCGAGGAAGACCTGGCGTTCTTCCAGCGGGCTGGACTGGTAAGACGCGACCGCACCCAGCTGCGAATCCCTGCTGCGGGAATGAAAATAGGCGGTCGCCGTTTCCGGATCGACTTCAGTCAGCGTCCCTTCGATGCGGATTTGCCGGCGCAGGCTCTTCCAGTGAAACAGCACCGCTGCCTGGTCGTTTGCGCGAATTTCCTCGCCCTTGCGGCTTTTTGCATTGGTGTAGAAGGTGAAGCCACCCTTGGGGCCACCGACATCCCGCCCGTGCCCCTTTAGCAGGACCATGCGCACCGACGGCGCACCATCGGGCGCAGCGGTTGCCAGCGCCATGGCATTGGGATCGTTCGGCTCGCTCTCCTTCGCCTCCGCCAGCCATTCGTCGAACAGGGCGAAGGGGTCGGTCGCGGGGATGGCGCTTTTGCCGGGGTCTGTCTCGGCAGAATTCATCGAGGTTTCCTCAATATCGGGGAAGCGTGAATGCATTGTCCAATCGATCGGGCTTTGTCGATGTTCCCACCTGCGTCCCGAAGGGACCGGCCCCAGCCTTCATTTCCGCCGATTGCAGAACGTTACCGCGCTTGCATGGGGCGCATCGCCTCCCTAGCTGCATGGAATGGCCGATCCTTATGCCACACTGGGTGTCCCGCGAACCGCCTCCGAGAAGGAGATCAAGAGCGCGTATCGCAAGCTTGCGAAAGAACTGCACCCCGACACCAACAAGGACAATCCCGCCGCCGCCGACAAGTTCGGCAAGGTGACGCAGGCCTACGACCTGCTGTCCGACAAGGACAAGCGCGCGCAATACGATCGGGGCGAGATCGACGGCGACGGCAATCCTGCGAACCCGTTTGCCGGCATGGGCGAAGGCGGTTTCGGTGGCTATGGGGGCGGAGGCGGCCAGCAGGGCGGCTTCCGGGCAGAGGATTTCCAGGGCTTTGGCGGCGGCGAGGCCGATCTGGGCGATATTTTCGAAGGCCTGTTCGGCGGCGGCGGGGCCCGCCAGCGCGGCGGTTCTCCCTTTGGTGGCGGGCGCAGGCCCCCTCCGCCGCAGAAGGGTGCCGACATCGCCTATCGACTGCGCGTCCCCTTTACCGAGGCGGCGACGCGCGCCGACCAGCGCATCACGCTGGCCGATGGCAAGACGATCGACCTCAAATTGCCCGCCGGTGTTGAGGATGGCACGCAGATGCGGTTGAAAGGCAAGGGCGAGCGCGGACCGGGCGGCAATGGCGACGGCCTGGTCACCGTATCGATCGACCGCCACGCCTATTTCGAGCGTGACGGACAGGACGTGCGGCTGGACCTCCCGGTCAGCGTTTCGGAAGCGGTGAAGGGCGCAAAGATCAAGGTCCCGACCGTCGATGGTCCGGTCATGCTGACGGTGAAGCCCGGACTGTCCGGCGGCACGGTCATGCGGCTGAAGGGACGCGGTTTCTCGACCAAGAGCGGTGGGCGCGGCGACCAGCTGGTGACCTTGCGTATCACCCTGCCAGAGGACCTTTCGTCGCTGGAAGAGGCGCTGGGGGACTGGTCCGATCCCGGAAACCCCCGGGCTTCCCTTGGGGTGTAATCCGTCATGAAGGGCTGGCGCGAGGTCTATGACCCGGACGAACGCCTGCCGGATCCCGAAGAACGGATCGTCCAGTCCCTGAGTCCGGAAGACAGGCGCCGCCACGCCATTCGCTTTTCAGGTGCTGTAACAGGCCGGGTCACCGAACGGGTCGGGCCCGGCACGCGCATTTTCGAAATCGTCAAACGGGTCGCGGTCGGTACCTTCAACGACGGGTTCATTCACGCGGGCAATCTGGCCTATCTGTCGATGCTGGCCATCTTCCCGTTCTTCATCACTGGCGCTGCGCTGTTCTCGGTGATCGGTGAGGACTCGGAGCGGGCCGCCACGATCAACGCCGTCATCCTCGCCCTGCCGCCGGTGGTGGCCGAGGTCATCGAACCCGTGGCCCGCAACGTCATCGACTCGCGGTCCGGCTGGCTGTTATGGGCCGGCGGGCTGGTGGGACTGTGGACGGTCAGCAGCCTCATCGAAACCATCCGCGACATGCTGCGCCGTGCCTATGGGACGCAGGCGACCCAGGCTTTCTGGAAATACCGCATAGCATCGGCCGGAGTCATCATCGGGGCCGTCATCCTGCTGATGCTGTCGCTGCTGGCGCAGGTCATCATCGGAACGGCGCAGCAGGTCATCGACGCGTATTTCCCGTGGCTGACAGACGTCATATCCCAGCTTGCGCTGGCGCGCTTCGTCCCGGCGCTGGGCCTGTTCGGGTCGATGTACATGCTGTTTTATACGCTGACGCCCAAATCCTATCGCAATCGCCGCTATCCGAAGTGGCCGGGCGCGCTGGCCGTCACAATCTGGTGGGTCGGGGTGACCATCGCCCTGCCCGTCGTGCTGCGGCAGTTCTTCGCCTACGATCTCACCTACGGATCGCTGGCGGGCATGATGATCACGCTTTTCTTTTTCTGGCTGGTGGGCCTAGGGATGGTGGTCGGCGCGGAACTGAACGCCGCGCTTGCCGAAACGCCCGAGGAAGAAGATGTGATCGGGCAGGCGGATAATCGCAGACGGGCGGCCGAACGTGCTGCCGCCGCTGCCAGGGAAGGTGCAGAATGACCGGATTGATGGCTGGAAAGCGCGGGCTGATCATGGGCCTCGCCAACAACAAATCGCTTGCCTGGGGGATTGCGAAACAGCTCGCCGACCAGGGCGCAGAGCTGGCCTTCAGTTATCAGGGCGACGCGCTGGCCAAGCGGGTAAAACCGCTGGCGCAGGAACTGGGAAGCGACTTCACCTTCGAATGCGACGTGTCCGACATGGATTCGCTGGACGCTGCCTTCGCCACGCTGGCAGAGCGGTGGGACAGCCTGGACTTCGTGATCCATGCCATCGGATATTCGGACAAGAACGAACTGCGCGGCAAATATGTCGATACCAGTCTCGACAATTTCCTGACCACGATGAACATCTCCGCCTACTCGCTCGTCGCGGTGGCGCAGCGTGCGGCGACGATGATGCCGGAAACCGGCGGCTCCATCGTCACGCTGAGCTATTACGGAGCGGAAAAGGTCATCCCGCATTACAACGTCATGGGCGTTGCCAAGGCAGCGCTGGAGGCCAGTGTCCGCTACCTTGCGAACGATCTGGGCCCCGACGGCATCCGCGTGAACGCGATCAGCGCCGGCCCGATCAAGACGCTGGCTGCCAGCGGTATCGGCGATTTTCGCTACATCCTGAAATGGAACGAATACAACGCACCGATGCGCCGCAATGTCAGCATCGAGGATGTGGGCGGCGCCGGCCTCTATTTGTGCAGCGACCTGTCGGCAGGCGTTACCGGCGAAGTGCACCATGTCGATGCGGGCTATCACACGGTCGGCATGAAGCAGGAAGATGCCCCCGACATCTCGGTCGAATGAACATTTGTCGAATGCTGCGATGGGCGATGCGTTAAAGCAATATCTCGGGCTCTGACGGCGATAGCCGGTCGACTTGTGTCGGTGCGAGCGCGCCTCTAGGCGGAGCCGGCGAAGGCAATCACCATTAGACAAACGGGAATAGGCGAAGATGAAGGGTATTATTCTGGCAGGCGGCAGCGGAACGCGCCTCTATCCTGCGACGATGGCGGTGTCGAAGCAGATTTTGCCCGTCTTCGACAAACCGATGATCTATTATCCGCTGTCGGTCCTGATGCTGGCAGGCATTCGCGAAGTCCTGATTATCTCCACCCCCCGCGACCTGCCCGTGTTCGAGGCCCTGCTCGGCGATGGCAGCGCGTTCGGCATCGACCTGTCTTATGCCGTGCAACCCGATCCGAATGGCCTTGCCGAGGCATTCATCATAGGGCGCGATTTCGTGAACGGACAGCCCAGCGCACTGATCCTGGGCGACAACATCTATCACGGCGACAAGATGGGCGAAAAATGCCGCGCTGCTGCCGAAGAGGCGCAGGCCCGCGGTGCCAATGTCTTCGCCTATCACGTCGATGACCCGGAGCGGTACGGCGTCGTCGATTTCGACAGCAGCGGCAAGGCAACGTCGGTCGAGGAGAAGCCTTCCGAACCCAAATCGAACTGGGCGATTACCGGTCTCTATTTCTACGACAGCCAGGTGTGCGACATCGCTGCGAACATCGCGCCCAGCGCGCGCGGCGAACTGGAGATCACCGACGTCAACCGCACCTATCTGGAAAAGGACGCGCTGACCGTCAGCCGTCTGGGCCGGGGATATGCCTGGCTCGATACCGGAACGCATGATTCTCTGCACGAGGCGAGCGCCTATGTCCGCACGTTGGAGCACCGCACCGGGATCAAGATCGCCTGTCTCGAGGAAATCGGGCTGGAACTGGGGTGGATCAACGCCGATGCCGTGCTGGCCCGGGCCGATGGGCTGGGGAAGACCGGCTACGCCGATTACCTGCGCCGCCGCGTGCGCGAACTGGCACGCTGACGCCACCGAGCTTGCACCGAATGAAACCCGCGTTCGGGCTTATTGCTTAAAAACGGACCTGCTCAACAAGGGGTGATCGCACCATGCGCGTTCTCATTACCGGGGCTGCCGGTTTCATCGGCGCGGCGCTGGCCGAGCGGTTGCTGACCCGAGGCGATCAGGTGCTCGGCGTCGACAATCTCAACGATTATTACCAGGTGTCGCTGAAGGAAGACCGGCTGAAGCGCCTCGGCGACGGCTTTTCGTTCCGGAAAGTCGATTTCGCCGACAACGCCGCCCTCTCCACCGCGCTGGAGGGGGAGGCATTCGACAGGATCGTGCATCTCGGCGCGCAGGCAGGCGTGCGGTATTCGATCGAGAACCCGCATGCCTACGTCCAGTCGAACCTCGTGGGGCACGTCAACATGCTGGAACTGGCCCGGGCGCGCGAAGTCCCGATGGTCTATGCCAGTTCGTCCAGCGTCTATGGGGGCAATACGAAACTGCCCTTCGCGGTCGAGGACCGGGCGGATCATCCCGTCTCGCTCTATGCCGCGACCAAGAAGGCGGACGAGTTGATGAGCGAAACCTACGCCCATCTCTACCGCATTTCGCTGACCGGCCTCCGGTTTTTCACCGTTTACGGGCCGTGGGGCCGCCCCGACATGATGCTCTGGAAATTCACCAAGCGCATCCTAGCAGGGGAAACCATTCCGGTTTTCAACAACGGCGATATGTACCGGGACTTCACCTTCATCGACGATATCGTTTCAGGGGTCGTCGCCTGCATCGATGCGCCGCCGGCAGACGATGGCACCGTGAAGGCGGGCGGCAGCGTGAAGCCGCACGCGCTCTACAATATCGGCAATCACCGGTCGGAAAACCTGATGGACGTCATCGCCGTCCTGGAAAGCGCGATCGGCCGCAAGGCGGAGATGGAGATGCTCCCCATGCAGCCGGGCGACGTCCACAAGACCTATGCCGATATCGAGGCGATCCGCCGCGATCTGGGGTACGAGCCGACCACGGGTGTCGAGGCCGGCGTGCCGGCCTTCGTCGACTGGTACCGCTCCTATCACCGCGTCTAGGCGGACCCGCCGGCCACCGCCCGGAAACCCTCAGCTGGCGAGACGCAGACCCGGCGCCGTGCGCTTCACGTGCGCGTCCGGCCAGATGCCGCGCGTGTCGTAGATGGCCGCGTGGGCGCGCTCTTCCGCCGGGATGACCTTGAAGACGTCATGGTCCACCAGCACGATCATGACGTCGCACGTTTCGAGCGCGGCATCGATGTCGACCAGAGACGCTCCGGTGCCGTCGAATTCCCTCGGCAATTCTGCCGCATAGGGTTCGACCACGCTGATGCGCTCGCCGTAATCGCGGGCCAGCGCCGCGGCCACGTATCGGGCCGGGCTTTCGCGGAAATCGTCGATATTCGCCTTGAAGGCGAGGCCGAGGCAGGCGACCTGCGCATTCGGGTTTTGGTCCACCAGCGCTTTGGCCCGGGCAAGGACGTGATGCATCTTCGCATCGTTGGTCTCCCGCGCCTGCCGGATCATGTTCGCCTGCTCCGGCGCGCCATGGACGATGAACCACGGATCGACCGCGATGCAGTGCCCGCCCACGCCGGGTCCGGGCTGGAGGATGTTGACCCGCGGGTGGCGGTTGGCCAGCCGGATTACTTCCCAGACGTCCAGTCCCTGCGCATCGGCAATCATGCTGAGCTCGTTCGCAAAGGCGATATTGGTGTCGCGAAACGCGTTTTCGACCAGCTTGGTCATCTCTGCGCTGGCGGCATCGGTCGTCACGCATTCACCGCGCACGAAACGCTTGTAGAATGCGAGCGCCTTGCGCGCGCAGCGTGGCGTGATGCCGCCGATGGACCGATCGTTGCGGATCAGCTCTTCCAGGATTTTGCCGGGCAGAACGCGCTCCGGGCAATAGGCGATCGAGACGTCGGGCGTCCGGTCGGTCAGCCCGGGCATGGCGAGATCGGGCCGCAAGCCTGCAATGAGGTCGCGCATCGCCGCGGTCGTACCTACCGGCGATGTCGATTCCAGGATGATCGTGTCGCCTGCCGTCAGCACGCCTGCGACTTCCGTCGCCGCGCTCATGACATGGCTGGTGTCGGGCGTGTGCTTGCCGTCCTTCTCGAACGGGGTCGGCACGGCGATGACGAATACGTCTGCCGGCTGGACCTGCGTGGACGCCTTCAGCGTGCCGCGCTGGACGACCGAGCGAACCAGCCCGTCGAGGTCGACTTCCTCGATATGGATCTCGCCCCGATTGATCGTGTCGACAACGGCCTGGCTGACATCGATGCCCGTGACCGGGCAGCCGCTACTGGCAATGACCGCCGCAGTCGGGAGGCCGATGTAACCGAGGCCGACAACGCAGACGTCGGGTTTGTTTTCGCCAATCATGGTGGTCGTGTGTCCTGCTAGCTAAGTCTGGCCGCCAGCCTTGGCAGGACGAGGTAAATATAGCGGTAACGCTTGCGCGAGTGCCGTGTCTTATTGCGCCAGCAGGTCGGCGATCCGCATCGCTGAACGGCCATCGCCGAACGGATTGTGGGCGCGGGCCATGGCTTCATAGGCTGCGGGGTCGTCCAGCAGCGCCGTCACTTCGGCCACGATCCTGTCGGCATCCGTGCACACCAGCTTCGCTGTGCCGGCATCGACGCCTTCCGGCCGCTCTGTCGTCTCGCGCATCACCAGTACGGGTTTGCCAAGCGCGGGTGCCTCTTCCTGCACACCGCCGCTGTCGGTCAGCATCAGGTGGCATATATCCAGAAGGCGGGCGAAATGCGGGTAATCGAGCGGTTCCAGCAGCGCGACATTATCCAGCCCCGACAATTCCTCGTTCATCACCGCGCGGACATTGGGGTTCAGGTGGACCGGGAACACGATCGCGGTATCGTCCCACGCGGCGATCCGTTTGACGGCGTCGGCAATGGCCCGCATGCCCTCCCCGAAATTTTCGCGCCGATGGCTGGTCATGCCGATGATACGCTTGCCGGCAAAGCGCTTCTCCACCTCGGCAAGACCGCTCGCCAGGCCGGGCTCTGCCTCGACCTTCGCGGTGATCCAGTGGAGCGCGTCGATCACCGTGTTGCCGGTCACATGGACGATGGCGGGATCGACGTTCTCGCGCAGCAACGCAGCCTGCGAAACCTCGGTCGGCGCACAATGGATCGCAGCCATGCTGCCGATGATCTTCCGGTTCACCTCTTCGGGCCAGGGATGATAGATATCCCCGCTGCGAAGGCCCGCTTCGACATGGCAGACCGGGATTTTGCGGTAATAGGCTGCCAGCGCGCCGCACATGGCCGTGGCCGTATCGCCCTGCACCACGACGTGGTCTGGCCTCACCCGGTCCATGACTTCGCCGATACCGGTCAGAAGGCGCGCGGTGAGTGCATCCAGCGTCTGGTCCGGCTGCATCACGTCCAGATCGTCGTCCGGCGTGATCCCCGCGATGTCCAGCACCTGGTCCAGCATCCCGCGATGCTGCCCCGTCACCAGGACATGGCTGTCGAACCGCTCATCGGCTTCCAGCACGTGGACGAGCGGGAAGAGTTTTATGGCTTCGGGACGGGTGCCGAATACGGTCAGGATCTTGCGCGTGGTCATGCCGCCGCCATTAACCATCGAAGGTTAAGGCGATGCTAGCCCACACGGCGAATTGCGCAGCGAATTGCGCGACGATTTGACTTAACGGGCTCGGACAACAGCCGAACCCGCACCGCGTCAGTTATCGCCGCCGATCTGTGCCGGCGCGCTGGCATCGACCGGCAACGGCTCCTCGGCGCCGTCGTCGAACGGACCTTCGCGCTCCGGGGCGGACGGGATGGCGCGGCCTTCGGTGTCGATGAGCGGCGGCGGGCTGCCGTCGACGACTTCGTCGCCTACGGGTGCGGCGCGCTCCGCCTCCAGCCGTTCGAGATACTCGCGTTCGATCGCCTCGACCTCTGCCTGGCGAATGGCCGCGTCTTCGTCAATTGTCGCAAGCCGGGCGGCGCGCGCTTCGGCGATCAACTGCCCGAAGCGCACTTCGGAGCTTTCGCGCCGCTCGCCATAGGCCGCGTCGATCAGTTCTTGGGTACAGCCGGTCGATCCGCCGGCGCCCGTGGGGGAGCAGGAAAACGTGCCGAAATCGCCGATGAACTGGAAACTTTCGACCCGTTGCGCCCACGCGGTATTGGAGGGATCGTCGCTGAAGCGCAGGGTTTCGGGAATGCGGTAACGCTCGCTCTCGGGAAGGCGCGCGACGACGACGATCTCGTCCGCATTGGCCGTCGGCTGCACATCGTCGTCGCCATAGACGATGACCATGTTCACGCGGTCGCCCGCCGAATCCTGCGCCAGCGCCGGAGTGGAAGCGGCCATGATTCCGGCGGCGAGCGGGAGAGTGAGAGAGCGCAAGTGCATTGGTTTCCTACCTTTGGGATCGGGCGTGAATGGCAGCCATAAACGGCGCACGGCCCTGAATATCGTCTGAAGTGTGTACCTGAAAAGCGTATCGGCCGCCCGGGCGTTCCCGTTTCAGATTCGCTCGCTTATTCGGATTGCCGCCTTGCAGCCCAAGCGGATCACGCCCGACAGCAGCGGATAGGCCGGTGCCTTCTCCGCGCCGGCAGCCAGCGCGGCGTCGCGGTGCTCGCGCTCGTCCTCGCGGAAGCGTTCGATCATGTCGGCGAGCCTGGGGTCCGCGCCGCTTTCCTCCAGCCGGTCTAGCTGGTCGGAATAATGCTTGTCGATTTCCTCTTCGACCGCAGCGGTGCACGCCATGGCCGCCTCGGGCCCGATCAGCGCGGTGGCAGCGCCCAGCGCGTAACCGGCGACATTCCAGAAGGGCTGGAGCGCGGTCGGGCGAACGCCGCGCTCTGCCATCAGGGCATCGAATTCGGCCCGGTGCCCTTCTTCCTGCCGGGCCATGGCGCGGATTTCCCCCGAATGGGGTCCGCGGTCGCCCATCACGGCAAGCTGGCCTTCATAGATGCGGGTCGCCCCGAATTCGCCCGCCTGGTCCACCCGGATCATGCGATCGATGTCGTTCTTGCTCGTCATAGCTTCGGTCCGTTCATGCCAACGCCGGGTCCTTGCGGCCGATCAGCCACAGGATGGCAATCGCCGCGCCGGTCGAAATCAGGAAGTTCCATCCTGCAAGAGATACGCCCAGCAGGTCCCAGGGTGCCTGGTCGCATCGCACCAGCGGCGCATTGAGGATGGAATCGAGCGCATCGCCCGCTGCCACGGTGTTCGAGGTGGCGCATCCGGTGATGCCTTCCCACCAGCCATATTCGACCCCCGCATGGAAACCGCCGATCAGTCCCGACGTAAGGATCGCCAGCGCGGCAAAGGCGGTCCAGACGCGCGCCGGGCCGACAAATGCGGCAAGCAATCCCAAAGCGACCGCTGCGAAATGCGGCCATCGCTGCCACCAGCACATCTCGCACGGATAGAGGCCGAATGCATACTGGCCGACATAGGCGCCCGCCAGCAGCAGGGCCGGAACCGCGAGGGCGATCTGCCGGGCAAGCCGGACCGAGGGCGTTTCGGTCATGCGGCCCTACTTGCGGATGGCGACGGAACTGGGCGTCGTCCGGCGCAGGGTTTCCAGAGCGTAATGCAGCTGGAAATCCTTGATGCCTTCCGCTTCCAGTTCCTCCGCCGTTTTCACGAAGCGCGGATCGATCGTCTTGTCGTTCTCGAGCTCTTCGTCCTTGAGGCCGAGCTCGTTGACGAGATGCCCGCGAAGGTCCGATTCGCGCATCTGGTATTTCGTGCGGCGGGCAAGATCGGGATCCGACAATTGCGGCACCTTGATGTCGGGCTTGATACCGCCCTCCTGCACCGAATGGCCCGACGGCGTATAGTACCGCGCCGTCGTCAGTTTCAGCGCCGCGTCACGGCCCAGCGGCAACAGCGACTGGACGCTGCCCTTGCCGAAACTGCGTTCGCCCATCACCAGCGCACGGCGGTGGTCCTGCAGCGCTCCGGCGACGATTTCACTGGCAGAAGCGGAGCCTGCGTCGATCAGGACCACGATGGGCACGCCCTTTGCCATGTCTCCGCGGAAGATGGATTCGGCTTCGTACAGGCGGTTCTCGCCACGCTCGCGCCCGCGCTGCGATACGATGCTGCCCGAATCGAGGAACAGGTCCGAAAGCGCGACCGCCTCGTCCAGCGAACCGCCGGGATTGGAGCGCATGTCGAGGACCAGGCCGTTCACCCGGCCGGACGCTTCCTGTTGCAGCGCATCCCACGCGGCATAGACGTCGGCCCCGACATCGCGGGAGAATTCGTTGACGCTGATATGGCCGATATTGCCGTCCATCAGTTCATGGGTCACAGGCTCCAGCTCGATCACGCCGCGCGTCACGGTGACGTCGAACGGCTCGTCGTGGCCGGCGCGGAACAGCGTGAGGGTGATGTCGGTTCCCGCCTGCCCGCGCATCTGCTGGACAGCATCGTCGAGGTCGCCGCCATAGATCAGCTTGCCGTCGAGGTGCGTGATGAAGTCCCCGGCCTTCACCCCCGACTGTTCCGCCGGACTGCCGCGGAACGGGCTGATGACCTTGACCGCGCCATCATCCATGATGACCGACAGGCCCAGTCCCGAATAATTCCCGTCGATCAGGGTTTCGAGGCGTTGCAGGTCGCTGCCGTCGAGATAGACCGAATGGGGATCGAGGCTGGCCAGCATCCCGTCGATCGCCCCGCGCACGAGTTGCTCGTTATCGACCTCGTCGACATAGGCCGCCTTGATCTGCTGGTAGGTCGCAAACAGCTTCGCGAATTCCGGACCGGCGCGGCCATCGACCTGTGCGAAGCCGGCCGTGGTTGCCGGAATCAGCGCGACTGCGGTGACAAGCGCGGCAGAGCGGATGATGGGAGCGAATTTCATAATACGTGTTCTCCGGACATTACCGACACTATCGCGCATCAGGCGTGAACGGAAGATGAGGATTTGGACCACTGTCCCGGCCTTGGCCCGCAGTCCTGCCCTGGGCGACAAGGGGCGAGGATACCGTCAGCCCACGTAATCGAGCGGATTGACGGCCCTCTGGCCGCGCCTGAGTTCCAGCGTGACCTCGGGATCCTCCACCCCTGCGACACCCAGCGGGGCGCCCGCCACCAGTTCCTCGCCAACGTCGACATCGCTGCGCGCGAGGCCGGTGACGAGGCTGGTCCAGCCGCCGCCATGCTCCAGGATGACGATCCGCCCGAACCCGCGATAAGGTCCGGCAAAGGCCACGCGCCCGGCTGCCGGCGCGATGACCTGGGCGCCGCCGCGCGGGACGATGGTCACGCCTTCCGAACGGATGCCCGACGGCGTGACCGATCCGAACCCCGCGACCGTCCGTCCAGCAACAGGCAGTTGCAGGTCCACCGGGGCGAGGCGGCCCCTTCCAGCGGTCGCGTTCGAGGCGCTGGCCGTGGCCGATGGGGTCGCATCGGGCGTTTGCGCGGCGACTGCCGCGTTGTCGCCGAAAGGACGCAGGACGGGGCCGGGAAGTGCCGCCAGTTCCTCGCGAAGCTCGGCCGCAGAGGACAGTTCGCGCACCAGGCCCGACAGGTCACGCGCTTCTTCCGACAGGGCCAGCGCCCGCTCCGCCTCCCTCGCCGCTGCCCCGCTGGCCTGCCGCGACACGATACGCTGGCGGCTTTCGAGTGCAGCGAGCTCACGCTGCCTGCCGCCGAGCACCGTCTCCTGCTCTCGCAGCGTGACAATCGCCTGGTCCGCTTCGCGTGCCAGCGCCTGCCCCCGCTCGATCGAGCCGCGTAGGGCAGCCGTGCGTTGACGGACCTGTGGCACGGTCGAATCGAGCAGGGCCCTGAGATAGACCGTCTCTCGCAGCGAGCCGGGCTTCAGCGCCGACACGGCCAGCGGCCTGCGGGCAAAATTCTGCAAGGCGGCGGTCAATCGCACCAGCGGTTCGCGCCTCTGCGCCAGCTGCCGGTCGAGCTTGCGTCGTGCCGCCTGGATCAGGGACAGGCGCGATTCGGCAGCCACGATCCCTGCTTCCGCTTCCTGGATGCGAGCGGCCAGCGCGGCGGCTTCCTGCGCGGTTTTCTCTGCCTTGGCGGTTGCTTTCGCCGCTTCTTCCTCGAGCTGGGCGCCGCGCTGCCGGGCCCGCTTCGCCTCGGCCTCGGCGCGTTGCATGGCGGCGCGGGTCGATTCGGGATCGTCCAGCGCGCTATCCTGCTGCCCGGTGACCGGAACCGCCACCAGCATGGCCGCGCCCAGCGCGCCAGCGCCGATCAGGGCGGTTATGAAGAGGCGCGGGCTCATGCGGTCAGCCTGCCCGATGATAGGGGTGGCCGGCAAGGATGGCGGTCGCCCGGTAAAGCTGCTCCATCAGCATCGCGCGGGCCATCAGGTGCGGCCATGTCGCGCTGCCGAAGGCAAGCAGCAGATCGGCCTCGTCCCGCTCCGCATCGGTATGCCCATCCGCCGCGCCCAGCACGAACCGGGTTTCCCGGATTCCGTCATCCCGCCAGCGTTCCAGCGTTTCGGCCAGCTTCTCGGACGCGAGATCCATCCCCCGCTCGTCGAGCAGGACGGTGCGGAAAGGGGACTGGGGATCGGGTATCCGGCCCCCTGTTTCGGGCAGTTCGGTCAGTTTGAGCGGCCATGTCAGCCGCTTTTCGTATCGCGCAACGAGCTCGGCCTCCGGGGACCGGGCAATCTTCCCGCGGGCGATGACGTGGAGGAGGATAATCGTATCTCCCGGCCTGGCCTGCGCCCCCGCGCGCTTAGCGAAAGCGGCGCAGGGTCGGATGCGGTGTCAGACCCAGTGTCAGACCCACTATTAAACGTTGCCGCCGACGGGCGGCGCGTCTCCGAACGCCCACATGCGCTCCAGATTGTAGAAGCTGCGAACCTCTGGCCGGAACAGGTGCACGACCACGTCGCCGCAATCGATCAGCACCCAGTCCGCGGCCGGAAGGCCTTCCAGCCGCACAGGGCCATGGCCCGCCTGCTTCACCGTTTCGGCCAGTTTCTGCGCCATCGAGGCGACCTGACGCGTGGAGCGGCCCGACGCGATCACCATGTGATCCGCAATCGAGCTTTTCCCGGCGAGCGGGATCGAAACCATTTCCTGTGCCTGGTCATCGTCCAGCTGCGTCAGAACCAGATGGTGCAGCGAACCGGGCTCCGCCTGTTCGAGCGGGTTTTCGGGCAGGCTGTCATCCATTTCTGCGGGAATGGAGCTGGGATCGGAATGAGGCATATCGGTTTGCGCCTGCGTCATCGGCGTCGTGGTTACTCCTGTCATGACAAGTAGATGGGGTGCGTCCGGGCAATTTGCGAGTCGGCGCGTTCACCCCGTCACGCCTTCGCCGGGGAACAGTCGGTGCGTTACCTGGTCGCGCAGCGGTCCGCTGCCCATGCGCGCAGCCCATTCCGGATCGCTGCGACGAATGGAAGTCGCCGAGCGCGGGTCGGGATCGAAACGCATCATCACCAGGGTCGGCGCACTCCATTGGCCCCGTTTGCGAAAGACGGCCGGCGACACGCGGTGGGGCGCAAGCCACGCCATTGCGGGGCTGGCAACGGCAGCGGCATCATAGCCGGGCCGTGCAATCGTCGCAATCGGCATGATTCGCGCGATGTCGCGCCAGTCTTTCCAGCGGTGGAACGAGGCGAGGTTGTCCGATCCCATCAACCACACGAAATCCCGTTTCCGGTAGCGGCGGGTAATCCGCGAAAGGGTATCCACCGTGTAGCGCGTACCAAGCTCCCGCTCGATCGCGGTGGGGCGTATCGGCGCGCGGCGAGACATCTTTACCGCGCTGCGATAGCGCGCCTGCAGCGGCGCCATGCCTTCCTTTGGTTTCAGCGGGTTCCCGGGAGAAACCAGCCACCAGACCTCGTCGAGGCCCAGCGCATCCATGGCAAACAGGGAGATACGGCGGTGTCCGCCATGGGCCGGATTGAAGCTGCCCCCGAGCAGGCCGGTTCGCATACCGGTCATACCGTCTCCGGG
The DNA here is from genome assembly GCA_027941995.1 of Erythrobacteraceae bacterium WH01K. Taxonomy (NCBI): domain Bacteria; kingdom Pseudomonadati; phylum Pseudomonadota; class Alphaproteobacteria; order Sphingomonadales; family Erythrobacteraceae; species Erythrobacteraceae bacterium WH01K. The sequence goes on along the minus strand of CP115966.1, from coordinate 411,076 downwards.
CCCGGCGACTGGCGGGAAGCGTTGCGAACCATGCGGTTGGCGGGGGAATCCGGCATGGGCTGCGCCTAGCAAGCATCAAGGTGCTTGTCATGGACGGGGAGCATCGGCGCAGAAGGATAGAAATGGGGTTCGCCGCGATTGGTTCCCGAAAAACCCGCGAATTTCCGCTCCGAATAACGTTTCACCGCTCGACCCTCTCGGTTCGGCCACAGAATCGCCGCCCGGATTCGACCTGCCGGGTTTCGCTGCCTAAGCCCCGCCCGGGTCAAAAAAGAAAAGTACGGGGTCGCTTTGATTTCTGGAACCGATAGCGGCGGTATTGCCGGCCGCATGGCAAACCTTTTTCCCGAGCGCGAATTCTTCATGCGCTCGCAGGGCAATGTCCGCTTCATCAAAATCTCTTCGCGCGCTCAGAAGCTGGTCGCCGGCGGTATCGTCGTCGCCCTGCTCGTCTGGGCCATCAGCATGGGCGTTATGAGCTGGCTGCAATACCGTGCAGCCGCCGATCGTCTCTCGCTGCTGGAACGCGAGGCGCAGGTCGCAACCGCGTCCGAGCGTGTCGAGGCCTATCGCGAAGACCTGGGGTCTGTCGCCAGCGATCTCGAACGCAGGCAGACCTTTATCGAAGACATGGTCGCCGCGCTGCCCAGCGATGCAAAGGCTGGCGAGACGGTAACCGATTCCTCCAGCGAAACGGCAAAGACCGTCGACAAGGTCAGCGCTGCCCTGCCCGAAGCCAGGAGCCTGGCCGAACTCGAAGCGCGCCAGCTTGCCTTCGTCGAACGCTTGACGCGCTATGCCGATCGCCGTGCGCAGCGCGCCGAGGAAGCCATCCGAAAGCTGGGTCTCAACCCGACCACGATGCTTGCCGGAGCAGAGCGCGAGGCCATGGGTGGTCCGCTGGAGAAATTCGGCGCCGACGGCGAAATCGATCCGCGGTTCGAGCGGCTGGGCCTGTCCCTTGCCCGCATGGGCGCGCTGGAGCGTGGCCTGGCAGGCATCCCTCAGGTTTCGCCCGCCGATGTCGCTGCCGTCACGTCGAGCTATGGCTATCGCCGCGACCCGTTCACCGGCGTCGGCGCAATGCATTCCGGCCTCGATTTCCGCGGTCCCACCGGTGCCCCCATCTTTGCGGCGGCAGACGGCACGGTCAGCTTCGTCGGGTCAAAGGGTGGTTACGGCAAGACGGTCGAAATCCAGCACGGCAACGGCCTGATGACCCGCTACGCCCACATGTCGCGCTTCGATGCCAAGGTCGGCCAGAAGGTCGAGGCTGGCAAGACCATCGGCGCCATCGGCAGCACCGGTCGCTCGACCGGCCCGCACCTCCATTTCGAGGTTCGCATCAACAATCGCGCGGTCAATCCGCGTCCCTTCCTGGAGGCAGCCCCCGATGTTCTCAAAGAAGCACGACGAGACACAGTCTCCGGCAGCGCCAAGGCTCGCACCGATGGCTAAGTCCAACAGCTCCGGCAGCTTTTCCGTCATCGGCGCAGATATCGTCATCACCGGCGACATCAGCGCAACGACCGAGCTTCACGTCGACGGGACGGTCAATGGCGACCTCACCTGTGCCAGCCTGGTCCAGGGCGAAGGAAGCAGCGTGAGGGGCGCGATCAAGGCGGAATCCGCCCGGCTCGCAGGGACGGTGGATGGATCCATCGATGCCCGCGAGCTGGTGATCCTGCGCTCTGCGACCATTACCGGCGACGTCCACTACGACGCGCTGACGATCGAACAGGGCGCGCAGGTCGATGGCCGGTTCGCCCCGCGCGGCAGCGGGAAGGCACAGCCGCAATCGCCACTGGCTGCGAAGCCTGGCAGCGCAGGCGACGAGCCGCAGCTCTCCATCGCTACCTGAACCGATTGCGCGGGAAGGGCCTGCCCTTTCCGGTCTGTCGCCCCGTCAGAGAACCTCGGCCCGAAGCGCCTTGCGGTCGAGCTTGCCGATCATCGTCTTGGGCAATTCGTCGCGGATGACGACTTCGTCGACCCGCTCGTGCTTGCCGACGCGCGCATTGAGCCAGTCTGCCAGTCCGTGCGCGGTGGCGTCCGCCCCCTCGTACAACGTGACATAGGCGCGCGGCACTTCGCCCCGGTAATCGTCCGGCACGCCGATCACCAGCGCTTCTTTCACCGCCTCGTTCTCGAGCAGCACGTCCTCGACCTGGCTCGGGAACACTTTGAACCCGCCGACCGCGATCATGTCCTTGATGCGGTCCACGATCTCGAGGAATCCGTCCTCGTCCACGGTAGCGACGTCGCCGGTGCGCAACCACTGCTTGCCGTGATGCTCCACGAAGACGTCCTTTGCCGCTTCTGGGCGGTTCCAGTATCCGGACATGATCTGTGGTCCGTGGATCGCCAGTTCTCCAGGCTCCCCGTCCGGGGCGATGACCGAAGGGTCCTCCTTGTCCAGCAGCAGGATTTCGGTCGATGCGACGGTCTGTCCGATGGTGCCGGGCTTGCGCAGGCCATCATAGGGATTGGCCGACACGACGCCGCTGCTCTCCGTCAGGCCATAGCCTTCGACGATGCGCACGCCCGTCCGTTCTTCCCATTTCTCGCGCAGCGGCGCCGGGAGGGGCGCACCGCCGGAAATGCATACCTTCAGGGTCGAAAGGTCGGTCTTGCCGATATCGGGATGGTCGAGCAGCGCCTGGAACATGGTCGGCACGCCCGGGAAGCCTGTGCAGCCGTATTTCTCGATCGTCTGCAGCACCTGCTTCGCCTCGAAGCGGGGCACGATGGCGATCGATCCGCCGCTTGCCACGGCATGGTTCAGCAATGCGGTGTTCGCAAAGACATGGAACATCGGCAACGCGCCCATGAAGACCTCGTCCGCCGGATCGCCGAACGGGTTGAGGCCCGCGACCTGCCGCGCATTGATCGAGAGGTTGGCATGGGTCAGCATCGCACCCTTGGGCGTGCCGGTCGTGCCGCCGGTATATTGCAGCAGGGCCACGTCGCCCGTTGCGGGCGGGCGCGTCTCGCTGCTGCTTTCCGCCAGCCAAGATCCCCATCCGGTACGGACCTGCAGATCGTCCCAGCGCAGGATGGTGTCCGAATAGGATACGGCGGCAATCTGGCTGCGCTTGAATACGCGCATGGCAACGCCCTTCAGCGGGGCAAGCATGTCGGAAATCCGGCCAACGACCAGCGTTTCGAGCGCAGACGCCTCAAGTACCTTCTCGGCAGTGGCGTACAGTTCCGGTGCATCGACCGTCACAAGCAACCGCGCACCGCTATCGGCGACCTGCTGGGACAATTCCTCGACGGAATAGAGAGGAGAGAAATTTACCACGATGGCCCCTGCCATCATCGCCCCGTAATAGGCAGAGACGTATATCGGCACGTTGGGCAGGAACAGCCCCACACGGTCGCCGCGCTTTATGCCGCGTTCGCGCAGCCCGCCCGCGAAACGCACCGACTGGGTGTAGAGATCGGCATAGCTGTAGGTGCGGCCCATGAAATGGATCAGGGGCCGGTCCGGTTGTCTTGCCGTGGTTTCGGCAAACATCTCCGGCAGCGTCATCGCTTCGAAAGTCGTATCCCACGGGACGGGATGGTGCGTCGGCAGCTTACTTACATCCATGTAAGCCCGAATGGCGGGTCACGCCTCGCGGTGCAAGGCGAAACCCGGCATTCTTTCGCAAAAATCACGCTTCTTCCGTGCCTTCTTCGGCGCGCTTGTTGGCCAGCCACTCGGCAGCTTCGGCCTCCTGCGCGGCTTCGGCAGCAGCTTTCTCGTTGGCGGTACGCTCGGCCCGCAATTCCTCGATCAGCTTGTCGCGGTCATTGGTGTCGCCGGCGGCCACTGCGGCGGCATCCCCTTCGAGCCCGGCCTTCTTGGCGGCCTTGGCCACCACGGCATCAAGCTCGCGCTGCGAACACAGGCCCAGCGTCACCGGGTCCTTCGCCTGGATGTTCTGGATGTTCCAGTGCGTGCGGTCGCGAATCGCGCCGATCGTGTTGCGGGTGGTGCCGATCAGCTTGCCGATCTGGGCGTCCGAAATCTCGGGGTGGCTGCGCAGGATCCAGGCGATGCCGTCCGGCTTGTCCTGGCGCTTCGACACGGGGGTGTAGCGCGGACCCTTGGTGCGCTTCACCTCGACCGGGGCCTTCTGCATGACCAGCGAATAGGAACTGTCCTTCTCGCCCTTCTCGATCTCCTCGTGCGTAAGTTCGCCCGAGTGGACGGGATCGCGGCCGGTATATTTGCTGCCCGCAAGATCGTCGGCCATCGCCTGCACTTCGAGAATGTGCAGACCGCAGAATTCCGCGATCTGTTCGAAGGCCAGCCCGGTATTGTCGATCAGCCAGGTGGCGGTCGCATGGGGCATCAGCGGAGTGGGTTGGTCGGCCATGAGGATATCCTTGACAAAATAGAAGGGCCGCCCCTTTCGGAGCGGCCGCTTGCTGCCCCATGTAAGCGTTTGCGCGGCTCAGGGCAAGGCGGCACGGTCCATCAGGCTCAGCCCGCTGACGAACTGGTCGGTTGCCGCGCTCCAGCTGTACCGCGCGCCGAACGCGGCGCAGTCCGCCCTGTCGCACAGCAGCGCTGCGGCCGCGGCACGGCGCAGATCTTCCGACAGGGCCCCGACGGCATCCTCGATAATGTCTGCCGGGCCGGCGACGGGGAAGGCGGCAACCGGTGTTCCGCAGGCCAGCGATTCGATCATGACGAGGCCGAACGTATCGGTCCTGCTGGGGAAGACGAAGACGTCGGCCCCGGCATAACATCCGGCAAGCTCCCGGCCCGAACGGCGGCCAAGGAAATGTGTTTCCGGGTAGCGAGCTTGCAGCGACCCGAGTGCGGGGCCGTCGCCGACCACGACCTTGCTGCCGGGAAAGTCCATGCCGAGAAACGCCTCGATATTCTTCTCTACCGCGACTCGCCCGACATAGAGCAGGATGGGTCCGGGCAGTTCCGCATATTCCGGCGGCGGCGGCGCATCGGGCGAAAAGCACTCGAGGTCCACGCCGCGGCTCCAGTGATGAAGATGGCCGAGTCCCTGGTCCCGCAATTCCCGCCGGATCGTCGGCGTGGCCACCATGATCGCCTGCGACGGGCGATGGAACCAGCGGATGAAGGGCCAGAACATGCTCGCCGGCAGGTTCGTGCGCCGCGCCAGGTAATCGGGGAACTGCGTGTGGTAGGCGGTGGTGAAGGGAATGTTCCGCCGCACGCAATAGGCCCGCGCGGCAAGGCCCAGCGGTCCCTCGGTCGCGATGTGGATCGCATCCGGCGCGAGGCTGGCCAGCGCCCGCCCGGTTGCTCCCGGCAGGGTAATGGCCAGCCGTATCTCTGGATAGGTCGGGCACGGGATGGACCGGTGGCCATCGGGCGACAGGATCGTGACGTCGCATCCACGATTCCGAAGATGCGCGGCGGTCGTGGACAGCGTGCGCACCACGCCATTGACCTGCGGATGCCAGGCATCGGTCACGATTGCGATGCGCGCGGGCAGGCTGCCGGAATGCTTTCCCGAACGGATCGCGGCGGGCAGGTCCATCTGGTCGGCGAGCGCGTTCATGCAGCGGCCCGTTCGGAAACTGCGCTCTCGCTCTCTTCCGCCTCGCGCCGGGCAACCTCGTCCGCCCAGTGGAGGATTTCCATCCGGCCATCCTCGTGCTCGACCAGTGCGTTGCAGCCTTCGACCCAGTCGCCGTCGTTCCAGTATTCGACGCTGCGCCCTTCATGGTCGAACATCCGGTGCTCGGCCGTATGGATATGGCCGCACACGACGCCGTCGACCCCGCGCTCGCCCGCCGCGCGCGCGACGACTTCCTCGTATTTCGAGATGAATTCGACGGCGTTCTTGACCTTGTGCTTCGCCGCCTTGGAAATCGACCAGTAGGGCAGGCCCAGCCGCTTGCGGACCAGAGCCACCCAGCCGTTTATCTTCATCATAATGTGGTAAAGCGCATCGCCCACGAAGGCGAGCCAGCGATGGGCCAGCATGACCGTGTCGAACTCGTCGCCATGCAGGACCATCAGCCTGCGCCCGTCGGCAGTGTCGTGAAACGCGGCGCGGGCGATTTCCACCCCGCCGAAATTCATGCCCGCGAAGGGCCGGATCATTTCGTCGTGATTGCCGGGAATGTAGACGATACGCGTGCCGCGCTTGGCACGCTTCAGGATGCGCCAGACGATGTCGTTATGCTCCGGCGGCCAGAAGATCTTCTTCTTCAGCCGCCAGCCGTCGATGATGTCGCCGACGAGATACATGGTGTCGCTGTCGGTGCGGTCGAGGAAATCGATCAGCAGGTCGGCATTGCACCCCTTAGTGCCCAGATGGACATCGCTGATCCAGATCGTGCGGAACCGGCGGCGCTTCTCGCCCTCTGGTTCGGGAATGGCGGGTTTTGCCGGGGGATGATGGATCCAGTCACCGATCGCGGTGAAGGACGAAGACGACGGCGCTTGCAACGTATCGAGCATGGGACGCTCCTGTCGTTTCAGCAGGGCCCGGGCCGGGCAACCTGTCGGAACGAGTCCAGTCCATGCCTTGCGATTGTGACAGGCGATTCACAGTTTGGTGACAGCGCCGCTTCTTTTGTTGCAGGACGGTGTCAGCCCGCGCCGATATCCAGCACGATCTTGCCGATGTGATCGCCCGCTTCCATGCGCTCGTGCGCCCCCGCCGCGTCGTCCAGCGGGAAGCTGCGATCCATCACGGGGAGTATCGTGCCATCGGCGACCAGCGGCCAGGCATGCTCCGCAATTTCGGCGCACAGCGCAGTCTTGAAACGGTCGGAGCGCGGGCGCAGCGTCGATCCGGTCATCACCAGTCGCCGGCTCATCAGATAGGCCATGTTGAGTGACGTCTTGGCACCGCCCAGAACGGCGATGGTCACATGCCGCCCGCCTTCGCGCAGGCATTGCAGGTTGCGCGGTACGTAATCGCCCGACACCATGTCGAGCACGATGTCGGCCCCTTCGCCCCCGGTGACACGCTTCACCTCCTCGACGAAATCGGCCGTCTTGTAATTGATGGCATGATCCGCGCCGACTTCCAGCGCTGCTTCGCACTTGTCGTCACTGCCGCAGGTGACGATCGACGTCATTCCGAAAGCCTTGGCCAGCATGATGGCCATGGTCCCGATCCCGCTGGTCCCGCCGTGAACCAGCATCGTCTCGCCCGGCTTCGCACAGCCGCGCTGGAAGACGTTGTGCCACACGGTGAACATCGTTTCCGGGAGAGCCGCCGCCTCGGCCAGCGGAAGATCGTTCGGTACGGCGAGGCAATGTCCGGCAGGGGCGATGCAATATTCCGCATATCCGCCGCCTGGCGTCAGTGCGGCAACCCGGTCGCCGACCGACCACTGCGTGACGTCATCGCCGATGGCAACGATCTCGCCCGCCACTTCCAGTCCCAGGATCGGCGATGCGCCGGGAGGGGCCGGATAATGTCCGGCGCGCTGGATGCAGTCGGGCCGGTTGACCCCTGCATGGGCCACGCGGATCAGGACGTCCTGCGGACCGCAGCCTGGCACGTCCACCGTCTGCACACACAGAACCTCGGGGCCGCCCGGTTCGGCAAAGCCTGCCGCGCGCATCGTGTCCGGAATGGTCAAACCCTTCGTCCCCCCTTGTGCCCGGTGCATTCCGGTCTCTCGCGGGCAGCCCTAGGGCGCAACCCCATTGACAGCAAGCCGCGATGCAGGCGAAACCCGTCGCCGGAACAGGTGGAGGCGCCGATGGAAGATGATGACCTGCCCCGCCCGCGCGGCGATGCTGCCGGCAAACTCGCCGGCGAGGACCTCGGCCCTTATTCGCAGGACGAATTGTCGCAGCGTATCCGCCTCCTGCAGCTCGAAATCGCCCGGGTAGAACAGCACCGCAGCCGGGCGGACAAGCATCGCGCCGCGGCCGACGCCCTGTTCAGTCCGAAATCCGGTACGTGACAGGCGCGGCGGGAATTTTCACCCGCATGCCCTTCGCCGGGCCCGTGCGCGAACACGGCATTCGGGCCGCGCTGGACTCTCGTCCGCCCGCCCCCATATTCCTGTCATACCCCCAAGAGGGGCGCCGCATTCCGTCCAGGCGAGCGCCTGACCGCCAGCTGCGAGTAACGCCCCGTTAACCACGAAGGTTCATTTTCCCCCATGCCCAGTTTTGCCGCAAACCTCGAAAAGACCCTCCACAACGCCCTCGCCTTCGCGTCGGAACGCCGGCATGAATATGCGACGCTGGAACACCTGCTCCTTGCCCTGGTCGGGGACGACGACGCGGCAGAGGTAATGAATGCCTGCGGGGTCGACATGGGCGAACTGGGCGATGTCGTTCAGACCTATCTCGACCAGGAATACCAGTCGCTGCAGACGGAAGACGGGGCCGATCCACAGCCCACGGCGGGGTTTCAGCGCGTGATCCAGCGCGCGATCCTGCACGTCCAGTCCGCGGCGAAGGACACGGTGACCGGCGCCAACGTGCTGGTCGCGCTGTTTTCCGAACGCGATTCCTATGCGGTCTATTTCCTGCAACAGCAGGACATGAGCCGGCTGGATGCGGTCAGCTTCATCAGCCACGGCATCGGCAAGGGCGGCAAGCAGGTCGATTCCCGTCCGGTCAACGGTGCGGAAGATACCGAGGCGGACGAGAAGGGCGACGGCAAGGGCAAGAAGGAAACCGCGCTCGACCAGTTCACCGTCAACCTCAATGCCAAGGCGGAGGCCGGGAAGGTCGATCCGCTGATCGGCCGCGGGCCCGAAGTCGACCGCACGGTCCAGATCCTGTGCCGCCGGTCCAAGAACAACCCGCTTTATGTCGGTGATCCGGGCGTCGGAAAGACCGCCATCGCCGAAGGGCTGGCACGCAAGATCGTCGAGAAGGACGTGCCCGAAGTCCTGGAAGATGCTGTCATCTACTCGCTCGACATGGGCGCGCTGCTGGCCGGCACGCGCTATCGCGGCGATTTCGAGGAACGGCTGAAGCAGGTCGTCTCCGAACTGGAGAAGATGCCCGAGGCGATCCTGTTCATCGACGAGATTCACACGGTCATCGGCGCCGGCGCGACCAGCGGCGGGGCGATGGACGCGTCCAACCTGCTGAAGCCTGCGCTTAGCGGCGGGACCATTCGCTGCATCGGTTCGACAACCTACAAGGAATTCCGCAATCACTTCGAGAAGGACCGCGCCCTGCTGCGCCGGTTCCAGAAGATCGACGTGAACGAGCCGACGATCGAGGATACGGTGAAGATCCTGCAGGGTCTGAAAAGCGCCTTCGAGGAGCACCACAAGGTCAAGTATACGGCCGACGCGCTGAAAACCGCGGTCGAGCTGTCGGCGCGCTACATCAACGACCGCAAACTGCCCGACAAGGCGATCGACGTGGTCGACGAAGTGGGTGCGATGCAGATGCTGGTCGCCCCCAGCCGCCGCAAGAAGAAGATTACCGCGCGCGAGATCGAGCAGGTCATCGCGACGATGGCGCGCATCCCCCCCAAATCCGTCAGCAAGGACGACAAGAAGGCGCTGGAAAATCTCGAGCGCGACCTGAAGCACGTCGTCTTCGGCCAGGACGCGGCGGTGAAGAAGCTGTCGACCGCAATGAAACTCAGCCGCGCGGGCCTGCGCGATCCGGACAAGCCCATCGGCAGCTTCCTGTTCAGCGGCCCTACCGGCGTCGGCAAGACCGAGGTCGCCCGCCAGCTCGCCAGCATCATGGGCATCGAGCTCAAGCGTTTCGACATGTCGGAATACATGGAGCGCCACTCGGTCAGCCGCCTGATCGGCGCGCCTCCGGGCTATGTTGGTTACGACCAGGGCGGCCTGCTGACCGATGCCGTCGACCAGAACCCGCATTGCGTGCTGCTGCTCGACGAGATCGAGAAGGCGCATCCCGACCTCTTCAACATCCTGCTGCAGGTGATGGATAACGGGCGCCTGACCGACCATCACGGCAAAACGGTCGATTTCCGCAATGTCGTGCTGATCATGACCACCAATGCCGGCGCCGCCGACATGGCGCGCCAGGGCATCGGTTTCGGCGACGTGAGCAAGGAAGACGCGAGCGAGGAAGCGGTGAAGCGCATGTTCACGCCGGAATTTCGCAACCGTCTCGATGCGATCGTGCCGTTCGGTTATCTCGGCAAGGACACGATTGCCCGCGTCGTCGACAAGTTCATCCTGCAACTGGAGCTCCAGCTGGCGGAACAGAATGTCGACATCCAGTTCGACGCCGATGCGCGCGAATGGCTGGGCGACAAGGGCTACGATCGCCTCTACGGCGCGCGCCCGATGGGCCGCCTGCTGCAGGAAAAGATCAAGCAGCCGCTGGCGGAGGAATTGCTGTTCGGCAAGCTGGCCGACGGCGGCGAGGTGCAGGTGAGCATCAGGGACGGCAAGCCCGCCTTCGAACTCACCCCCGCCCCGCCCAAGGCCAAGCGGACGACGCGCAAGACTGCCGCGAAGAAGAAGCCTGCTGCGAAAAAGGCCGCGCCCAAGAAGCCCGATGCCGATGCAGCGGACAAGGCGGATGGCGGCGACAGCTGATCCATCCAAACGACAAGCAAGGGGGCGCGAATTCGGGAACGGTTCGCGCCCCTTTTGCTTGAACCTTGCATGAGTGCCCCGTTTTCCTGGATCAGGCCCGAACCGTGGGGCATCCATGTCGTGCCTGCCGACGCCTGGGTCGATCCGGGCCGCGCGGTCGAGCGCGCGCTGGTTACCCATGGCCACGCCGATCACGCCCGCGGGGGACACGGGGCGACGATTGCCACGCCCGAAACGCTCGCCATCATGAAACTGCGATACATGACCGGAGAGGGTCCGGATGGTGGCGACACCACACCGGTCGAATATGGTGAGACCATCCGCCTGCCCGGCGGGGTTGATGCCACCTACATCCCGGCGGGCCACGTCCTTGGCAGCGCGCAGATCCTGCTCGAACATGCAGGCGAGCGGATCATCTGCACCGGCGATTACAAACGGCGTGCCGACCCGACCTGCCCGCCTTTCGAAGTAACCCCTTGCGATATCCTGATTACCGAGGCGACCTTCGGCCTGCCGCTGTTCACCCATCCCCCGATCGAGGACGAGATGGCAAAGCTGCTGGACCGGCTGGCTGCCCATCCCGATCGCTGCGTCCTGATCGGTGCCTACGCTCTGGGAAAGGCGCAGCGCGTAATCGCCGAATTGCGCCGTGCCGGACATAGGAAGCCGATCTACCTGCACGGCGCGATGGAGAAGATGTGCCGCCTTTATGAGGAACACGGTGTCGATCTGGGGGAACTGCGCCTCGTCGCGGATACGCCGAAGGACGAGATGCGCGGTCACATCGTCGTCAGCCCGCCCTCTGCCCTCAACGATCGGTGGAGCCGCCGCCTGCCCGACCCGGTTACTGCCATGGCGAGCGGGTGGATGTGCGTCCGGCAACGCGCGCGGCAGCGCAATGTCGAATTGCCTCTGGTCATTTCGGACCATGCCGACTGGAACGAGCTGACCCGGACGATCGAGGAGGTGAATCCGCAGGAAACGTGGATTACCCATGGCCGGGAAGAAGCGCTGCTGCGCTGGAACCAGCTGCACCAGCGCCGCGCCCGCGCCCTGGCCCTGGTGGGCCGCGAGGACGAGGATGAATAGGGTGGAAGAGTTTGCCGCCCTGATCGATGCACTGGTCTTTACCCGGTCCCGCAACGAGAAACTGCGACTGATCGCGGAATATCTGCGTGACGTGCCCGACCCCGATCGCGGCTGGGCGCTCGCCGCGCTGACCGACGGGCTGGATTTCCCGGCGGTGAAATCCTCGACCATCCGCAACATCATGAAGGACCGGATAGACCCGGTCCTGTGGTCGCTCAGCCGCGATTTCGTGGGCGACACGGCGGAAACGGCCAGCCTGCTGTGGGAAACCGCGCAGATGGGAAGCGATGCTGCCGACACGGAGCCCCTGACGGTCAGCGAAACGGTCGCCGCGCTGGAGGAAATGACGCGCAAGAGCGTCACCACGCAGCTTCCCGCCCTGCTGGACAGGCTCGACCCTTCGGGCCGCTATGCCCTTCTGAAACTGGCAACGGGTGCCATGCGGATCGGAGTCTCCAGCCGGCTGGGCAAGGTCGCGTTCGCGCAAGCCTTCGATGTCAGCGTGGAGGATGTCGAGGAGTACTGGCACGGGTTGCAGCCGCCCTATGGCGAGCTGTTCGCCTGGGCAGCGGGCGGTGCGGAGCCGCCCGACATCACCAACGTGCCAACCTTCCGCCCCTTCATGCTGGCACATCCGCTGGAGGACACGAGGGTCGACATGGCGGACTATGCGGCGGAATGGAAATGGGACGGCATCCGCGTCCAATTGGTCCATGCCGGCGGCGAAACCCGTGTCTATTCGCGCAGCGGAGACGACATTTCCGCGACCTTTCCCGAGATGGTCGACGCGCTGGATATCCCTGCCGTTCTGGACGGGGAATTGCTGGTGCGCGGCAATGTGCAAGGCGGAGAGGCTGGCGGCGCTGCCAGCTTCAACGCGCTGCAACAGCGCCTCGGCCGCAAGACCGTCAGCAAGAAGATGCTGACCGAAAGCCCCGCCTTCGTCCGGCTCTACGATGCGCTTTCCATCGAAGGAGACGACGTTCGCAACCTGCCGTGGAAGGATCGCCGCAAGCGGCTCGAGGCGTTCCTGCCGCGCCTGCCGGACAGTCATTTCGACATCAGCCAGATCGTCGAGGCAGGCGATTTCGACACGCTCGCCGGGATCCGCGAAGGGACCCGCGACGACGCGATCGAGGGCCTGATGCTGAAGCGGCGCGACAGCCCCTACATCGCCGGGCGCAAGACCGGACTGTGGTACAAGTGGAAACGCGACCCGCTGCTGGTCGATTGCGTGCTGATGTATGCCCAGCGCGGCAGCGGCAAGCGCTCCAGCTTCTTCTCGGACTACACCTTCGGATGCTGGGACGGCGATCCCGATTCCGGCGCGGAGCTGCTGCCGGTGGGCAAGGCCTATTCAGGCTTTACCGATGCAGAGCTGAAGAAGCTCGACAAGCATGTCCGCAGCAAGACCGTGAACCGCTTCGGCCCCGTGCGCGAAACCGACAAGAGCCTGGTGTTCGAAGTTGCATTCGACAGCGTACACGAGAGCAAGCGGCACAAGAGCGGCCTCGCCATGCGCTTCCCCCGCATCCACCGCATTCGCTGGGACAAGCCGCCCCACGAAGCCGACCGCATCGAAGCGCTGAGGGCGCTGGTGCGCGACTGACGCGGGGAGCGACGAGCGACGAGCGACAAGCGAGCAAGTAGCGCGGCGCAACACATGCCGCCGCGACGTCACCCGCCCAGCGCGTCGGCAACCGCCTTCGCATGGTCCTTCGCGTTGTGGGCATAGTGCGCCGTGCCCATCTTCATTCCGGCAATGGCAGCGTCGGACAGTTCCTTCATCGGCTTGGCCGGACGCCCTGCCCAGAGCGAACGCGGCTCTATCACCTTGCCTTCGGTCAGCATGGCGCCGGCTGCGAGCATGGAATCGCTCGCAATCACCGCCTTGTTCATCGCGATGGAGCCCAGGCCCATGAAGCCGCGGTCCTTGATGATGCAGCCATGCGCCATGACCATGTGGCCGACCAGCACATCGTCCCCGATCAGCAACGGCGAGCCGTCCGGATCGCCCGGCCGCTCCGGATCGCAGTGCAGCACGCTGCCGTCCTGGATGTTCGTCCGCTTGCCGATCACGATCCGGCTGACATCGGCGCGCAGCACGCAATTGTACCAGACCGAACTGTCTTCCCCGATCTCGACATCCCCGATGATCGTGCAGCCGGGGGCGATGAAGGCGCTGTCGTGGATGCGCGGGGTCTTGCCGTGGATCGGCACGATGTTCACGCCCGGGCGGTTCGTGGTCATTGCAAATTCTCCCATTGCTCTTTCGAGAGCGAATACTGGATCGTCGGGTTGTCTTGCGCCGGATAGGCCGGATCGTGGAAGTCGAGATCCCTCCGCCGGACCATGCCCAGTTTTTCCATCAGCTTCCAGCTGCCTGTATTCGCCGGACTGGTCAGCGCCACGAGATACGGCGCGCCGACGCGCGTGAACGCCCATTCGATGACGGCGCGCATGGCTTCCTCGGCATAGCCCCTTTGCCAGCGATCCTCGCGGATCTTCCACCCGATCTCGTGGTCGCCGGTATTGGGGGCGAGCGGGTTCTCGACGCGCTTGATCCCGCAATAGCCGACCATCTCGCCGCTCGCCTTCTCCACCGCGAGCAGGAAGCTGAAGCCCTCGCGCGCATACATCGCCATCGCTTTTGCATGGCGTGCCTCGATCTCGTGCGGTTCCATCACGCCGCCGATATGCCGCATGATGGTGGCCGAGTTCAGCAGCCGGTCGTGTTCCGCCTCGTCGCCTTCCGCAACGCCGCGCAGGACCAGTCGCTTCGTTTCGGCGACGATGTCAGCCATCCATCCTGCTCCGCAGCCTGTCCGCGCCGCGCGCGGCCCATTGCTCCCGGTCGATCCGGTAGACGATGAGCGTTTCGCCTTTCGCCCATGACGCGCTGTCTGCGAAATCCATGTCCGGGCGGCGTTCCATGCCCAGCCTCTCCATCAGGCCCCAGCTCTGTTTGTTGCCCTCCACGGTCAATGCAATGACATGAGGCGCGCCGAATTGCTGGAATGCAAGATCGATGGACGCACTAGCAGCCTCTCTCGCATAGCCCTTGCCCCACGCATCCTCGCGGAGGCGCCAGCCGGCCTCGAAATCGCCGACCGGGCCATTCGTTTCGTTGCACCTTTTGAGACCGCACCAGCCGAGGATTTCGCCGGACAGGTGTCCGCCGTCGTCGATCCTTTCGACGACCCAGAACGTGTGCCCGTATTCGCGGCTGTAACGCAGAAGCCTTTCCCGCGTCCGTGTGCGGTATGCTGCGTCCGCCACCCCGCCCAGGAAGCGGGAAACTGTGGGCGTATTGAGGTGGCGCCAGAACGGCTCCCAGTCTTCGTCCTGCCAGTCCCGCAATATCAGGCGCTGCGTGCGGTGTTCGAAGCCCGTCATGGCGGGCCCTATGGCCAGTCGCCGGTAAAGCTGCTCCACATCAGGTAGGGCAGGATCGATGCATAATCGTCGGTCCAGCTGCGTGTGGCCGGGTCCGGCATGTCCTGCCACTCGGCTTCGGGATTCGCGTTTCTCAGCTTGTCTGCTGCCGCGGCATCAGGGGAAAGGACCAGCCAGACCGAGTTCTCGATCGCGTCCGCGCCATTCGCCTGGTCGAAGCGCAGCATGGCCGACCAGCCGAAATCGCGGGCATGGGCGGACAGGACCGGACGGAGGTCGATGAAACGGTTCGAAATATGGATGACCAGCAGCCCGTCCGGCGACAGCGTATCGGCATAGGTCTGCATCGCTTCGCGGGTCATCAAGTGCATCGGAATCGCGTCGGAACTGAAGGCGTCCACGACCAGTACGTCGAAGGCGCCCTCAGGCTCCCGCGCCAGTTCCAGTCGTGCATCGCCGACCACGATCTCGGACTGCGGCGCGCATTCCTCGTGGAAGGTGAACGTGCCGTTGAAGGAATATTCCACTACCACCGGATCGATTTCGTACATCTTCCACGTCTGGCCGGGCTTGCGGTAGCACAGCAGTGTGCCCGCCCCCATGCCCACGACCCCGATGCTGGCATCGTCGCCGTAGTACGCGCCGGCATTGGAGAGTGCCAGTCCGGCCCCCGATGTCGGTCCGTAATAGGCGGTGGGTTGCAGGCGCCGCCCGGCATCGGTGAACTGCCTTCCATGCATGGTCGTGCCGTGCTTCAGCGTGCGCAAGCTCGCCTCGGGAATGTCGCCGATCGTGTAGACGCCGAAATAGCTTCGCTCACGCAGGTTCTGGACGCTCGTGCCGATGTTTTCGAACCCGCCGCGGAAGAACATCAGGATGGCGAGTACGGCGACGAGCGACCACCTCTTGCCCAGCGCAAGGACGCCGAGTACGGTGATGGCGGCAGTCAGTCCGAGCGTGACCCAGGGAAGATACCGCAGCACGGACCATTGGAGCCACACGCCAAGGGCAGCAGCGGCCGCCACCAGCAGCAGGCGCATGCGGCGCTGGCGCGCTTCCTCCCACCCCTTGCGGTCCATCCACGCCACCAGCGCACGGGGCGGCAGCAGGGCCGCTGCGGCGAGGATCAGCAGGGGATGCTCCCACACCCAGTCGAACAGCACCGGTGCGACCAGCGCAGCGAACATTCCGCCCAGCGCGCCGCCCGCGCTCATCACGAGGTAGAACAGGGTCAGGCGGTCCGGATCGGGGCGCAATTCGAACAGGTGACGATGCAGCGCCGCCGCGACGACGAGCAACATCACGATCGACCCGATGGCATCGGCAAGGTCGGCCTGTCCCGAACTCATCATCGCCTTCGCGCCGAGGAACAGGACGACAATAGGGGCAATCCGCGCAAAGAAGGCGGCAGCGCGGCTGACCGGATTGAACGCCAGCACGAAACTGAACAGATAGATGCCCAGCGGTATGACCCACAGCAGAGGCATGGCCACGAGATCGGTCGACAGATGCGTGGTGGTCGACAGCAAAAGGCCGGAGGGAACGGCAGACAGCGCCAGCCAGTGCGCGATGGTCCGCCAACCCGGTGCGGTGGATGCAGGCGCTATCGCAGCAGTCGCCTCTTCGCTTGCGGGCGGACGGTTCGCAGCCTGATCGCCGACCGTATTCCAGCGCCAGAACCCGACCAGCACCATGATGGCGACAAGCACGCCGTATCCGGTCGACCAGGCGAGCGACTGCCCGGTCGTCGTAAGCGTCGGCTCCAACAGCAGCGGAAAGGCGAGCAGGCCGGCGAAACTGCCGATATTCGATGCCGCATACAGCCAGTACGGATCGCCTGCGTCCGGGTCGGCCGCATACCAGCCCTGCAGAAGCGGGGCCTGCGCCGAGATCAGGACGAAGAGCGGCCCTACGCTGGCCAGCACCAGTGCCGGCACCCAGAGCACTTCCCAGCCTGCCCCGGCCCGCTCCAGATCGGCGAGCCCGACGGGCAGGAAAATTGCCGCCAAGGCGAGCAACGCGATATGGATGACGATCTGACGTCTGAGCGGCAGGCGCGAGAGCAGGTGGGCGTAGAGATACCCGCCGAGCAGGAGCATCTGGTAGACCAGCATCGCGCTGTTCCAGACCGCGGGCGCGCCGCCCAGCAGCGGCAGGGCCAGTCGCGCGATCAGGGGCTGGACCAGGAACAGCAGGAAACTGCCGCACAATATGGCCACCGCGAACAGCAGCGGATTGGCGCCGCGCCTGCTGCCCGTAATCGTATTCTCCAACGGCGCGGCCGTGTCCGCATGCATGGTTTCAGCCATTGAGTAATCGCGCAGCTAGAGGGGCATGATAGGTGAGGATCCCGGCGCAGCCGGCCCGCTTGAAAGCGATAAGTTTTTCCATGAGCAGCGGCTCGCGTTCGCCCACTCCGGCTGCGACACCGGCCTCGATCAGGGCGTATTCCCCGCTGACCTGGTAAGCGAAAATCGGCACGTCGAACCGGGCGCGGGCTCGGGCGATGACGTCGAGATAGGCCAGCCCCGGCTTGACCATCACGCTATCCGCACCCTCTGCAATGTCGAACGCGATCTCGCGCATGGCCTCGTCGCCGTTTGCGGGGTCCAGCTGGTAGCTTTTCTTGTCGCCTTTCAGCCGGTCGCCCGATCCCACGGCGTCGCGGAACGGGCCGTAGAAGGCGCTCGCGAATTTCGCGGAGTAGGCCATGACCTGCACATTGTGGTGCCCGCCCATTTCCAGCGCCATGCGGATCGCGTGGACGCGTCCGTCCATCATGTCGGACGGGGCCACGATGTCCGCGCCTGCTTCCGCCTGCACCACCGCCTGGTCGACGAGGACGGCGACGGTATCGTCGTTCACGACATAGCCGCGCGCATCCAGCAGCCCGTCCTGCCCGTGCGTCGTATAAGGGTCGAGCGCGACGTCGGTCAGGATGCCGAGATCGCCGCCCACCGCATCGCGGACGGCACGGATGGTCCGGCACATCAGGTTGTCGCTGTTGTAGGCCTCTGCCCCGTCCTCGCTGCGCTTCGCATCGGGCGTGTTGGGGAACAGGGCGATGGCCGGAATGCCGAGCTCCACGGCCTCCTTCGCTCGCGCCACGATCCCGTCGATCGACCAGCGCGACACGCCGGGCAGGCTGGCGACGGGTTCTTCCGCCCCCTTCCCCTCGAGTACGAAGAGCGGCCAGATCAGGTCGGCGCTGGTCATCACCGTCTCGCGGTGCAGCGCGCGGCTCCAGGCGGCGGTTCGGGTGCGCCGCAGGCGCGTCGCGGGATAGGAAGCTGTCATGGCGTCACCCCATGCCATGCTTTTGCCGAAACTCTCAATGATCCGCCCCCCTCGTGCCGGTATTGTGCCAGTACTCAGCGCCGCTGCGCGTAGGATGCATCCAGCTTGTCGATCTCGCGCCGCACCTCGACCTCTTGCGGGCCGGAGGGTTCGATGTCGGTCAGGGCCGCACCGGCTTCCACCGTCTTCAGCGAAGCGAGGCGCGACCGGAACCGGCGCAGCTCCTCGCCCGACAATTCGGCCCGGGTCACGTAGCTGACGGAGGCCGGGTCGATCTTCCGGTTGCCGCGATACATTTCGTAATGAAGATGCGGGCCGGTGCTGAGCCCCGTCGAACCGACATAGCCGATGACCTGTCCGCGCTGCACCGATGCACCCGCGCGCACGGCGATCCGGCTCATATGCGCATAGCCTGTCCCCAGGCCGCCTGCATGGTTCAGCCGCACGAAATTGCCATAGCCGCCCTTGCGCCCGGCGAAGGCCACGCGCCCGTCGGTCACCGCACGGATCGGCGTGCCGTATCCGCCGCGATAATCCTGCCCCGAATGCATCCGCTTGTAGCCCAGGATCGGATGACGCCGCATGCCGTAGCGCGAACTGATCGCCCCGGGCACCGGGCGGACGAGGCCGCTGCGGGTCTCCCCCACGCCCGACGCTTCGTAGAACTTGCCCTTGTCGCCCCAGCGCATCAGCTGCGCCTTCGGCTTTCCGTCCCGTTCGACCCCTGCATACAGCAGATTGCCGGCCTGCCGCTCACCCGTTTCGGCGCGGCGGTAGGAGATGATCATGTCGAACGTATCGCCGGAACCGACAGAGCGGTCCATGTCGAGATGACCGCCCAACGCCTTCAAGTACGCCTGTACGGCGCTGGCCGGTGCGCCCGCCGCACGCGCAGATCGGTACAGGCTGTCGCCGACGGTGCCGCGAATGCGCAGAGGCGTTTCGTCGACGGCGATCGGTTTACGAACGAGAGACAGGCCGGATGCGCCGCGCTCGACCGACAATGCCAGATCGAACCGCGCACGGAACGATAGCGATTCGAGGGGCCTCGGCTCACCCGGAGCGGTTCGGCGGCCAAGCGTTATGTCGAGCTGCGTGCCCGGTTCTATGTCCGCCGTGGCAATCGCGTTCTCGACCATGCCGGTAATCTGGGAAGCCTCGCTCTTTCCGACTCCGGCGCGCTGCAGCATGCGCTGGAAACTGTCGCCCCGGGCCAGTGTCGCGACCAGCTGTATCTGCGGACGCTCGGGCGCAGCGGCGAGTTTTCGCACCGCGCCGGTGGCCGCCATGTGCCGCCCGCTATCGCTGCCGAGGGCGAGCGGCATGATCGACTGGCTGCGAAACTCGTCCCGCACTTCGCTGTCCGCGATCATGGCGGGGGCCACTTCCAGCGGGGCGAAATCGGGCCAGAACGAGATGGCCGCAAAACCGAGCCCCAGCATCGTACCAAGCCCGCGCCACCAGCGCCGACTGCCGATATTCTCTGCCAGGCTGGGCGCGAGATCCAGCCCGTCCAGCCATGACGAGGCGTCGAGATGCCAGGCATCGAAACGGCTGCGGAACGTCGTGGTGCGGCGCAGCAGGTAGGAGCCGTCTTCGGCAATCACCTGTCCGTGCGAAAGCGCGGCGGCGCGCCAATGGCCCGCCCCGTCCTGTCCGGCATCGCTGCCGGCGCCGCCTTCGACACGTGCTACGTACATATGCCCTTCGTCCAAAAGGGGCCTGCCATGCTGTTGTGGTTTTACGACCCGGTCCGGCAGTCCCTGTGCCAAACCTGCCTGCAGGATTAAAGTTAATGTCGATTTAATCCCCGATGGGCGGGGCGGTATTGGCGATGAGTCGAAAGGCGTGCGCGCCGTCTTGCGATACCGCGCGCACAGTGCCAGACAGTGCAGATGAGCGACGCCCCGATCAAGGCGGTCCTCGGACCCACCAATACCGGCAAGACACATCTCGCTATCGAACGGATGTGCGGCCATTCGAGCGGGATGATAGGCTTCCCGCTGCGCCTGCTCGCGCGCGAAGTGTATGACCGCGTCGTGGCGATGAAGGGCGAGAAGCAGGTCGCCCTGATCACGGGCGAGGAACGGATAGAACCGCCCGGTGCGCGCTATTTCCTGTGCACGGCGGAAGCGATGGACCGGACCGGTGGCGGCCACGCCTTCGTCGCGCTGGACGAGGCACAATTGTCTGCCGACCGGGAACGGGGGCATATCTTCACCGACCGGCTGCTCAATGCCCGGGGTCGGGAGGAGACGATGTTCCTCGGCGCCGCCACGCTGGAGCCGTTGCTGCGCACCCTGGTCCCGAAGGCGGAAATCATGGAGCGCCCCCGGTTCTCCACCCTCACCCATATCGGCCCGCGCAAGCTGTCGCGCCTGCCCCCGCGCAGCGCCATCGTCGCCTTCAGCGCAGAGGGGGTGTACACTGCGGCGGAAATGCTGCGCCGGTACCGGGGCGGCGCGGCGGTGGTCATGGGTGCGCTAAGCCCCGAGACCCGCAACCGTCAGGTCGAGCTCTTCCAGTCCGGCGAAGTCGACTACATCGTTGCGACCGATGCCATCGGCATGGGGCTGAACCTCGATCTGAACCAAGTGGCGTTTGCGCAGCTCACAAAATTCGACGGGGTGGCGAAGCGGCGTCTCGCGCCGGCGGAAATGGCGCAGATTGCCGGCCGGGCCGGCCGCCATCAGCGGGACGGTACGTTCGGCGTGCTGGGCGGCGGTCTCGCCGGCAGTGATGGTGGCAGGCGCGGACGCGGCGTCCCCCTCGAATTCGAGGAAGAGGAAATCTACGCGATAGAGGAGAACCAGTTCGCGCCCCTTACGCACCTTTACTGGCGCAATGCCGAACCGCGTTTCGATACGCTCGCCGTGCTGATCGCGGATCTGGAGGCGCGGCCGCCACAGCGCGAATTGCGCGCTGCGCCCGAGGCGATCGATCTCGCCGTGCTGAAGAAACTGGCAGACGAGCCGCTTGCCCGTGACGTCAAGGGGGCGGGCCGGGTCCGGCGGTTCTGGGAAGCGTGCTCGCTGCCCGATTTCCGGCAGGCAGGCGCCGACCAGCACGCCCGTTTCGTCGCCCGGCTCTGGCGCGATCTGCAGGCCGGGTATATCGGCGCGGACTTCGTGGCCGCACGCATTGCCGAACTGGACAATGTGTCGGGCGACATCGCCACCCTGCAGGGGAGGATAGCCGCGATCCGATCCTGGGCCTATATCTGCCAGCGGCCCGACTGGGTGCTGGCGCGCGACGAAATGGCTTCCCGCGCCCGCGGTGTGGAGGCCCGCCTGTCCGACGCGCTCCATGCGCGTCTGACAGAGCGCTTTGTTAACCGGAGGACAGCGATCCTGATGAAAACCATGGGCGACGATCCGAGCCTGCTGCCCGTCACGCTGGATGATGACGGAACCTTGCGTGTCGAAAGCGAGTCCATCGGACAGGTCGACGGTTTCCGTTTCACCGTCGACACGCGGCTCGGCCACGATGACCGGCGTATGCTGCTGGCTGCCGGCGAGAAGGCGCTGCCACGCATTCTGTCGGACAAGGCCGACGGGCTGGCTGCGTCCGGGTTCGAAGGCGTCGAAATGGTTCGCGGCGAGATTTTCCACGCCGGGCAGAAACTCGCGCATCTGGAAGAAACCGCCGATCCGGCCAAGCCGCGCCTGGCGCTGGTGCGCGAGCTGGACGTCCTGCCCGATGCGGCGAAAACGCGGTTCGCCGCTGCGTTGCAGGACTGGACCGAAAAACAGCTCGAACCGCTGGCGCCCCTGTCGAAACTGGTCGAGGCGACCCGCGATCCGGAGGCCGGTTCGCAGGCCCGCGCGCTTCTTCACGCTCTGGTGGAAGGCCACGGCTATGCGCCAAGAGAGCGCGCAGGGATCCAGCACTTGCCCAAGGAAATGCGGCCCTTCCTTCGCCGCCTTGGCGTCACCTTCGGGGCGCTCGACATCTTTGCCCGCGACCTGCTGAAACCAGCGGCGCGCGCGGCGATGCACGCGGCCGGGATCGACAGGCGTCCGCTGGAGCCTGCCATGCGCTCGGTCCTGCCGGGCGAAGGCAAGCTGCCATCCGGTTACCGTCCTGCGGGCGACCAGTATGTCCGCGTCGACGTGGCCGAGAAGATCTTGCGCGCCGCGCACGAGAAGCGGGCGAAGGCGAAGGACAGCAAGTCGACCGTACTGGATGCAGCGCTGCCGGTATCCACGGGTCTTACCCCCGACAGCTGGCACCGGCTGCTGGGCGCGGCCGGTTTCCGCCTGCACAAGGGCAAGGCGCTGGCCGAGGATGCTTTCGGTCCGCCCGCGCCCGATCGCTGGAGCTGGCGTCCGGGCGGCCATGCCAATGCCCGCCCCGGAAGGGGAGCGCGGAACGACGGCCGAAAGGGGCGGGGTCCGAAACCCGGCGACGGGAAGAAGGGCTCGCCCAAGACCGGCTCGCCAGCGCGCGGCAGGCGCGACAAGCCCGCCCAAACCGCCAATTCCCCCGCAACCGGGAAGGCGTTTGCCGGCCTTGCCGACCTGCTGAAGCCCTGACGGAAGCCGGATGCGGCTGGACCTGCTGCTCTACCGCCTCCGGCTGGCCCGCACGCGGGGGCTGGCGCAGGCAAAAACGCTGACAGGTCATATCAGGGTCAACGGCAACAGGGTCCGCCGGGCAAGCCATGCGGTCTCCCCCGGTGACATGCTGACCATGCCCCATGGAAACGGGGTCCTGGTGTGCGAAGTCCTGCACCTGCCGGAGCGCCGCGGACCTGCCGCGGAAGCGCGTTGCTGCTATCGCGTGCTTGACCCCGATGCGCAAAGCGACTTAGCAGAGCGGCCAGATACGGATTGCCGAGGACCCGAGATTCCATGACCTACGTCGTCACCGATGCGTGCATCAAATGCAAATACACCGATTGCGTGGAGGTCTGCCCGGTAGACTGCTTCTACGAAGGCGAGAACATGCTGGTCATCAATCCCAGCGAATGCATCGACTGCGGCGTCTGCGAACCGGAATGCCCGGCAGAGGCGATCCTGCCTGATACCGAGGACAATCTCGAGAAGTGGCTCGAGATCAACACCAAGTTCTCTGCCGAATGGCCGAACATCACCAGCCAGAAGGAACCGCCTGCCGACGCCGACGAGCACAAGGGCGAGGAAGGCAAGTACGAGAAGTTCTTCAGCGAGAAGCCGGGCGAAGGCGACTGATTCGCTCCTGCCGGCCGCGCTTTCGCGGAACCGGCGACCTGCCCGTCAATTAAACGGGCATGCTGTCCCACCTGAAGAATGCCGCGGGCCGTCCGTATATCGGCCTCGCCGCGGCGGGTATCGCCTATTATACGTTCCTGGCCATGGTCCCGCTGATTGCCAGCGCGGTCCTGATTTTCGGCATCTGGGCCGACCCCGCCACCATCGGATCGCAGGTCGATGCCGTGGCGCAGTTGCTCCCGGGGGCAGCGGGCGAGCTGGTCGGAACGGAGATGCTGGAAATCGCAGCGGGCGACGATACCGCGCAGGGATTCGGTCTCGTCCTCGCCATCGCTCTTTCGCTGGTTGCAGCGCGCGGTGCGGCCATGGCGGTGATCGACGGGCTGGACCTTGCCTATCGCGCCCAAGACGAGCGGAGTTTCATCCGGCGAAACGCACTGGCACTGGGAATCACCGTGGCGGGTATCCTGGGCCTGGGCCTGATCGCGCTCGCCATCGGATATGCCGGGTTCACCGACGGGATCCTCTCGAGCGTCATTTCCTATTTCCTCCTGTTCTTTGCCGTCCTGCTGGGCGCGGCCCTTCTGTACCGCCGGGCACCCGACCGGCATCGTCCGCATTGGAAGGAGACCCTGCCGGGCGCGGCCCTCTTCGCCGCCGCATGGCTGGTCGGCACGGCGGGGTTCGGGACCTACGTCGCAAATTTCGGCAATTACGATGCGACCTACGGGTCGCTGGGTGCAATAGTAATCCTGCTGACCTGGATCTGGCTCAGCGCCTATCTTCTCTTGCTCGGTGCGGCCTTCAATTCGTCACGGCAGGGTATCGACTGACCTCCGGTTTGCCGCCAGCTGCCGACGACTCGCAATTTTCTTGCGACTGTGCTATATAATGCAACAACTGCCGGGGTGATGCCCCGCGCAGATGGTTAGGTTGAAAGGCAGGATCCCCCGACATTCCAGAAATCGCCGGTTGTCGCATCACCGCGGCACGAGGGTTTCTGAACGCGTCCCGGCGACCCGGCCCGATTGAAAGGATTACGCATGGCAGCCAAGGCTACCGCCTTCGATGTTGGCGATTACGTTGTCTATCCCAAGCACGGCGTGGGCCGTGTGATCGAACTTCAGAACGAAGAAATCGCCGGGATGCAGCTGGAACTCTACGTCCTGCGTTTTGAAAAAGAGCGCATGACGTTGCGCGTCCCCACCAACAAGGTCGAATCGATCGGCATGCGCAAGCTGTCGAGCGACAAGACTCTGAAGGAAGCGATGGAAACGCTGAAGGGGAAGCCCAAGGTCAAGCGTACCATGTGGAGCCGCCGCGCGCAGGAATACGAAGCGAAGATCAATTCGGGCGAGCTGGTCTCGATCGCCGAAGTGACCCGCGACCTGTTCCGCCCGGACGACCAGCCGGAACAGAGCTATTCCGAGCGCCAGATCTTCGAAGCGGCCTCCAGCCGCCTGGCCCGCGAACTCGCCGCGATGGAGAAAACGGACGAGCCGACCGCGCTCGAGAAGATTCTCGACATCCTGCGCGAGCATGCGCCGCAATATTACGAGAACACCGAAGAGGGCTGATTTCGCCCAACCGGCTTTTGCCATCGACGAAGGGCCATCCTGAAAGGGGTGGCCCTTCTGCCATGACCTTGCGAGACGTCTCCCAGTGTATTATAACGCTAACACACTTTGGACGGGAGAATGTCATGCTCACCAGCCTTTTGAAAAGACTTGCCCCGGTGGCGGCGATTATTGCCGCCTCCGCCAGTGCCGGATGCGACGGCCTCGATATTTCCATCGGAGATGACGACGGGGTGCCGCTGGCCGAACTCGACATGGGCGGCGATCCCCCGACCGGGATTGTTCTGGCCGGTCCCGACACCGTCATAGTGACCGAGGGCGAATCGCTCGACATCACGGTCGAGGGCGACGAACAGGCAGTAGATGCCGTCCGCTTTTCCCGCAGCGACGATTCGCTCGCCATCAGCCGGGAAAAGAATGGCTGGGACGAAGGGAAAGCGACCATCCGCGTCACCATGCCCCTCCCCGACAACGTCACACTGGCCGGCAGCGGCACGATCGAAGTGCCCGGAATGACGGACGCTGCCGAGGCGACGCTCGCCGGGTCCGGCACTGCGCGCCTGGGCCGTGTGTCGACCGACATGCTGGAAGTCACGATCGCGGGATCGGGCACGCTGGAGGCATCGGGTACGACCGCAATGCTGGAGCTGACGATTGCCGGATCGGGCAAGGCGAACATGGCCGGGCTGCGCGCTGAGGCAGCAGAAGTGACGATTGCCGGTTCCGGCGATGCGGAATTCGCGTCCGACGGCTCTGTCGAGGCGACGATCATGGGATCGGGCACGGTCAATGTGAACGGCAATGCGACGTGCGAAGTCAGTTCGATGGGTACGGGCAAGCTGCGCTGTCAAGGCGGTACGACCGAGGCCTCCTCTTCCGCTGAAGATCAAAGCGCGGAGGCCGCTGCGCCCGAAGCGCCAGCCGCTCCCACCCGGCCGGAAACCCCGGCAGCGGCAACGGATACGGCGAGTGCGGCGTCCGACGAAACCGCCAGCCCCGCCCTGCGCGCGGCCCGTGCCGAAGCGCGTGCCGCGAGGGCGGAAGCGGTTGCTGCGCGCGCGGAAGCCGATGCGGCCCGCGCAGAGGCCGACGCCGCAGCGGAGTAATTATCCGTCCGGCAGATATTTTCCCCGTGGTGACCTGCCGGTCATTATGGGGTAAGCCTCGGGCAGGCAATCAGGCTTTTCCTGCCGCCACGGAGTTCCATCATGCCTAGGGCCGTCCTTCTCTTCCCGCTCGCATTTCTAGTTCAGGGCTGTCTGGCGAAGGCTGCGCTCGACGTCGCGACCCTGCCCGTGAAGGCGGCCAGCCGTGCCGTCGATCTCGCCACCACCAGTCAGTCGGAAGCCGATGAGAAGCGCGGGCGCGAAATCCGCCGCAGGGAAGCCGAACTGGCCAAGCTGGAGCGCCGGTACGAGAGGGAGCGGGAAGACTGCGAGCGCGGCGATGCGGACGCTTGCGAGGATGCACGCGGGACCTACGCCGAGATCGAACGCCTGCTTCCCTCGGTCCCCGTCGAACCCACCCGCTAGCCCCTGTTGTCAGGCAGAGGCGCGGCGCAGCCGGTCATTGATCGCGGCGCCCAACCCTGCGTCAGGGACCGTTGCCACGGCGATGCGCGCATGCGGCGCCTCGGCGGCGCGGTGCAGCCCCGCGTAGAGCCGCGCCGCCGCCTCTGCCAGATCGCCGGTAGGCGATAGCGACCAGTCCCCTGCCGTTTCGCCGAAGCCCAGCAGGAACTCGTCTTTTCTTGCCTCCGCAGCATCCAGCCGGACAGGTTTCCCCGGCGCATAATGCCTCGCGAGCTGCCCCGGAGCCCTGATCCCGTCGCCCGCATCCACAGGCGGACTTCCCAGAACCGCAGCGACCTCGTCCGCTGTCACCGGTCCGGGTCGCAGTATGGACCAGCCACCTGACGGCTCCAGCGCCACGATCGTGGACTCGAGGCCCTGCCTGCTTTCCCCGCCATCGATAATTCCGTCGATCCGGCCATCGAGCGTGGACAGGACATGGCGCGCGCAGGTCGGGCTGACCGTCTCGCTCCTGTTGGCGGAGGGAGCAGCCAGCGCATGACCCGTCGCTTCCAGCACTTGCCGCATCACCGGATGCGCCGGGCAGCGCAAGGCCACGGTCGGCAGGCCCGCGGTGACTGCCGGGGCGAGGGGTGCACCGTCCCGGGCGGGCACGACCAACGTGAGCGGTCCGGGCCAGAAGGTGCGCGCCAGCAGACGTGCCCTTTCGTCCAAGTCGGCAAGACCCTCTGCCATCGCCATGTCGGGGGTATGGACAATCAGCGGATTGAACGAGGGGCGGCCTTTCGCCTCGAACACTCGGGCGACCGCCTGGGCATCATCCGCCCTTGCAGCGAGGCCATAGACCGTCTCCGTCGGCACGGCGACGATGCGCCCGGCGCACAGCAAGCTTGCAGCACGGGCGATTCCGTCGCTTTCGGCCGCCAGCCGTTCCGTAGCGTTCTTGCCGTTCATGCCTGCGCGCTATATTCGCGCCCGCAACAATCCAAGCCTTTTCGGACATGAGGAAAGACGCGTGATCCCCTATACCGCCCCCACCCAGGACCAATTGCTCGCCATCAAGGTCAATGCCGGTATCGGCGAACTGGCACAGCACGAACGCTTCGCCGCTGCCGAGGCCGACATGGTCGAGGCGATCGTCGGCGGCATCGGGGAATTCGCAGCCGGGGAATGGGCGCCACTCAACCGCATAGGCGACCTCGAAGGTGCGAAGCTGGAAAACGGCGTCGTTCGCCTGCCGGACGGCTTCGAAGCCGCGTACAAGGCCTATGTCGAGCAGGGCTGGAACGCGATTGCGGGACCGGTCGACCACGGCGGACAGGGCCTGCCCTTCACCCTAGCCTGCAATGTGCTGGAAAATCTCGGCGCGGCTAATTTCGCCTTCAACCTCCTGCCCATGCTCTCGGTCGGCGCGATCGAGGCGCTGGAGCACCATGGCAGCGATGCGCAGAAGGCGATGTACCTGCCCGATCTCGTGAGCGGTAAATGGTCCGGCACGATGAACCTGACGGAGCCACAGGCTGGCAGCGATGTCGGTGCCCTGCGTGCGACCGCCACCCCCATCGAAGAGGGCGATCATGCGGGCAAGTGGTCGATAAAGGGGCAGAAGATCTACATCACCTGGGGCGATCACGAGCTGGCGGAGAACATCATCCACCTCGTCCTTGCCCGCACACCCGGAGCGCCAGAAGGCAGCCGCGGCATCTCCCTGTTCGTCGTGCCGAAATATCACGTGAACGCCGATGGTTCGCTGGGCGCACGCAACGATCTTCGCCCCGTCAGCCTTGAGCACAAGCTGGGCATCAACGCATCGCCCACCTGCGTGATGAGCTATGGCGACAATGACGAATGTATCGGCGAGATGGTCGGCGACGAAAACCGCGGTCTCGCCGCCATGTTCACGATGATGAACAATGCGCGCATCAATGTCGGCGCGCAGGGCGTGCAGGTAGGTGAGCGCGCGACCCAGCAGGCGATGGGCTATGCCCGCGAGCGTATCCAGTCCGCCCGCGCCGGTTCGCCGGACAAGTCGCCGGTCGCCATCCTGGAACATCCCGATGTTCGCCGGATGCTGCTGCGCATGAAGGCACTGACCGAAGGCATGCGTGCCCTGCTCTATTACACGGCAGGGCAGGTCGATCGCGGTACGCTGGGCGATGAAGCCGCGAAGATGCGAGCCGAAGTGCTGGTACCGATGCTGAAGGCGTGGGCGACCGATACCGGTGTCGATGTCGCCAGCATCGGCGTGCAGATCCATGGCGGCATGGGCTTTGTCGAGGAAACCGGTGCCGCCCAGCATTACCGCGATGCACGGATCGCACCGATCTACGAAGGCACCAACGGCATCCAGGCCGCGGATCTCGTGACGCGGAAGCTGGGCCTTGCCGATGGCGAGGCGCTGATCTCGCTGTTCGAGGACATCGCCCGCGACGCAGCGGACGAGCCGGCCCTGTTCGCCCTTGCCGGCGACTGTGCAGCGATTGCCCGCTGGATGCGCGAGGACGCCAGTCTCGACGACCGGCTTGCCGGAAGCGTGCCGTTCACGGAAATGGCAGCCATCGCGGTGACGGCGTGGCAGTTGATGAAGCAGGCGAACGCGGTCGAGAGCGGCGAAGCCCCGGCACTCGCCAGGAGCAAGCCTGTGACCACCCGCTATTTCCTCGACCATGTCGTGCCCGAGGCTGCAGGCCTGAAGGCCGCGGCGACCGCCGGGGCGGACCTGCTCTATACGCTCGACGCGGACGCGCTGACCGGCACCTGATCGGCCGGTCACGCGCGCTTCGCGGAGGCTCAGTTCCCGAGCGGGGAAACCTCGCGTGCGAATTCCTCTGAGAAGCTGGCGGCCGGATCGCCGGTCAGTTCGCGCTGCGGCCTTAGCGATCCGCGCTGCTGGCGCTCGATCGCAGCGGCAGGCGCGGCGCCGGGGGCGATGACGCGCCACACGATTCCGGCGGTATCGTCCGTGACCAGCAGCGAACCGTCCTGCGCCCATTCGACCCAGGTCGGGCGGCCCTTGGTCGTGCCATCGTCGTTCAGGAAGCCGGTCAGGACGGGCTGCGGCTTGCCCTGCGGGTTGCCCCGCTCGTCGAAAGCCACATAGACCACGTCGTAACCCGATGGCGGCTTGCGGTTCCACGAGCCGTGCCGCGCGATGAACGCGCCTCGGCCGAACGCCTCGCCCATCCGGTTGCCTTCCGCGCTGAAGACGAGGCCGAGCGCAGCGACATGGGGTCCCATCGCATATTCCGGGCGGCGCGCATATTCGGTCAAATAGGCGGGCATCGGAGCCTCTACCCGTTCGTCGATATTGCTTTTCCAGTAGACCCACGGCCAGCCATACTGCGCGCCGACCGGGACATTGGTCAGGTAGTCGGGCACCAGGTCCCCGCCCAGCATGTCGCGTTCGTTCACGGTGGTCCAGAGCTCGCCCGACATCGGGTTCCAGTCGAGGCCGTTGGGATTGCGCAGGCCAACAGCGAATTGCCGCTGGCTGCCGGATTCGATGTCGTATTCCCAGATCATGGCGCGGCCTTCCTCGACCTCCATGCCCTTCTCGCCGACATTGCTGACGGAACCGACCGCGACGTACAGCTTCGTCCCTTCGGGGTTGAGTTCGATATTGCGCATCCAGTGACCGCCGCCCGGCGGCAGGTCCATCAACTTGCGCGGATTGCCGGAGACCGCGCTTTCGCCCAGTTCGTAGTCGAAAGCGAGCAGCGCGTCGTGATTGGCGACGTAGAGCGTGCTGTCGTTCCACGCCATGCCGGACGGGGAATCGAGTTCGTCCGCAATGACCTGCCGCATGTCCGCGACGCCATCGGCATCCGTATCGCGCATCAGGACGACCTGGTTCGCCGATTCG
Organism: Erythrobacteraceae bacterium WH01K; assembly: GCA_027941995.1. Classification (NCBI taxonomy): domain Bacteria; kingdom Pseudomonadati; phylum Pseudomonadota; class Alphaproteobacteria; order Sphingomonadales; family Erythrobacteraceae; species Erythrobacteraceae bacterium WH01K. Next base: position 380,631 of record CP115966.1, on the reverse strand, counting down.
CCGGTCGCTCCGGCGCGGCTCATCAGGAGGTTGGAGATCCAGCTCATGAAGCCGCCGCTGCCTTCCTTCGCCGGGGCCCGGGTCAGCGTTACCAGAATATCGCCATTGGGCAGCGCGTAGAGGATGCGCGGGTGGTCGAGCCCGTCGGCGAAACGCTGCACGACCAGTCCCTCGGCCGCATCCGGCAATTCGCCGTCCTGCCAGCCCACCGGCTCTGCAATCGCAACGGTCGGCAGCAATCCGCCATCGGGCTCGGTCAGTTCCGGATCGGTCCCGGCCACGGCGTCGACCGAAAGATCGGCTGTATTCCCGCGCAAGAGGAAGAACAGGACCACCCCGACGAGTAGGAGGATCCCAAGGATGGTGAGGAGGATCTTGCGACGAGTGCTCATGGCGTCAGCGTTAGGCATAGCCGCCCTTTCCCGCAATGGGGCACATGGTCCTCGCCATTCGCGGCGCGTGTGGGCTAGGGGACGCACCATGTACGATTTTACACCCGATACGGAGTCCAGCCCCGAAGAACGCTATCGCCAGCTTGGCGAAGCGGCCACTGCCCTGATCGAAGGGGAAAGCGACGCGGTCGCCAACATGGCCAACCTTGCTGCGCTGCTGTGGGAGTTCATTCCGCGCATGAACTGGGCGGGTTTCTACCGCATGGTCGACGGCGAACTCGTACTGGGGCCGTTCCTGGGCAGGCCGGCCTGCATTCGGATTCCGGTCGGCCAGGGCGTATGCGGCGCGGCAGCCGCGACGGGCGAGACCCAGCTTGTGCCCGATGTCCATGCCTTTCCCGGACACATCGCCTGCGATGCCGTAACGCGTTCGGAAGTGGTCGTGCCCGTTATTCGTGACGGCGAGGTCATTGCGGTAATCGATTGCGACAGTCCGGAGGATGCCCGCTTCGAAGAGGCCGATGCGCGCGGGCTGGAGGCTTTGGCCGAGCGGATCGCTCCGCATATCTGACGCCCAAAAAACGACCTGACGTCTTCTCCCCGTTTCCGCCCCGAAACGGGACACGGGCCGTGCATCCCCCTGACTCCGGGGAACACGATGGTAGATTTTCCCTTAACGACAGGCGTGCCCCCGGTATCGGGGTGAAGTATCGCCGCTGTCCAAGGGAACTGGAACATGAAAATCCGTCACAGCTTCGTCGCATCGACCGCCATGGTCGCCGTTGCCGCCACAACGCCGGCCCTCGCCGCGCAGGAAATGAGCTACGAGCAGGACACTTACGAATTCGCACAGCCCCTGCCCGCCGGCGAGGTGCAGCCGATCTTCACGAGCGAGCCGGTCGTCCAGTCCGTCCCGGCACGTGTCGCACCGCCAGCCGTAACCGAGGTTTACGAGCGCGAGGTCGAGATCGAGGCGCCCACCGGCTATCACGGCGCGCCCGGGGTCGAGGTGATCCACCAGCCGGGCCATGCCTATCCGGCTGCGCCTGACTACCCGGTGGCGCATCATTCCGGTCCGCAGGCGTCTGTTCACCGCGCGCCGGCCTATCCCGTAAACACCTATCCCGCCCAGCATCATGCCGCCCCGCATCATACCGCGCAGCAGGTCCATGGCGGCCCGCCCCTCCCGTCCGAAATGGCTTTCGACCGTACCGGATGGCTCGATGCGTGCGAGGACGAACTGCGTGCCCGCAAGGAACGGGGTGCTGCAGGCGGCGGCCTGTTCGGCGCAATTGCCGGCGGCATCATCGGTAACCGCGTGGCCGACGGCGAACGCCTGGGCGGAACGCTGCTGGGCGCAGGCCTTGGCGGGATCGCCGGTGCCGCTATCGGATCGGCGATCGGGTCGGCCGTACGCGGGAACCCCTATCTGCGCGAGTGCAAGGCGTATCTCGAAAACTGGGAGCGCGGCGGATACAGACAGGCGAACTATGGCCAGTATTACGGACACCAGGCATATGGCTACGGCTACACCTACATGCCGGGCATCGCCTACGTCACCACGCACCAGCTCGAGCGGCCGGTCGTGCGTGAAATCGTGACCGAAGAATGGGTCGATGTCCCTGTGGAGCAGTACGAATATGAGACCGTGGTCGAGCATCAGCCGGTGCATCGCCCGGTCCAGTACATCAAACAGAAGCCGGTCCGGCAGGTGAAGTACCGCAAGGGCAAGTAAGACCCCGGCGCTGTCTCCAGATCAGGAACCGGATGCCGCCTCCTCCGCGATTTCGCCACCGGCGATCGTGGTCGGCAGCCCCGCTTCCAGTTTGATCGTCCCGAGGCGCGTGATCTCGTCGGGCTTGCCGACGGTGACGCCTGTTTCCAGTACGCTCTTGACCTCCAGGCGGCGGGCCATGCCCGGCGCGATGCGGAGCCGGTAGGTGCCGTAGGGAACGCCGTCGAACAGGAAGAACCCGTCAAACTCGCTGATCGTCTCTGCCATCACCGCTCCGCGCGCATCGACCAGTTCCAGTTGTACGCCCTGCATTTCGTAACCGCTGGTCGACAACAGCAACCCCTCGACCTCTCCGGACCGGCCGACCGGCAATTCGACTTCCAGCGGTACGCCCGGTCGCGGGACGATGACCATTCCGGTAGAGGCGGGCGTCAGGTAAGGATCGCCAAGCGACCCTTCATCCAGTCGGACGAGGACGGGCTTGTAAGGCGTAAGACCGTCGATCACCGTGCGCCCGTCCTCGTTGGTCGACACCTGGCTGATACGCATTCCTGCAGCGGCATCGACATCCGGCAGCAGCGGTTCCTCACCGTCCCGGATGCCATTACCGTTCTCGTCGAGGAACACCTTCACCACGGCCTGTCCGCGGCGGGCGATCCGCTCGTTGGTGACACGTACCCCGCCATTGGCCGGGTCGGGGCCCAGCGAGAAGGCGAGCGAGAGGCCGGCACCGATCGTACCCGCCGTGCTGTAGGAAGCATTGGCCGACAGGGCGAACTTGTCGAAAAGATGCGTGTAGCCGAGGTTGAAGAAACCGGTATCGCTACGCGGCAGGTAGTCTGCATTGACCGACAGGTCCGATCGCTCGGTCAGGCGCCTGCGCGTGGAAAGGCGAACGGATCGCAGACCCGTATCTTCGCCCGCCAGGCCGATTTCCGCCGTGCCGCGTACCCGCAGACCGAACACGCGCGCATTGGCGAGGACCTTCAATTCGGTATCGGTATCGATGCCCTCCTCCAGCGATTGCTCTACCACGCGGTGCGCAAGCTGGCTGGTTACATTCAAGCCCCTGATATTAAAGGATGTTGACCCGCTGAACTGTGTCGCAGACCGCCCATCCCGCAACGTCGTGCGGGCGACCGAAGCCTGCAATGGCAGGGTGAACCTTCCAAGCCTCAGCGAGGTGTCGGCCCGCAGGCTGACCTGGTGAGCCGTGCCCGGCGCCACGAACTCGCTTTCATATCCGCCGTTTATCCAGAGGACATCGGTCCCCAGGTTGAATCGCCCGACCCGGCCGGCCGCAGCAAGCCGCGTGGCAAATGCTCCGTCTTCATCGGCTGCTCCCGTCGCCTCCACTTGCCACGCCCCCTGGGTGCGGGTCAGGGTCGCTTCGGCGAAGTTTTTGCGCCGCCCTCGCAGGAATACACTGTGGAAGCCGCCGGAAACGCTGGTCTGCTGGTCGATGCCATGCTCGAACCCGACGCCAAGACGCCACGGTCCGCGCTGCTGTCCCGCGATTTCTGGAACGGAGCCGATCTCGATCAGGCTCTTGTTATCCTGCAAGGCGTGGGCCCAGTAATAGGTCTTGCCCGGTTCGATGGTATTGTAACCGACCGGCTGGGATATGCGCTCGCGCTTTTCCTGCCCTTGTGGGCCGTAGAGCACGATCTCGAATTCGTTACGTCCGTAATAGAGTTCCACATCCTCGAATTGGTAACGCCCGTCCCGCGCCTCTGCCTGGAAAGCGATCAGCTGCCCGTTGCGGTAGAGCTCGGCATCCCAGCCCACCGGCAACGTCCCGCGCAGTACCGTGGTGGAGAAGAGGTTGGAACGCCCTAGGGGCTGGTTGGACACATACAGCCCCCGCCCGATCCCCCCGAACGCCGTCAGACGACCCTGCTCGCCCGTCACGTCGCCGGCAATCACCTGCGTCGCCTTGAGCGGTCCAAGAAGATCGGCGTCCGGATCCTGCCGGAAGGCCCGAACGCGGACCGTGTTGGGCACGAAATTGTTGTCCGACGCTACCCGCGCCTCGATACTGGCGCCAAGCGCCTCTCCAGAGGCGAACAGCTCGTAGCGGCCATTGGCATTCGTGCCCCCTCCCTTTGCGTGACGCACGTCGGTACGCGCCACGACGTCGACCGAAGGGGTGCGCCACACACGGTAATCGGCATCGGCACGGGGATATTCCGACAGGTCGAAGCTGGCCTTTCGCGGACGAAGTCGCGCCGCGCGACTTCTGCGCTCGATCGCTTCCAGGAACGGCAGTTTCCGGTCGCTTTGGAGCGACACGATGGAATTGTAGATGTCCGGTCGGAAGGTCACGCCGAACCAGCGCGACAGGGCCTGCACCTCGACACACCAGCCCTCCGGCGTGTCGATGATGTCACCCGCCACAGGCGCCGGACCATTGTTCACGTTTTGTACCGTACCGGCTTCGCGGTCGAGTGCGAAGGATTGGTCTTCCGAGAACAGCCAGCCGGTTGCGCGGCGCGACTTCTTGTCGAGTCGCACGGGAAGATCGAGAGACTGAATGACGTCGGCCAGATCCAGGCAGACGTGATCACCGTCATTGAATTGATATCCGCGGATATCCAGCGGCATCGCATAACTGCCGACCCGCATCTGCAACATCAGGAAGTCGTCTTCGCTTACCGCGAAAGCGCCGTTCCCGTCCTGCGCTGTTGCCGGTGACGCCAGAACGCCGGAAAGCGCCGCCGCGATAGCCGCGACGGCGCCTGATTTCCGGAAGAAGGAGCGGACCGACATCGAATTTCAGACCTTGCGAAGGCTCCGCCCCGCGTCAGGAGCTTCCTCAGCCCAGATCCGCTTCGATCGACGCGATCACATCGCCACCGCGCTCCGGCGGTTCACGATATTCGAGACGAACCGGGCCGCGCAGGGCTGCGGCCTGTTCCTCGTCGAGCACGACGGTCACCATGCGGCGATCGAGTTCCGTGTAGACGGCAACCCCGCGGGCGAGGAACATCGGCTCGCCCCGGGCCGGGACGGCCACCAGATCGCCGAAGGTCGATGCATCGCCCGACCGGTCGATCGCGAAGGTAAGGACCGGGCGCCCATCGCCGGTCTGCAGCACGCGAAGATCCTGCAATGCGGCCTGCGCCTCGACCTGGCCATGGCGCACGATCAGCGGAATGGTCACGCCGTAGATCGGGATCAGCTTGACCGACAGACCCTCCGCCGGCGCGCCGTCCGACACGGCAGGGCGCGGCTTCGGAATAGCCTTGAACGAGAGATGCACGCGATATTCGCCATCCGGGAGATCCGTCGCCGGGCGCGCGGCAATGCGTACCGACTGCGGCTGCCCGGGCGGCAACTTGATGCGGCGGGGGGCGTAGCGAACCATCGACAAGGCGGCTTGCTCCAAGGCATTGGCCTCCTCGTTCGAAACTTCGACCAGGTTCCCATCGGGCCCCATGCGCCGGAGAACGAGACCGATTCGGTACGTCGCTTCTTCGCTGCCGATATTGCTCAGGACGACCTGCGCACCGCGGCGACCGTCCAGGATCACGCGTGTCGGGGCGACCAGCAGATCTCCCTGCGCCTGCGCGGCCGACGGGACCATCACGGCTCCTGCAAGCAAAGTCGCAGTGGCGAGCCGGGTTGCGTGACGGGCGATATGCTTCAGCATCGGATGAGGTCTCCTTGCGCCAGCGCCCCCGCGGCGCCGGCTGGTTCGATCCAAAATCTATGTGAAGAGGGTTAACAGCCCGCTAAGAGGCGGCGGTGCGGTTCCGCAACATGCTATGAATGTACGGAATTTCCGGATGACCAACGCAAAGAGGCCGCGCGCTTTCCAGCGCACGGCCCCCGAATTCGATCAGAGATCGATTAGTTGTAGTTCACTTCAACAGTGAAGGTGTGCTCGTAAAGGCCCGGCTCCTGACCAGCTGCCAGAGCGATCGAACCGCCGACCGGGAAGGTGGCCGTACCGCCGGTAAGCAGGACGCCGTCATACTGAACGAACAGCGGATCGCCGGAGATCGGGTCGACAGCCGGGAGGCCGCTGACCGGGTCGAGGACCGGCGTCGCCGAATCGAGCTTCGCATTGGTTTCGAATTCGGTGATGTCGATCGTGTGGACGGGGTTCACACCGTCATCATATTCCAGTTCGCCAACCGTGGCAGCGGCGTCGGGCAGCGCGATGCTGACAGCCTTGCCGTCCGAACCGGTCACTTCGAATTCGGCGACATCGGTAGCACCGGCGCAAACGAACGATGCGGCGGGGCAGGTGGCTGCGCTACCGTCGGACGGGACGGTCACGGTGCCGGCACCCAGAACGATGATCGAACCGAAGTCCAGCGAGGTGCCAGCGACGTTGGTGAGCGTCAGGCCAGCAAGAATTTCGGCGCGCGCATCGGCGTCGGCCTGGTTTGCGTTCGGATCGCCTGCGGTCTGCGCCATGGCAGGCATGGCAGCGAAAGCGACAGCGGCGATTGCAGTGCTGGCCGCACCGCGGAAAAACGTTTTCATGAGAGATAGTCCCTTTTTTGATTTGGTCTTCAAGTTGTCCCGGTGCGGGGACAACCAGCGACCGACCCCGCCGGACGGGTCTCATTCCGTCCGTGGCCTCTAGGTAGGACTACCGAGTAAGGGTTTTATGTGCGGACGTGGTTAACGCGTGAACGGTCTTGCGTTAACGATTTCACGCGGCTTGTCTGGAATTTCAGTGGGTTAGATGTCCCCGCCCGTCAGGCGCTGGCAAATCAGATCCAGCTGATCGAGCGTTTTGTATCGGATCGTGACCATGCCGGTGCGGGGGTCGGTGTCCGTTTTGATACGTACCGAGAGCCCGAGGAACTCTTCCAGATGCCGTTGGACGGCGGCGATATCGGCATCCTTTACGGGATCGCGCGACGGCACATTTGCCTTTCCGGGTTTCGCGGGAGCCCCGCCCTCCCCCTTGGCCAATTGCTCCACTTCTCGAACGGACAGCGATTTACGGACCGCCGTCTCCGCCAGAGACACGGCATCGTCATGGCCAATCAGCGCACGCGCATGACCCATGGAAAGCTTAGCTTCCTCGACAAGACCGATCACGTCTTCCGGCAGGGACAGGAGGCGCTGGAGGTTCGCCACATGGCTGCGCGACTTGTCGACCATGGTCGCGATATCGTTCTGGCTCAGCCCTTCTTCGTCGGCGAGCTTCTTGTAAGCGCGCGCTTCCTCGATCGGATTGAGGTCGACGCGCTGGAGGTTCTCGATCAGGGCCAGGGCCATGATCTCCCGCTTGTCGAGATCGCGGACGATGGCGGGAATTTCATGCAGCCGGGCCTTTTGCGTCGCACGCCAGCGGCGCTCACCCGCGACTAGCTGGTACCGGCCACCGGCAATCGGGCGAACGATGATGGGCTGGATGACCCCGCGCTGCGCGATCGAGGCAGCAAGTTCGGCCAAGGCCTCCTCGTCGAAATGCGTTCGCGGCTGGCCCGGGAGCGGCTCGATGGAAGCGACCGGAATGGACGACAGCCCCCCGCGCGGCGATGTTTCACGTGGAACATCGCCCTCCCCCACAGCTTGCTGCTCGCGATCGCTGGTGACAAGCGGTTCTTCCCGCCGCGTCTCGCCAAGAAGCGCGCCAAGTCCCTTGCCCAGCTTCTTCTTGCGATCAGCGGGACTGCGCGGCACGGGCGACAGATAGATGGGATCGTCCGAGTTGCTCATGCTGCCTTCCTTTCTTCAGGGAGCCGCCCGATGAGCTCTCTCGCCAGGCCCATATACGCCTTGCTGCCCGCGCAGGAGTGGTCGTAGACCAGTGCCGGCAAGCCATGGCTCGGCGCTTCGGACAGCCGGACATTTCGCGGTATGACGGTTTCGAACACGAGCTTCCCGAGGACTTCCCGGACGTCGTCCGCCACCTGGTCGGTCAGGCGATTGCGGCGATCGAACATGGTCAGCGCGACCCCGATGATTCCCAGATCGGGATTGAATCGTTGCTGCACCCGCTCCACCGTTTGCAAGAGCTGGCTGAGCCCCTCGAGTGCGAAGAACTCGCATTGCAGGGGAATCAGGAGCGTATTCGCCGCGCCAAGGGCGTTCAGGGTCAGGAGACCCAGCGACGGCGGACAGTCGATAAAGCAGATGTCATGATCCGCATGATCGGCCAGCGCCGCACTGAGCCGGTCCGTCCTGTCGGTGACCGAAACGAGTTCGACCTCTGCCCCGCTCAGATCGACGGTTGCAGGGACGACGTCCAGTCCGGGAATGGTGCTCGGCTGGATGCACTCGGAAAGCGGCGTCTGTTCGACGAGCAATTCGTAGCTCGAGTGAACACGGTCTTCTCCAGCGACACCCATGCCCGTGGAAGCATTCCCCTGCGGATCCAGATCGATCAGGAGGGTCCGCCAGCCGGTGGCCGCCATTGCCGTGGCAATGTTGATGGCAGTCGTGGTTTTCCCGACGCCGCCTTTCTGGTTGGCAATAGCAATGGTAATCATGTGCGTGCTCCCGCCTTCACCCTTCCTTTCCCGACGAGGATGGCTGCTTCATCATCGGTAGCGGAGCGTTCCACGTGAAACATGCTTCGCGCCTTCTTGGGAAGGTCCCGCAATTCTTGCGCTGCAGACCGCCCTTTGGGCAAGACCCAATCTGTTCGCGCGGTGGAAAACATTCCTGCGAGGTCGAGCAGCTTGGGCAGTGGCGCGAATGCCCGTGCGGTAATCACATCGGCCGGAAACGGCGGAAGAGATTCCAGGCGGCAACCGTGAACCACGCAATTTGTCAGCCCCAGATCAGTCGCAGCGTCCCTCAGCCAAGCGACGCGACGCTTGCGAGATTCCACAAGACGGAGCATCGCATCAGGACGCATGATGGCGAGAACGAGACCGGGGAATCCGGCTCCCGCCCCCAGATCCATCCAGTTGCCCGTTTCACGTGAAACGTGATCGACCAACTGCGCACTGTCGGCAATATGGCGAGACCAGACCTCGTCCATGGATGGACGCGACACGAGGTTCTGAAGTTCGTTCTCTTTTCGAAGCAAGGCAATAAGGGTATCCAGCATTGCGAAACGGGACGATGGCATTCGCGAGAGGACGAAGGCCCGTGCCTCTTCCTCGGTCACGCTGCTTCCTTTGCCAGGCGCTTGGCATGCACCATCAGAACCGCCAGGGCAGCAGGCGTTACGCCCCGAACCCGGCTCGCTGCCGACAAGGTATCCGGGCGGGCCTGCGTCAGCTTCTCGACCATCTCGTTCGAAAGGCCGGGCACGTCGCGATAAGCGAAATCGGGTGGCAGCGGGACGGCTTCGCTCGCCCGAAGGTCCCGCAGTTCCGCATCCTGTCGCTCGAGATAGGGGGCGTAAGCAGCATCCTCGACGATCTCCTGCGCAAGTTCGGCATCGATATCCGAGAGATCGAATGTTCCACGTGAAACGTGCTGCAGACCGACGGAAGGAAACCGAAGCCATTCCTTACCCGTTTTCTTCGTTCCGTCATCCCGGATGTCGGCGGCGGCGTTCACGAGCTCGCGGGATGAAAAATTCCGGTCGAGTACGGCATCGACCTTCGCCCGCTCCCCTTGGCGCTTCGTGAACCATTCGCGCCGTTCCGCGCCGACGCACCCCGCATCAAGCGCCACGGGCGTCAACCGGGTGGCCGAATTGTTTGCCCTGAGGCGAAGACGGTATTCCGCGCGGGAGGTCAGCATCCGGTAGGGCTCGCTCACGCCGTGAAGGGTCAGGTCGTCGACCATCACCGCGATGTAGCTGTTCGACCGGTCGAGCCGAGGCGCTTCCGATCCGCGAATGGCAGAAGCTGCGGAAAGTCCCGCAACCAGCCCCTGTGCCGCGGCCTCCTCGTATCCGGTCGTGCCGTTGATCTGTCCAGCACAGTAAAGACCCGGAACCTTCTGCACCATCAGACCCCGCGTCAAAGCCCGGGGATCGATATAATCATACTCGACCGCATATCCCGGCACGGCCATGGTCACATTGGCCAGCCCGTCCATGCTGCGCAGCATATCGAGTTGCACATCGACCGGGAGCGAAGTGCTTATCCCGTTCGGATAAACCATCGGGGTATTCAGCCCTTCCGGCTCCAGGAAGACCTGGTGACCGTCCCGATCTGCGAACCGGTGGATCTTGTCCTCGATAGAGGGGCAATAGCGCGGGCCCTGTGCGTCGATGGCACCGGAAAACAGGGGCGATCGGTCAAGGTTTTGCCGGATGATATCATGGCTCCGCGCATTCGTACGCGTGATCGCGCAGAAGACCTCGGGGTTTACGCGTTTCTCCGAGAGATCGGAGAGGGTCCACCCTTCCCCGTCCGACGGCTGTTCGGGGAGGCTCGCCCAATCGATAGTCCGCCCGTCGAGCCGTGGCGGCGTTCCGGTTTTCAGCCTTGCCATCGGCAAACCGAAGTCGCGGACCTGCTGCGCGAGGCGAGTCGCCGACGCTTCTCCGATCCGTCCACCTGTCAGGATCTCTTCGCCGCGGAACAGCTTTCCGCCAAGGAAGGTGCCGGTGCAGAGAATTACCGCAGGCGCATCGATCCGGGCGCCATCCCCGAGGATAACGCCAGAGATGCGTTCGCCCTTCAACTGCAACGCGGATACTTCACCCTCGACGATGGTCAGGTTGTCCTGCCGGGCCGCGATGTCCTGGACCGCCCGGCGGAACAGGGTCCTGTCGGCCTGGACGCGCGGACCCCATACGGCGCTACCCTTGGACCGGTTGAGCATCCGGTAATGAATCGCAGCTGCATCGGCAGCCCGCGCAATCACACCGTCGAAAGCATCCACTTCGCGAACAAGATGCCCCTTGCCGAGGCCACCGATGGCGGGATTGCAGCTCATCGCGCCCACGGTGGAGGCGTCGAAGGTGATCAGCGCCGTGCGCACACCCGTTCGGGCCGCTGCACAGGCTGCCTCGACCCCTGCGTGGCCCCCACCAACGACGACGATATCGTAGTTTTCGCTCATACGACTGTTATAGTGACAAATACGCCTTTCGGCACCCGTGTTTCACGTGAAACATCTATTTGCCGATGCAGAACCGTCCGAAAAGCGTATCAAGCACGTCCTCGGTCGCTGCATTACCGAGGATGCGATCGAACGCGCTTCGCGCCTGGCGCAATTGTTCGGATGCCAGGAGCAGATCGGGATGAGGAGCATCGCCCAGCGCGCTGCGGGCGATTGCAAGAAGCTCTCTCTGCCGCTGGTTGATCGTTCCGGCCCCGGGTTTGGGCAATATCGAAGAAGCGGCTCGAGCAAGGTCCTCGGTAAGACTTTCCAGCCCCTCGCCCGTCTTGCCGGACACGCGGTGGCGCGGCGCGTCCTTCATGGCCTTGCTCTCTTCGGACCGGGTCTCGATTTCCCATGCCCCTTCCGGTCCGTCGCCCTGCTGCCCCAGCCAAAGGACGATGTCCGCGCGCGTAACTTCATCTGCCGCGCGGTCCATGCCGATCTGTTCGATGGCATCGGCCGTGTGGTCGCGCAGGCCCGCTGTGTCGATAAACACGAAGGGAATACCCGCGATCGCGACCGGACGCTCGATGACGTCGCGCGTGGTTCCTGCCATGGGAGAGACAATGGCCGCCTCCGATTGCAGTATCGCGTTGAACAGGGTCGATTTTCCGGCATTGGGCGGCCCGGCCAGTACCACGCGAATGCCGTCCTTCAGCCGCTCCAGGCCCGGTCTATCCAGCACCTCGTCCAATTCCTGAGCAAGCAGCCGATAGGCAGGCAGAAAACTCTCCGGCAGGTCTGGAACATCGTCCTCGTCGGAGAAATCGAGAGCACTTTCGATCTGCGCAGAAAGGATAAGTAGCCGTTCCCGCCAATCGCCGAATTGCCGGGAAAGCCCACCTTCTGCCGCGCTGACCGCGACAGCGCGCTGCAATTCCGTTTCGGCCGAGAGAAGATCGGCAAGACCTTCCGCTTCCGCGAGGTCCAGGCGGCCATTGGCAAAGGCGCGCCGTGTGAACTCGCCTGCCTCGGCGGCGCGAAGGCCCGGTATGGCGGTCAATGCACGGCCGATGGCGGCGATGACCGCCCTGCCCCCGTGGCAGTGAATCTCCGCGCAGTCCTCCCCCGTTGCCGTGGCCGGGCCCGGGAACCAGAGGATCAGCGCTTCGTCGAGCAGGTCCCCGAAGGCATCGTGCAGCTTGGCTAGACTGGTACGGCGAGCAGGTGGCAGACGCCCGGCCAGGCTTTGCAGCGCGTTGCCGGCCTTGGGTCCGGAAATGCGGATAACCCCGATGGCGGCCGGCGGCGCTCCGCTCGACAAGGCAAAGATCGTGTCCATCGAAGACTTGCCGCCTGAACGGAGTGAGCGTCAGTCGCCCTTCTTTTCACCCTTGGGCGCGGACACATCTCGCGCAGCCATGCTGCCTTCGACGAAATTCTGGAACATTTTCAGCCCCATCTGCCCCATGGGCGCCATCGTTTTCGCAATGTCCTGCAGCTGGTCGGGGTTGGTGACACCCTTCATCGCCTTGGCCATGGTATCGACATAGACGCTGTTCGCCTTGCTCACATCGGGCAGACCCATGAAGGTCCGCGCCTCTTCCGGCGTGCAATCGATTTCCACATGGACCTTCATGGCGTTTCCTCCGTTTTTATGCTGTTGACAGATAATTGGGTTGGCGGCGGCGCTTTAGCAAGCGATACCGCACCCGAAGGCAAGAGGAGCCACGACAATGACGGCCAATGTAACCATCTCCACCCTTTCCGGCGACAACGAGTTTGCAGGATATTGTGCCCGCCCGGCGGGAGAGCCGAAAGCGGCGATTGTCGTCATCCAGGAAATCTTCGGCGTGAATGCCGGCATCAGGCGCAAGTGCGACCTGCTGGCGGAACAGGGGTATCTCGCGGTGGCGCCCGACCTCTTCTGGCAGCTGGAGCGCGGTATCGAACTCGATCCCGATATCGAACCCGAGTTTCAGCGCGCGCTGGACCTGATGGGCAAGTTCGACGCCGACGAAGGCGTTCGTGATATCGAGGCTGCGATCAAGTGGGCACGCGATGAAACCGGCGGCAAGAAAGTCGGCGCGGTCGGCTACTGCCTCGGCGGGAAGCTGGCTTACATGACCGCCGCCCGGACCGACAGCGATGCGACGGTGGGTTACTACGCCGTCGGCGTTCCCGACATGCTGGACGAGGCAAAGGCCATCGCTAATCCGCTCATGCTGCACATCCCCACCGAAGACGGATTCGTCGACAAGGAAGCGCAGAAGGCAATGCATGACGGGCTGGATGACCATCCGAAAGTTACGCTTCACGACTACGAAGGACTGGACCACGGCTTCGCCACGCAATTCGGTGAACGCCGGGACGAAGAAGGCGCGACGCTGGCGGACAGCCGGACGGACGCATTCTTTTCCGAACATCTCGGCTAAGCTGGCGCAAGGGGGGAGAAGGCATGGTTGCGTGGCGTTACCTGATCCCCCTTTTCGCGCTTGTGCTGGCAGGGCTCAGCGCATGGGTTCTGCCGTGGGCGCTTTTGCTGACAGCGCCAGCAGCCTTCATCGCCGTTTGGGATTTTCTCCAGTCCAATCATACCCTTAGACGGAATTACCCACTCATTGCGCGGATCCGCTGGATGATGGAAGACCTGCGCCCTTTCGCGCAGTCCTACCTTGTCGAAGGGGATCTCGACGGGCGACCGTTCAGCCATCAGGCCCGCGCCCTCGTCTATGCGCGGGCGAAGGGCGATCTCGATGCCCACCCCATGGGCACGGAACTCGCCGTCTATTCGGACGAGTACGAATGGATGAGCCATTCCATCGCCCCCGACGATAGCGTGCCCGACCAGTGGCGGGTCGATGTGGGCGCAGGGACCTGCAAGCAGCCCTACTCGTCCTCCCTCCTCAATATTTCCGCCATGAGCTTCGGCTCCCTTTCTGCCCGGGCGATCGAGGCGCTCAATGCCGGCGCGAAGATCGGCGACTTCGCCCACAATACCGGTGAAGGCAGTATCAGCCGCTATCACCGGGGGCCGGGCGCCGATCTGATATGGGAGCTGGGGAGCGGCTATTTCGGCGCGCGGGCGAAGGATGGCAGCTTCGATCCCGAACAGTTCAAGGACAATTCCGCGCCGGACCAGGTCAAGATGATCGAGGTCAAGCTGAGCCAGGGCGCCAAGCCGGGCCATGGCGGCGTTCTGCCGGGTGAGAAGGTGACGCAGGAAATCGCCGAGGCGCGCGGCGTGCCCGTGGGCGAAACCGTTACATCTCCCGCAGCGCATTCGGCATTCTCGACACCGATCGAGATGCTGGAATGGTTGACGCAGTTGCGGGACATGTCCGGCGGCAAACCGGTCGGTATCAAGCTGTGCGTGGGCCAGCCCCACGAGATCATGGCTATCGGCAAGGCCATGCTGGAAACGGGCCTGCACCCCGATTTCATCACGGTCGACGGCGCGGAGGGCGGGACTGGCGCTGCCCCGCTCGAACTGTCGAACAGCGTCGGTATGCCGCTGCGCGAAGGGCAGATCTGGATCCGCAACATGCTGGTCGGCACGGGCTTCAAGGACCGCGTGAAGATCGCCGCGGCCGGGAAAATCCATTCGGGTGCGCAGATGGCCAAATCCTTCGCCATCGGGGCCGACTGGTGCAATGCGGCACGCCCCTTCATGTTCTCGCTGGGATGCGTGCAGTCGATGGAATGCCATACGGGGCACTGCCCGACCGGCGTTGCGACCCAGGTGGCCTGGCGCCAGCGCGGTCTGGTGGTGGAGGACAAGGCCCCGCGCGTTGCCCGTTTCCAGCGCCAGACCCTGCATTCGCTGCGGGAAATAACGGTGGCCATGGGGCTGCAGAGCCCGTGGGACATCGCCCCGCGCGATATGCGGGAACGCGTCAACGGTGCGCGGTCCGATGCGATCGACCGCATCTATTCCTTTATCGAACCCGGTGCATTGGTCGATGATCCCGATGCGACCCCGATCGGCCATCACTGGCGCGCCGCACGCGCCGACAGTTTCCGGAGAGCTTCATGAACACCACCCAGCAGGGTCTAGCAGAATGGCATCAGCTGGCGACCTCGCCCGATCCCGAGCGCCTCGCCCGCCTCGTGCACGAAGATGCCGTGTTTCACTCACCCGTGGTCCACACCCCCCAGGAGGGGCGCGAGCTGGTGGTTGCCTATCTCTCGGCGGCTGCGGCGACGCTGGGCGCCAATGATTTCCGATATGAGCGCGAACTGGTCGACGGACAGGACGTGATGCTCGAATTCGCCTGCACGATGGACGACATCCACATAAACGGCATCGATCTGATCCGCTTCGACGACGACGGGAAGATCGCGGATTTCAAGGTCATGATCCGCCCGTTGAAGGCGGTAAACAAGGTCTGGGAGAAAATGGCGGCGCAGCTTCAGGCCGACCGCGCGCCTTAATTGGCAGGTCGGACCTTCAGGAAATCGTCGAGTATCGCCTGAACCCGCTCTCCGCCTTCCTTCGATTTCAGGATTACCCGCAATTCTTCCATTGCAGGCGGAGAATTGAAGGAAATCAGCTGCTTCATCTTCCAGTTGGGAAACCATCGCTCGACCGCGTCGCGGCGCTCCGCAATGTGCAGCGAATGATGGCGCGGATCGTCCTTAATCCGCGCCATTATCATATCGATATTGCCCGAAGGACCTTCGAGAAGCTGGAGAAACCGATTGTCCTCGAACAGGAGGAAGCCGGTCAGGTCGAGCGTTGCATTGTTTCGCGCCGATGCCTCGACAATGGCGAACACATCCTGCGTACCCGTATTGTCCGATGCTTCGCTGACATAGACGAGACGTTCCATAAGTCCCTGCTATTCCTTCGCAAAACCCCTCGGCGGGGAACCCGGATTACTGGTTCATCGTGTCGAAGAAGTCTTCGTTGGTCTTGGAATCCTTCATCTTGTCGAGGAGGAATTCCATCGCGTCGACCGTGCCCATCTGCATCAGGATACGGCGCAGGACCCACATCTTGGACAGCTTGTCCTTCTCGACCAGCAGTTCTTCCTTGCGGGTACCGGACTTGCCGACGTCGAGAGCCGGGAAGATACGCTTGTCGGCAACCTTGCGGTCGAGCACGATTTCGCTGTTGCCCGTCCCCTTGAACTCTTCGAAGATGACCTCGTCCATGCGGCTGCCGGTATCAATCAGCGCGGTGGCGATGATGGACAGCGAACCGCCCTCCTCGATGTTGCGCGCCGCGCCGAAGAAACGCTTGGGGCGTTGCAGGGCGTTGGCATCGACACCGCCCGTCAGCACCTTGCCGGAGCTGGGCACGACGGTGTTGTAGGCGCGGCCGAGACGCGTGATGGAATCGAGGAGGATCACGACGTCGCGCTTGTGCTCGACCAGGCGTTTCGCCTTCTCGATCACCATTTCGGCAACCTGCACGTGGCGCGTGGCAGGTTCGTCGAAGGTCGAGGAAATGACCTCGCCGTTCACGCTGCGCTGCATGTCTGTGACTTCTTCGGGGCGTTCGTCGACCAGCAGGACGAGCAGGAACACCTCGGGGTGGTTGTCGGTGATCGCCTTCGCAATGTTCTGCAGCAGCACGGTCTTACCGGTGCGCGGCGGAGCGACGATCAGCGCGCGCTGGCCCTTGCCCTGCGGCGAGATGATATCGATGACCCGCGCGCTCTTGTCCGCGACCGTGGGATCGAGCGTGTCGAGCGACAGCTTCTGCTCAGGGTAGAGCGGGGTCAGGTTGTCGAAATTGGTCCGCAGGCGAACCTGGTCCGGATCCTCGAAATTGACCGAAGTCAGCTTCGTCAGCGCGAAATAGCGTTCGCCTTCCTTCGGCGCGCGGATTTCGCCTTCGACCGTGTCGCCGGTGCGCAGGCCCATCTTGCGGACCTGATTGGGCGAGACGTAGATGTCGTCCGGACCGGCGAGATAATTCGCCTCGGGGCTGCGCAGGAAACCGAAGCCGTCCTGCAGCACCTCGATGGTGCCGATGCCCATGATCTTCTCGTCGTATTCCTCGTCTTCCGCGAGTTCGCGCAGGATGCAGAACATCAGGTCCTGCCGCCGCATCGTGCCGGCGGCCTCGACACCGAGTTCCTCGGCCATCTGGACGAGATCGGCCGGCGCTTTGAGTTTCAAATCCTTGAGATGCATGTGTGGTATTCCATCTGGGGGTAACGCCGGCACTTCCATCGGGCTTGGAGAAAGCGGGAAGCGGTCCCGGGCCAGGAAGCCGCGGTTACCGTATGCCGGTTGATGTGTTGCGATTAGGCGCGCGTCGTCGGCGCGTCAATCGAGAGATTGCGTGCCGCAGGCACCTCGCACGCCGCCTGCGGTCATTGGGTCAGAACGGCTTCACGATGACCAGCACGACCACCAGGATCGTGATGATGGCAGGCAGCTCGCCCCACAAACGCAGGGCTTTCTCGCTCAGCGGCCTCTCGCCCCGCGCCATGGCCTTTGCCTTGGCACTCATGAACCCGTGATAGCCCGACAGGACCAGCACCAGCAGCAGCTTTGCATGGAACCAGCCCTGCGTGTGCGCGCCGATCGTGGTCATCAGCAGCAGGCCCAGCGCCCAGACCACGATGATGCTGGGGATCAGGATAACTCTGGAAAGGGTGCGCGTGCGCTGCGCCCACAGGGCTTCTTCGTCCGAACCCGGCGCGCTCGGGTACATGTAAAGCATCTGGCGCGGCAGGATGAACAGGCCCGCCATCCAGAAGATGACGAAGATGATGTGCCCGGCCTTCAGCCAGAAATACAGCGTTGCGAGAATGTCCTGCATGGTCCCGATCTAGGCGTTCGAAGCCCTTCCGTCACCCCTGCCAGCCGCGAACCGCGGCGACCAGCGCCTCGACATTGGCAATGGGCGTGAACTGTCCGATGCCGTGGCCCAGATTGAAGACATGGGGACGATCGCGAAAGGTTTCCAGGATGGTGGTGGCCCGCGCGGCGATTTCTTCGGGCGAGCTCATCAGGATCAGCGGATCGAGATTGCCCTGCACCGGCATGCCTGCCGGCAGCACCGAGTGAGCCCAGGCCGGATCGACCGTCTCATCGAGGCCGATGGCATCGACCCCGGTTTCGCGGACATAGGCGGGAAGCTTCTCGCCCGAACCCTTCGGAAAACCGATGATCGGGGTATCCGGATGACGATCCTTCAGTGCAGACACGATGCGGGCGTTGGGAGCGATGACCCAGCGCTCGAACTGGTCGGGGGCGAGGCTGCCCGCCCAGCTGTCGAACAATTGCACCGCCTCCGCCCCGGCCTCGATCTGTCCGGAGAGGTAGGTGATGGAGCTTCCCACGATGGCATCGACGATTGCCCCCAGCACTGCCGGATCGCGGTACGCCATTTCGCGCGCTGCATGCTGGTCGCGGCTGCCCTCGCCTGCAACCATGTAGGTCGCAACGGTCCAGGGGCTGCCGACAAAACCCAGCATAGTCGCCGAATTGCCCGTCTCAGGGCCCAGGGCAGCACTGACCAGCCCCACGGTCCGGTAAACCGGGTCGAAGCGCTCAGGCACCCCTTGCAGGCTCTCCAGCGCATGATCGACCAGCTTGGGTGAGAGTTTCGGTCCCTCCCCTGCCAGGAATTCGAGATTCTGCCCCAGCGCGTGGGGTACGATCAGGATATCGGAAAACAGGATCGCCCCGTCGAACCCGAACCGGCGCAGCGGCTGGAGCGTGACTTCGCACGCTGCCTCGCTGTCATAGACCAGGTCCAGGAACCCGCCCTTTTCCTTACGCAGGGCACGGTATTCGGGAAGATACCGTCCTGCCTGCCGCATGAGCCAAAGGGGCACCTGCTCACCGCGCTTGCCGCGCAACGTGTCGATCAAAAGGCCGGGCATCGGGTCTGGTATCCAATCAATTCAATATATTTATAGAGTCTGTTGGAGTCTGTTGGCCCTGTGGAAAACGGGGATGGCGGCGCACTGCCCGATTTGTCGACCGGATTCCAGTCCTGCCTGCCATGACCGACTCGTGATGCGAACTGAGTCAAAGGAAAGCTGTCCCCGTTGTCCCCAGACTGTGGGAAAGGCAGCGATCCTGTCCAGAACCGGTTGCAGGAAAGGACTCGCAATGGCGGCAGAATTCCATCCCCGCCTTGTCCGCGATTTCCTCCCGTGGTTTATGCCGGTGTTTCTCCACAGGGCCGCAGCCGCCCGCCAACCGGAGCCCGTGCCCTGCCCCGTATCCATGTCCACCTGTTGTCGGATTCCACCGGTGAAACGCTGGAAATGATCGCCAAGGCCGCCCTCGCCCAGTTCGAGAATGCCGATGTCGTGCGCCATTTCTGGCCCATGGTGCGCAGCCAGGCGCATCTCGACCGGATCGCGCCCGAACTGGCAGCCAGCCCGGGCCTTGTCCTCTATACGCTGGTCAACGCGCAGACGCGAAAGGCGCTGGAGGAAAAGTGCCGGCAGATGTCGCTCCCCGCGGTCGATGCGCTCGATTCCGTCACTGTGGCGCTGGAAGCGCAGCTGGGGCAGGAGGCGCATGGCCGTCCCGGCCGACAGCACCGGATGGACGAAGCCTATTTCGACCGGGTGGAGGCAATCCAGTTCACCATCGCGCATGACGACGGGGTCGGTCACGAGAACTGGGAGCAGGCGGACATCCTGCTGGCAGGCGTGTCGCGTAGCTCCAAAACGCCGACCAGCATCTATCTCGCCAATCGCGGCTTCAAGGTCGCCAATATCCCGCTGGTGGTGGAAAGCCCCCCGCCCCCGGCGCTCTATGGCCTGAAACATCCCACCGTGGTCGGCCTGACGACCGCGCCCGAACGGCTGGTGCAGATCCGCCGCAACCGCCTGCTGACCCTGAACGAGCGGGAAGAAACCGCCTATATCGACAACGAGCGCGTGAAAAAGGAAGTGCAGTTCGCCCGCCGGCTTTTCTCCGACAACAACTGGCCGGTCATCGACGTGACCCGCCGTTCGATCGAGGAAACGGCCGCGGCCATCATTCGCATCCATAACGAGCGCACGAAACGCGTGAAGCCGGACGAGAAACCGATCTGATGCCGATAGCCGCCGCACAGGACCTGATCCTCGCCTCGAAGAGCGCCTCGCGCCGCGCCATGCTGGATGGTGCCGGGATAAAATATCGCTCGCGCCCGGCCGATATCGACGAGCGGGCGCTGGAGCGCGCAATGGACGGCGCGGACCCCGCCGAAATCGTGCAGGCGCTGGCCGCCGCGAAGGCTGCGGCGGTGTCCGCCGAGGAACCTTCCCCCTGGGTGCTGGGCAGCGATTCCCTGGTCGAAGTCGGCGGACAGCGCTTCGACAAGCCGCAGACCCGCGAACAGGCGGCGGACCATTTGCGCTTCTTTTCCGGCAAGCCGATGCATCTGCACAGCGCAGCGGCCCTCGCCCGGAATGGCGCGATCGACTGGATCGTGCCCAGCCTTGCCACGCTCCATGTGCGGGAGCTGTCGGATCACTTCATCGAAGGCTATCTCGGCGCCGAATGGCCGGAAATCGGGCACTGCGCAGGCGCTTTCCGGTTAGAGGCGATGGGCGTGCACCTGTTCGAGCGGATCATCGGTGACCATTTCACCGTGTTGGGCATGCCGCTTCTCCCCGTACTGGGCGCGCTGCGCGAACGCGGGATGATTGCGGAATGAGCAGGCCCTATGCCGAAGTCATCGGCGACCCCATCGCGCAGTCGAAATCTCCAATAATTCACGGCTTCTGGCTGGAACAGGCCGGGATCGATGCCGATTACCGGTCGCACCGGGTCGCGCCGGATGCGCTGGAAAGCTATCTCGCCAGCCGCCGCAGCGATCCGGCTTGGCTGGGCTGCAATGTGACCATGCCGCACAAGCAGGCGATCATCCCCTTGCTCGGACGGCTGGAGCCGCTGGCGAGGAAGGTCGGGGCCGTGAATACCGTGACGCGTGCGCGGGACGGAGAACTGGTCGGCTGGAACACCGATGTCGCCGGTTTCCTCGAACCTCTGCGGCCGCTTCTGGCAGAGCGCCACTATTTCCGCATGGCTCGGGTGCTGGGGACGGGCGGTGCGGCGCGGGCCATCGTCACAGCGCTCGCGGCGGAAGGTTTCACGATTGTCCTGGCCGGTCGCAATCCGGACAAGGCGAAGGCCATCCTGCTTGAGCTCGCCGGTGAAGGTGAAGGTGAAGGCGATCACCACGCCCCGCCGCTTTCCCATTTCGCCGAGCCGACCGATTTCGCCTTCGACGACCGGGAGGGGTGCTGCGATCTCGTCGTCAACGCCTCCCCGCTGGGCATGCGGGGTCAGCCCCCCCTGCCCTTCGACTGGAGCCATGCCCCGCCCGGCTCCATTGCCTACGACATCGTGACCGATCCGCTCGAAACACCGTTCCTTGGGGGGGCGGAAGCTGCCGGTTTCGAGACCATAGACGGCCTCTCCATGCTGATCGGCCAGGCCGCCGCGGCCTTCGAGAAATTCTTCGGCGTCCCCGCACCGCGCGATGCGGACGCTGCTTTACGTGAAAGGCTTGCCCCGTGAATCGTCCTCTCATCATCGGGCTGACCGGATCGATCGGCATGGGCAAATCGACCGTCGCTGCCATGTTCGAGGATCTGGGTGCGCCTGTCTTCGACGCCGATGCAGAGGTTCGCATCCTTCAGGGACCGGGCGGCGCGCTTCTCCCGGCGATCGAAGCGGCCTTTCCCGGGACGACCGGTCCCGGCGGGGTCGACCGCGACGCACTGGGCACTCTGGTGTTCGGCGATGCGGAAAAACTCGCCCAGCTCGAATTGCTGGTCCATCCCGCGGTGGCCGCAATCCGCGCCGATTTCATGGAAGATCACGCCGATGCGAAAGTGGTGGTCTTCGACATCCCCCTGCTGTTCGAGAAAGGCGGATTCGAAGCGGTCGATCATGTCGTGGTCGTGTCTGCGCCTGCCGAGGCGCAGCGGTCGCGCGTGCTGGCACGCCCCGGCATGACGGAAGACAAGTTCGCCAAGATCCTGGCCCTTCAGGTTCCAGATGCACAGAAGCGGGAGCGGGCCGATACGGTCATCGATACCGGCCAGTCGCTGGACGCCACGCGGGCCGACGTCGCGGCCCTGCTGGAAACCCTGTCCGCCGCCTGATCCACGCCGGCCATGCCGCGGCCCCTTGCCAGATGGCCGGACCGGGCCGATAGATAAACGACTCATGCGCGAAATTGTCTTCGATACGGAAACCACCGGCCTCGACCCCAAGAAGGGGGACCGGATGGTTGAAATCGGCTGCGTGGAGATGGTCAACCGGGTCGAGACCGGGGCCAGTTTCCATGCCTATTACAACCCCGAACGCGACATGCCGGCAGAGGCGGAGGCGGTTCACGGCCTGTCGATCCAGTTCCTGTCGGACAAGCCCCTGTTTGCCGACGGCGCGGCAGAGCTTCTGGAATTCATCGGCGATGCGCCGCTGGTCGCGCATAACGCCTCGTTCGATTTCGGTTTCCTCAATGCCGAGCTGGAACAATGCGGGCTGGCGCCCGTCAGCATGGACCGCATGGTCGACACGGTGACAATGGCCCGGCGCAAGTTTCCCGGCGCAAAGGTTTCGCTTGATGCGCTGTGCACCCGCTTCGGCGTCGACCGCAGCCACCGCGTCAAACATGGCGCGCTGCTGGATGCGGAACTCCTGGCGCAGGTCTATGTCGAACTGACGGGCGGCCGCCAGATCGGCCTGGAACTGGCAGCAGAGGCGGCATCAGACGAAGCGGAGATGGCGCAGGCGCAGATCGTGCGGCCCAGGCGCGAACCGCGTCCGGCCCGCCGGCACGAGGCCAGCGAGGAAGAACTTGCCCGCCACCGCGCCTTCATCGCCAAGATCCAGAAACCGCTCTGGACGCATTGAACCCCCGGCTCCGGAGTCCCGGATCGCGGGTTTCGGAGCGCAACAAAGGAGAAGCCGAGCCATGGATATTCGCGTTTCCGGTCACCAGGTCGAAACGGGCGCAGCCCTGCAGGATCATGCCCGCGACAGGATGGAAGGCATGGTCGAGAAATATTTCAACCGGGCCATCTCCAGCCACGTGACGTTCGGCAAGGCCGGGGCGGGCGCCTTTGCCTGCGACATCGTACTGCACGTGATGCAGGGGCTTATCCTGAAGGGCCACGCCGAAGCGCATGATGCGCACCAAGCCTGCGACAAGGCTGCCGCCAAGATCGAGAAGCAGCTTCGCCGCTACAAGCGCCGGTTGAAGGATCGCCACGAACAGGCGGATCATGCCGCGCGGCAGGAAGAGGCGGCCTACACCATTTTCGCTTCGCCCGAGCCTGCGGAAGAAGAACCCGAAACGGAAGAGGCCGGCGATGCCCCCGTCGTCGTCGCGGAGACCAAGGTCGACATCCCGGAAGCGTCGGTTGCCGATGCCGTGATGATGCTGGATCTGCGCGATACGGGTGCGCTGTTTTTCAAAAATGCTGGAACCGGTCGCCACAACATGGTCTATCGCCGCCGCGACGGATCGGTGGGCTGGGTCGAACCCGGCTGACCCGCCGGCCCCGAGCAGCCGTTTCCGGCAGCCATGCGCGGCATTCACGCCGCGTATGGTGCGGGCCCTTTCCAGCAGAGACAAGATTTTCGACGATGAGCGCGTTTTACCGAATATCGCCCGAAACCGTAGTCGTCAGCGATGCCGCGACGAAGGACGATATCCTGCGAGCAGTGGCAGGCCTGTTATCCGGAGACGAAGACGGGCCGACATCAGACGAACTCCTGAAATCTCTGCAGGAGCGCGAAGCGCTGGGCAGCACTGGGTTCGGCAACGGTATCGCCATGCCGCATGGGCGATCGGACAAGGTGCGTCGGCCCCGAGCCTGCCTGATGCGGCTGGAAAAGCCGGTCGATTTCGATGCGACGGACGGAGTGCCGGTCAGCCTGGTCCTGGGTCTTTTCTCGCCGGTGGACGCAGGCGTCAGCCACCTTCATGCACTGGCGGCCCTGTCGCGCATGGTTCGCAGCGAGGAAGTGCGCGACCTGCTGCTCTCTGCGCCGGATGCCGACGCGCTTTATGCTCTGATGGCCAATGTGAGCGAACGCCATGCCGCCTGAGAAGCCTGCAGAATCCGGGGCGATCTCGCATTACCGCGCACTGGAACGGCTTTACAGTTCCGCGCCGGTCAACAACCTTTTCCGGTCCCGCCTGCATATAGAAGAGGAGGGGCGTGCACGGCTCGTCTTCCATGTGACGCCGGATGCCTATCACGCGGCGGGCGCGGCCCACGGGACGATCTATTTCAAGATGCTGGACGATGCGGCCTTCTATGCCGCGAACACCATCGTCACCGACCGTTTCCTGCTGACGACATCCTTCAACCTGCATTTCACGAAGCCTGTGAAGGAGGGGGAAGTCATCGCGGAGGGCAAGTGGGTGAGCGGCCGCCGCCGCGTCCTGGTCGCAGAATCCCGTCTGATCGATCACGAGGGCGACGAAATCGGACGGGGGACGGGCACGTTCATGCGCTCGCACATCCCTCTTTCCGGCCTGCCCGGTTACGAATCGCCGTGAAAACGGCCGCAGGAAACCGGCCTTGACCGATTCGCGCCTGCCCGCTCACGTCGAAATCGGTGCGATCAGGCGCCTGGTCGAAGGGCGGGGCGGGTTTGCCAGCGTCTTGTTCAAAGGGGAACGCGATGCGGGAACCATCCTTCTCTTAACCATGCAAAACGGGTCCAGCGCGCAACTTTGGGAAAGGATGCCGCAGATGGACGGCACGCGTCGTTGGACGCCGGTTGTTCCAAAAGCCGTTGAAAACGAAGAGGATTTTACGGACTATTGCCGTAAAAGGCATGGTTCCGACCCGGATTTGTGGGTGCTGGAGGCAGATGTCGCTGATCCCGCACAGTTCGTCGAAACTCTGAACGCGTTAAGTTGACTTGAGCGTCAGGGCCCGTATCTGCCCGCCAGCTTCCAGCAGCGCAGGCGTCTCGTCATGGACATTGGGGTCCACGGGATAGCACGCAGACGGGGAGCGGCCGGCAGGCCAGAAAAGACCACCTAAATAATTGCATATAACGCAAACAGGTCTCCGCCTGCGTCAGTGTCCGTTCACCGCTCAAAAATGACGGTATAATGAGTCGAAAGACCCACAAGATTTCCCTTGCCGCCATCGCGGCAGGCTTTGTTCTAATCGCTGCCAGCGCCGAAGGTTCCGGCGCAAATGCAGAAGTCGGCGAAATCGAGCAGGTGCAGGCACCCGCCCCGGTCGTCGACGAGACGGTCCCGGTCTTCGTCACGGAAGAGGTGGTCCAGCCGCTTCCCGAAGAATCGACCGAAGATTCCCCGGCTGCCGAACCGGCCGAAGAACCCGCCCCTTCCGCATCGTCTCTGCGAGAGATGATCGCATCGATCGATGCCCCGGCCAATCTAAGCCGCGAACTCGAATGCTTGGCGGGTGCCGTGTATTTCGAATCGCGCGGCGAGCCGATCGACGGTCAGCTGGCCGTGGCGCAGGTCGTCATCAACCGGGCCGATTCGCACCAGTTTCCTTCCGACTATTGCGGGGTCGTCTACCAGCGCGCGCAGTTCAGTTTCGTGAAGAACGGCCGCATGCCGCGTATCTCGCGCGGCTCCAGCGCCTGGCAGAAGGCCAAGAAGATCGCCACAATCGCGCACCGCGGGCTGTGGGACAGCGAAGCCGAGGATTCGCTCTATTTCCATGCAAAGTATGTGAGCCCGCGCTGGGCCCGGGTGAAGTCGCGCCGCGTGGCGATCAACACGCACATCTTCTATCGCTGATTTCGGCGTCCTGCAGGGTCGCAGGAGATGAAAAAGGCCGCCGGCTCCCATCGGAGTCGGCGGCCTTTCATCTTGTCATCCGGTCGTCGCGCTAGTCCTGCGGCGCGAGCTCTACCCAGACAGGGGCGTGGTCGCTTGCCTTTTCGCGGCCTCGATATTCCTTGTCGACGCCGGCCGAAAGCAGCCGGTCGGCAAGTTCGGGCGACAACAGGCAGTGGTCGATCCGGAACCCGTGATCGCGCTGCCATGCCCCGCGCTGGTAATCCCAGTAGGTCCAGACGCCTCCGCGAGGGTTCAGTGTTCCCAGCGCGTCCGTCCAGCCATCGGCGAGCAGGTGGTTATAGGCATCGCGCGATTCCGGCTGGGTCAACGCATCGTCCGCCATGGCGCGCACCGAAAACGTGTCTTTCGCCTCCGGTATGACGTTAAAATCGCCCAGCACGATGGTGGGCAATTCCTGTCGCCACAATTCCTGCATCCGGGCGCGCAGGCGCTTCATCCAGTGCAGCTTGTAATCGAATTTGGGGCCCGGCTGCGGATTCCCGTTGGGCAGGTAGAGATTGCAAATGCGCACCCCGGCGACATCCGCTTCGAGATAGCGCGACTGTTCGTCCGGTTCCTCGCCTTCCGTCAGCGGTGGCAGGCCCCGCATGGTTTCTTCGGGCGCAGTCCCGTCCGCCAGGATCGCGACGCCGTTGAAGCTTTTCTGGCCGTGCCAGATCGCCTTGTAGCCGATCTTCTCGAATTCTTCCGCCGGGAAGCCATCGTCCTGAGACTTGATTTCCTGGAGGCAGGCGACGGCAGGGCGGGTTTCCTCCAGCCATTCGAGCAGGCGGGGAAGACGGGCCTTGATGCCGTTGATGTTGAATGTCGCAATACGCATGGGCGGTGTCTTGCCCGATGCGATGGCTCAGGTAAATTTCAAATCCCGAAGGACGATCCGCAGCCGCAGCCAGCCGCAGCCATCGGATTTTCCACCCGGAAGGCGGCGCCGCCCAGCGATTCCACGTAATCGACGCTGCTGCCTGCGACGAGGTCGAGGCTGACCGGGTCGATCACCAGCCGGGCCTCCGCCGTCTGGCTGGTCAGGTCGTCGTCCTCGGGCGCGTCGGCCAGTTCGAACTTGTACTGGAACCCGCTGCAACCGCCGCCCTCGACCGAAAGCCTCAGGATTGCGGGCTTGCCCTGTTTGTCGGCAATCCACGCGACGCGTTTCGCCGCAGCATCGGTCAGCATCGGGGTGCGGGTCTGTGTCTCGGCCATGAAGCACATGTAGGACGCGCGGGGCCCGTCCTCAAGCTGCGTCAGGCGGACTGGATGTAGGTCCGCATGGTCGCGGCTTCGCTTTCCACCTCGTCGATGCGGGATTTGACGATATCGCCGATCGACACAAAGCCGACGAAGCGCCCGTCATCGACCACCGGCAGGTGACGGATCCGGCGCCTGCTCATCAGGGCGAGGGCATCGTCGATCCGGTCGCGCGAGGTGATGGTGATGGCCGGCGATGTCATAACCTCGCCTACGGGACGCGCCAGGCAGGCCTCGCCCTCGTCGGCCAGGCGGTAGATGACGTCGCGTTCGGAGAAGATGCCCAGCACCCTGCCATCCTCGACCACGGGCAGGGCACCGATCCGCTTGCCTGCCAGCATCGCTACCGCCTCCCGGACAGGTAGCCTTGCTTCGCAAGTCAGGATATCGCCTGCCTCGCGCTGCGCGGTAATCCCTTCGATAAGCATTGGCGCCTCCTTTCCCTCCGGAAGAGAAGATGCCACGAAGCTGCGCAGATGGCGAATCCGGATGCAAGGCCGAAACCGCCACGATGAGGAACCAGTCCGCATGACGCCCAAATCACCGCTCGAAGACCCGGAAAAGGCTGCCTTTGCCTGGGCCCGTTACCGGCGGCTGATGCGGTTCATGCTGATGATCACCGTGGGCGTCGTGGGCATCGCGGTGGCCCTGCTCTACCTTCGGGAAGGCGTCGAATCGGTGCATTTCTACATTGCGGTCGCGCTGGGGATCGGCCTGTCGATGCTACTGACCAGCGCGCTGATGGGGCTGGTGTTCCTCTCCAATGGCACGGGCCACGATGCATCGATCGACGACCGGATCGAGGACGAGCGCCGCCGCGACTAGCCGGCTTCGCCGGGCGGGACGGTCAGCCGGAAATCCTCCACCGGATTGCCGCCGATAAGATGTTCCTGGATGATGCGTTCCAGTACGGCTTCGTCGCATGAGTGGTACCAGACATTGCCCGGCTGGACGACCGCGATCGGCCCCGCGGCGCATAGCTGGAGGCAATCCGCCTTCGTGCGCTGGACCGTGCCGCCGCGGCCCGTGAGGCGAAGCTCCTTCATCCTCTTCTTAAGGTATTTCCAAGCTTTTTCGCCTTCATCGCGCGAACAGCATTTCTGTTTCTCGGATATCGCGCACAGGAAGATATGGCGCTCGATCGTGTCGGCCCCGATCTTCACATAGGCCTTCTGCGCCTTCTCGATCTTGCCCTTGCTCATTCGGAATCCGCCTGCGGCTCCTGCTTCAGCCAGCGATCAAGCCAGCCGAACACGGTGCGGTGCCATTGCAGAGAATTGCCGGCACCAAGGACCCAGTGGTTCTCGTCCGGGAAGACCAGCAGTTCCGCCTCCACCCCCTGTTCCTGCAGCGCGGTGAAGCTGGCCAGGCCCTGCGTATAGGGGATCCGGAAGTCGCGCTCTCCGGCGATGACCAGCATCGGGGTGCGCCAGCTCTCGACATGGTTGACCGGGTTCCAGCGTTCATAGGTCTCGCGCGCTTGCGTATAGCTGCCGCCGAATTCCCAGCGCGGAAACCACAATTCCTCTGTCGTGTAATAGAACATCCGCATGTCGAACAGGCCGTCATGCTGGATCAGGCAATCGAACCGGTCCGGCCAGTTGCCCGCGATCCAGTTGACCATGTAGCCGCCATAGCTGGCGCCCATGGCGCAGGCGCGGCTGCCGTCGATCTGGCTGTCCTGCTCCAGCGCCGCGGCCAGGCCCTTTTGCAGGTCCTCCAGCGGCTTGCCGCCCCAGTCGCGGTTGATACTGTCGGTGAAGGCCTGCCCGTAACCCGTGCTTCCATGGAAATCGACGGAGATGACGGCATAGCCCTGGCTGGCCAGGACACGCGGGTTCCAGCGGCTGGACCAGCCATCGTTGAACGATCCTTGCGGTCCGCCATGGATGTAGAGAATTGCGGGCAGTCGGCCGTCATGCGCGGTGGGCTTTGTAATCTGACCCCAGACCGTGTCGCCGCCGGCCCCGGCAAAGGAAAAGCGCTGCGTGAGGACCGGATCGAGCGCGGCGATGCGATCGGTAGCCACGCCGGTGACCGCGCGCGCTTCCTGCCAGTTGTCCGACAGGTAAACCTCGGCAGGAGCGGCAATCGAATCGCGCGTGAACAGCAGCCGCCCACCGCCGAGTGGAACGATGCTGCCCAGATGCGCCTCGTTTCCGGGCATCAGGTCCAGCCGCTCGACCGATCCGGTCATGGGATCGATGCGGAAGGCAGGGCTGTCCAGCACATCCTGCGCGGTGGCGATGATCCAGCGCGAATCGGGCGTCCAGGCGAGCGAGTGGAAGCTGCGGTCGAAATCTTGGGTCAGGGCGCGGGTTTCGCCAGTGGCAAGATCGCGCAGCTGGATGACCATGCGATCCGATTCGTAACCGGGCCGCGCCATCGCTGCATAGGCCAGCCATTTCCCGTCAGGCGACGGGCTGGGCAGGGCGTCGGCGGCCCGGTTGGCATCGGTCAGGTTTACCGGAGTTGCACCTTCCCCGAGCGTGATGCGGTAGATGTCGGTATCGGTGGAGGTCGGCTCCGCCGCGTCCGACTTGCGGGCAGTGAAGAAGACATCGGCATGGTCGGCGCTGAACGCGATGTCTTCCGTCCCGCCGAATGGCTGGGTGGGCGTATCACCGACCAGCGCGTTTTCGCCCCCTGCCGGTCCATCGAGCGCGACGGGATTCGATACGCCTGCCGAACCCAGTTCGTAGGCGAAGGCGCGATTGTAATGGCCCGGCGTCTCCCACTGGTCCCAGTGGCGCACGAAGCCGTCTTCGTCGCGGTAGAGCCTGCCCGTACCGATGTCCGAACTCTCGCGGCTGGGCGTATCCAGCGTGCAATCGAGGTCGGTGCATCGGCGGTCGAGGCGGGAGACGAAGACCACGCCGCGCGCGTCCGCCGACAGCTTGTAATCGTCGATGTCGTTCAGGAAGCGCGTCAGCTGCACTGCCGGCCCGGGCTTTCCATCCTCACCCAAGACGGCGCGATGGAGCTGCATGGCCGAAGGCGCCGATGCGCGATCTTCCGCAGAGGCACCGTCTTCCGCCGAGCTTGCGGCTTTCAGGAAATACAGCGCCCCGTCGCCGCCCATCTGCACCGAAGCGGCCCCATCTGGCAGGGCGATCGGCGAAACATGCGGATTATCGCCCTGCAGGTCGATCACGGAATAGCGGCGGGTTCGCTTGAACGTCTCGGGGTCGGTTTCGGTGACCGGGACAAGCGCGAACCGGCCGCCCGGCATGGCGCTGGGCGCCCCGACCCGGGGCATGGTTACGAGATCCTCCGCCTGCATCGCGCGCGTGTCCTGCGCAAGAACGGGGGCGGTGGTCGTCAGCGCTGCCGCAAGCGCGAGGCCTGCGGCGCTACGGCGGAGAAGGGATGTGGTCATGCAGGCCGGTCTATCGCAAGTGCCGATGCCTGCAAGCCTTTTGCCAGCCTGCCGGTGCAGGCGCCTGACGCGCGTTACCGTTTCTTGCCGGCAATCCGGCTGATTTCGCTCTGCACCATGCGTTCGACCATCGGGGGCAGGTTCTCGTCCAGCCATTCGGCCAGCATCGGGCGAAGCATCTCGCGCACCATGCCTTCGAGCGAGGTTTCCCCGCTGCGCACGATTTGCGGGGCGGCAGGCGGCTGGGCGAGCATGGCCAATGCGGCGAGATTGCTGCGCATGGCGTCCGAGACGCTGTCGTTCAGCAGCGGCGAACGCTCGTCGTCGCTGTCATCGTCGTCCTGGTCGTGGTCTTCGCCGAACGCATCGCCCGTCGGTTCGACATCTTCCGAACCTACCAGCGAATCGCCGTCCGTGTCCGCAACCATGGCCGATTCGTCCAGATCGAGGACTTCCTCCGCCTCTTCCGGGGCGGCGGGTTCGGGCGTGTCCTCGACCTTGGCGGCTCGTTCACGGCGCATCCGGGCCTCTGCCGCGATCGAGCGGTTGTCACGCGCGATGACCTTCTTGATCGATTCGAGGATCTCTTCGACCGATGCCTCGTTCGGCTGTGCCATGCCCTATTCCCCCAGAACGCCGGACGTAATTTCTGCCGGGTCGTCCGGCTGCGTGTCGGCGGGGAGTGTCGCATTGGCGGCGGGGATGTCAACGGTGCGTGTCGAGACGGGCACCGGGTCCGGGTCGCGCTGCCAGTCCCACCATTGCCCCGACACGCGGTCGTAATTGACCAGCGGATCGTACAGCGTTCCGCCATCCAGGCCGAGATCGCGCGCCTCTGCCAGGCCCATCGCGGCCAGCAGGGAGAAGCCGGCAACATAGGCGTTGCGGCGCGCCGTCACGAGCTGGACCCGGGCGACAAGCAGTTCCTGTTCCGCGTTCAGAACGTCCAGCACCGTGCGATTGCCGATCGAGTTTTCCGCGCGCACGCCTTCGAGGCTGAGTTCCGCTGCCGACACGGCGGTGCGCGACGAATCGATGATCGACAGGGCCGCGCGGTAGCTGGCGAAGGAGGCGCGGACCTGCGCGATGACGTCGCGCTCTGCCGCGATGACCTGTTCCAGCGCCGCACCTTCGCGGGCCTGTGCCTGCCGCCGCAGCGCAGCGGGGCGGCCGCCCTGATAGATCGGGATTGTGAACTGGACCCCGGCATTGGCCGTCAGTTCAGACTGCGCGAACTGGGCCGAGGTCGGTCCGCCCAGCGAGCCGAAGAAGTTGGAATAGTCCGCCCCTGTAAAGACGTTGACGCGCGGCAGGCGGTTCGATCCAGCGACGCGGACATCGTAACCGGCGGCGTCGGCCCGTTCGCGCGCGGCGATAAGGTCGGGATTGCGCTCCAGCGCGACGTCCACGGCGGTATTGGGGCTGTCCGGCAGGTTGGGAAGCGGCGGCGGCGGCTCCAGATTGGTGGGGTATTCGCCCACCAGCCGGATATAGGTCTCGCGCGCACCGATGAGGTTGGAGCGCGCGCTTTGCAGGTCGCCTTCCGCCAGGGCCAGGCGGGACTGGGACTGCGCGACGTCGGTCCGGGTGAGGTCGCCGATCTCGAACCGGTCACCGGTCGCCTCGACATTGGTCGAAAGCACCTGCACCTGGTTCACGTTCAGGCCGACCAGAGCCTCTGCCTGGAGAACGTCCATATAGGCCGCGACCACCTGGCTGAAAATCGCGCTCTCGGTCCCGCGAAGGTCGGCTCGTCCCGCCTCGATCCGTTCGTCGGCCGCCCGAATCGCGTTCTTCACCGCGCCGCCCTGATAGACCGGAACGGAAAGATCCGGGCCGACCTGCAATGTGCGGTCGGGGGCCGTGAAACTGTTGCCCGAGGTTTTCAGGAACTCGATATACGTGCCTGCAACCGATGCATTGGGCCGGCCTGCGGCCCTTTCCACTGCAATGGTTTCATCGGTCGCCCGCTGCTGGGCCCGGGCCGCCTGCAGGACGGGGTTGGTCTCGTAAGCCTGTGCCAACGCTTCGCGCAGCGTGTCGGCATGGGCGGGGGTGGCCATGGCCATGCAACCCAGTGCGCTGCCCAGAAGCAGTGGCTTGATCGAAACCCTCCCCGGCATGATCAGAAGCTCCATTCCTTCTTGCGTGCAAAACCGCCGAGCGCGGGCAGGCTGGTGTCCGCCACGGTATCGAACGCCAGCCGGTCGCCGGTCCGGCGTCCCACGGCAAGGCGCGGCACGCCCCGTTCGATCAGGCCGGTGACGATCCGGCCATTGGCTGCGACGCATTTCACCAGCGCTTTGGACGGTTCCTCGATCGCGCCGTCGACCAGCACGAGATCGTAATCCTTCGCCTTTGTCTTGTTGGCGGCGACGGCGTCCGCATCGACCGTATCGACCGACGCAGCGACAGGACGAACCAGTTCGGCGAGGTATCCATTGCCGTTCTCGACCACCAGTACGCGCTCGCCCGGGCGGGGATGCGCCTCTGCCAGCATCCGCCCATGCGAGACGGGGGAGGCGAGGAAGCGGCCGTCGCCCAGCGGCAGGGCGCGGTCCATATAGGCCGTGCTGCGCGCACTCTCGGGCACGAAATCCTCGCGCGGGACGGTGCCCATGCGTTCGAGAACGAAGGGTTCGTTGACGCCGCTGGTGCGCAGTTGACTGTCGATCATGGCCCTGCGGGCGGTCTGGAAATCCATAAAACCTCTATGGGTGTATTACAATAACAACACAGCAGGTCAATGCCATAGGCGCAAACACGCAAAGCTGCCACCGTTTTGCCACCATTGCGCCAGTCGGGACCGAACATGGCGCGATGTTTGGCAGGCGACAATCGTGCCAATCGTTTTGACCCTTTAGGGACTGTCGGACTAAGGGGGAGCCCGGTTCGACTGACAGGAGCACAGCGTCGATGAGCGACATGATTACCATCACCGAAGACGATCTGATCGAAAGCGTCTGCGATGCGCTCCAGTATATCTCCTATTACCACCCGATGGATTACATCCGCGCGCTGGGCGAGGCCTACGAGGCGGAGCAGGGCGAAGCGGCGAAGGACGCCATCGCGCAGATCCTGACCAACAGCCGGATGTGCGCGGAGGGGCATCGCCCGATCTGCCAGGACACCGGCATCGTGAACGTGTTCGTCAAATGGGGGCAGGATTGCCGGCTGGCGAGCGACCGGTCGTTGCAGGAGGTCGTCGATGAAGGCGTGCGGCAGGCCTACAACCATTCCGAGAACAAGCTGCGCGCCTCGATCCTGGCCGATCCTGCCTTCACCCGCCGCAACACGCGGGACAACACGCCCTGCGTCCTGAATGTCGAGATGGTGCCCGGCAATACGGTATCGATCGACGTCGCAGCCAAGGGCGGCGGCAGCGAGAACAAGTCGAAGTTCAAGATGATGAACCCGAGCGACAATATCGTCGACTGGGTGGTCGAGCAGATCCCGTCCATGGGGGCGGGCTGGTGTCCGCCGGGAATGCTGGGCATCGGTATCGGCGGTACGGCAGAGCGCTGCATGCAGCTCGCCAAGGAAAGCCTGATGGATCCGATCGACATGGGCCAGCTGAAAGAGCGCGGCGCTCAGACCGATATCGAGCAACTGCGGATCGACATCTTCGATGCGGTCAATGCACAGGGCGTCGGGGCGCAGGGACTGGGCGGCCTGTCCACCGTGCTCGACGTGAAAATCCATGACTGGCCCTGCCATGCGGCCGGCAAGCCGGTGGCGATGATTCCCAATTGCGCGGCGACGCGCCACGCGCATTTCACCCTCGACGGGAGCGGCCCGAGCTATCTCGAGAAGCCGAACCTCGACGACTGGCCGAAGGTCAACTGGCAACCCGATTCCTCCGCACGCCGGGTCGATCTCGATTCGCTGACGCAGGAAGAGGTGAACAGCTGGAAGCACGGCGATCGCCTGCTGCTGTCGGGCCGGATGCTGACGGGCCGCGACGCGGCGCACAAGAGGATCCAGGATATGCTGGACAAGGGCGAGGAGTTGCCCGTCGATTTCAGGGGCCGCGCCATCTATTACGTCGGCCCTGTCGATCCGGTCATGGGCGAAGTCGTCGGCCCCGCCGGTCCGACCACCGCCACCCGGATGGACAAGTTCACCGAGATGATGCTCGATCTCGGCCTGCTGGCCATGATCGGGAAGGCCGAACGCGGTCATGACGCGGTCGAAGTCATCAGCCGTTACAAGGTCGCCTATCTCATGGCGACGGGCGGCGCGGCCTATCTTGTCAGCCGTGCAATCAAGGAATCGCGCGTCGTCGGGTTCGAGGATCTGGGCATGGAAGCGATCTACGAATTCACGGTGAAGGACATGCCCGTCACGGTCGCGGTCGATAGCGATGGCAACAACGTCCACACGCTGGCCCCGGCGCAGTGGAAAGAGCGTATCGCGAAGGAAAACCTGCTGCCCACAGGCTGATCCCTCGCAGGGCCGTGCGCTCGACGAAGGGCGCTGGCCTTTCGACCAGCGGTGCTGGCGCGCCTGCCCTGTATGGGCGTAGGATCAGGCCATGCTTGCCCTGCGTTCCGATCCGGATGGCCAGACGGCCCGCCTGCCATTCCGCCTCGTCTTGGCGACGATGGTGGGGCTGTGGCTGTTCTATTTCCTGCTGACGACACTCAGGGGATCGATCCTCGGCCTCGAACTGCAGCACGAAATGCTGTGGCGGCGCGGCGTGGTCAGCCTGGCAGGCGTGGCCGTGACCGCGGGACTGTGGCTTGTCTTGCGGCTGGTCGACGATCGCTCGATCGGCTGGAAAGTCGGCGTCACCGTCCTCGCCGCGCTACCGGCCTCGATCCTGATCGCCCAGATCAACCAGATGGTCTTTGCCGACCTGGAGGGGAAGATCGTCCAGAAGGTCGGCGAGCGCGAGGGTGTGAAGCTGCGCCGGGACGAGGCGGGCAACGTTCTGATCGACATACCGGGCGTGGCGGGGGAAGTGGACGATCCCGATACCGGCGGCAGCGACGGGCGCGGCGTGGTGACGGTGACGCTGCAGCGTGCGCCCAGCGGTTTCGACAAGTGGCGGCAGATCAGCGATATCGCGCTTGGCCGCTACTTCCTGCTGATCGCCTGGGCATCGCTCTACCTCGCGCTGCTGGCCGGGGCGCAGGCACAGGTGGCAGAGCGGCGCGAGGGAGAGTTTCGCCGCGCGGCAAAGGCAGCGGAGCTTCGGTCGCTGCGCTATCAGGTCAATCCGCATTTCCTGTTCAACACGCTCAATTCCCTGTCGTCGCTGGTCATGACGGGGCGCACGGAACGTGCCGAGGAAATGATCCAGGCGATGAGCAATTTCTACCGCCACAGCCTGGCCGAAGACACGATTGCCGACGTCCCGCTGGCGGACGAATTCGCGCTCCAGCAGCATTATCTCGAGATCGAGGAAGCGCGCTTCCCAGAGCGGCTGACCACGCGGTTCGACCTGCCCGGGCATCTCGCCGACTGCCGCGTTCCGGGCATGATCCTGCAGCCGCTGGTCGAGAACAGCGTGAAATACGCGGTCGCGCCGAGCAAGGCGAACGTCACCATCGCCGTCTCCGCACGGGAAGAGGGCGAGACCATCGTCATTCGCGTCGCGGATAACGGGGCGGGCGTTCCGGAACGCGTCGCCCACGGTTTCGGCATCGGCCTGACCAATGTCCGCGACCGGCTGAAAGCACGCTTCGGCGACGGAGTTGCCGTGACCTCCGGCGCGCGCGAGGACGGTCCCGGCTATGTTACCCAGATCATTCTGCCGAAGGATTGCGCATGACGAAACCGGAAAGCCAGACCGCGCCGTCCGCCGACACGGACGAACCGATGCGGACCCTGATCGTGGACGACGAGCCGCTGGCGGTCGAACGGATGCAGGTCATCTGTGCGAAGCTCGGCAGCCTGTCGGTGGTGGGCACGGCCAATGACGGCGAAGCCGCGCTCCGGCTGGCAAAGGCCCTTCGCCCCGATCTCGTGCTGCTCGACATGACGATGCCCGGCATGGACGGACTGGAAGTGGCGCGCAAACTGGCGGGGATGGCGGGCGACGACGGCGCGGGACCGGCCGTGATATTCGTCACCGCGCATGGCAATTTCGCCGTCGAGGCCTTCGATTGCGACGCCGTGGACTACGTGTTGAAGCCTGTCGCGAAAGACCGGCTTTCCCGGGCGATCGACCGCTCCGTAGAGCGCCGCGGATCGCTGCGCGAGGATGCCGGAAGCAAGTGGTTGAAGGAGCTGTGGGTTCCCCACCGCTCGGAACTGATCCGGCTCGAAACCTCGCAGGTCGACCGTGTCGATGCGGAGCGCGATTACGTCCGCCTGCATGTCGGGGATCGCTCCTACCTGCTGCTGCAGACGATTGCCGGGCTGGAGAAAAAGCTCGATCCTGCGCAGTTCATCCGCATCCATCGCTCCACCATCCTGCGCCGCGACAATATTCGCGGCCTGCGGCACGACGGGCTGGGCGTGTGGTCGGCAGAGCTGGAAAACGGCGAGGCGCTCAGGATTGGGCGGACCTATCTGTCCAAGGTGAAGGCGATGGCAGGCCGATAGTCCGCCTCGCGCGCCAGCGCGATTTCGCTGCTCTCCCGGCACCAAGGCACAAAAAACCCGGGCCGGGGACTGCGTCCGGCCCGGGTCGCAAGGGTCCCGGCAAGGGGACCCCGCCAGTTTGGCCGATCAGCCGCCGCGGATCCCGCCAGCCCGCGCGGAGGCGAAGGCGCGCACGGCACTCGCTTCGGCGCGATCGACGCAGCGCATGGCCTCGCCCGCCTTCATCGGTCCGCCGGCATGGGCGGAGCTGACCTTGCAAACCTTTCGTGCGGCTGAGTGGATGCGGGCATCCAGCGTTCGCTGGCCCTGCACGGTGCCGAGATCGAGATCGGCAGTGCGCACCTCGATCGTTTCCGCGCTTGCCGGGGCGGCGAGGGCGGTGGCTATGGCGGCAATGCCGAATGCAAGGGTTTTCATGGTCTCTCTCCTG
Organism: Erythrobacteraceae bacterium WH01K; assembly: GCA_027941995.1. Lineage (NCBI taxonomy): Bacteria > Pseudomonadati > Pseudomonadota > Alphaproteobacteria > Sphingomonadales > Erythrobacteraceae > Erythrobacteraceae bacterium WH01K. Next base: position 343,191 of record CP115966.1, on the reverse strand, counting down.
TCGTGCGGGTCCCTGTTGCGAAGGGTTCGGGGGGATGAACAGGAACTTCCCGCCCGATCGTTTCTACGCCTGCAAGGGCGGTGAAGCGCGGTGTTCTCGACCTTCGCGCTGCCGGTATCGACTGGCGCTGCGGCCATCCGACGGGTGTCAGAAACCACCGGACGAAGGCCGGATTGCAATCGACGGGCGAGGTGGCACAGTGACGGCGATGGCCATCCTGATGATCTTCCTGCTCGGCATCGGCAATTTTGCCGTTCACAAGGCCGTGCTGGAAAGCGGACATCCGCTGATCGGGCAGGTGCCGTGGTTCGTGCACATGATGGGCGGGCGGATAACCCTCGCCTTCGAATTCCTCGTCCTGCTCGCAGCGCTCCTGCTGGCAGCCAATGGCTGGCCGGGTCTGGCCTGGGGCTATCTCGGCTATACGGCATTGAACGGTATCGCAGGCTGGCTGATCCTGACGAGAAGGGTCTGACGAGAAGGGTCTGACGAGAAGGGTCTGACGAGAAGGGTCTGACGGGAAGGGGAAAGAACGGGAACGTGTTGGCGGTCTCGAACGCTATCCCGGCATGGACCAAAGCCCGCGCACCTGGCTGATCTTGAACTGCAAGAGCGGCAGTCACACCCAGGGGCTGGAACGCGAACTGCAATCCTTGCTGGCCGAGGCCGGTTCGCCTGTGTCCCGCACCTTCGATTGCTCTTCGGAAGAGCTGCCGGAAATCGCCCGGCTCGATGCTGCTCGTGTCGGCCGCCTGGTCGTGCATGGCGGGGACGGGACCCTGAATTCCGTCATCCGCTCGCTTGACGGCTGGGACGGCGAAGTCCTGCCCCTGCCGGGCGGCACGGCGAACCTGTTGTGCAACAGGCTGTTCGACGACGTGGAAACACCTGCCATCATCGCCGCGCTGGGGCGCGGGGCCCTGGGGCCCGTCGCCCTCGACTGCATCAAGGGGCGAGACTGGATCGCCTTGTCGGAGATACTGGGCGGGCCCGGCGCCCTGTGGGCCGATGTGCGGGAGGAAATGCGTGACTGGGATGTCGCGGATACCATCACGAAATCGATGGAAGCCATTACCACCAGCCGCGACGGCCCGCTGGTCCGCGCATTCGCGGCCGGACGCGAGATCGGGCGGGAGCGCGGCTATGCCGGGGTTCGCCTGTCACCCGGTAACGAAGGTATGACGGTCCAGGCGTATCGCATCGAAAGCCTGTCAGAATTCGTGGCGCAGGGCGCTGCGATCCTCGGCCATGATTTCCGTACCGGCCCGCACGACGTGCTGGGATGCGAAGCGGAGGTCGTGCTGCGGTCCACCGAAAACGCTCCCATAGAACTGATGATAGACGGAGAACGCTTCGATGGAGGAGGCGAGGAGACATTTGTCCTTGCCCCGCTCGGCGTCGCCCTGCTTGGAAAGCCTGAATGACCCGACCGACCGATACGACATTGCTGTTCCACCTGTCCGACATCCATTTCGGACTGGAGGACAACGAGGCCCTCGACTGGGTGAAGCGCGAAATTGCGGAGCGCCAGCCCGCCGCGGTCGCCATCACCGGCGACCTTACGATGCGGGCGCGCCATTCCGAATTTGCTGCGGCCACCCGCTGGATCACCGGTCTGGGCGTTCCGGTGACGGTCGAAGTGGGCAATCACGACATGCCCTATTTCAACCCCATTGAACGGTTCTTCGATCCCTATCGCCGGTTCGAAGGAATGCAGGACATGGTCGAGAAGGAAATCGACCTGCCGGGCATCGCCATCATTCCGCTGAAAACCGCGGTTCGGGCGCAGCCGCGCCTTAACTGGTCGAAGGGCTGGGTAACGGACCGTGCACTGAAGAAATGCCTCGATGCGATCGACGCGCTGCCCCCGGGCACTCAGGCGCTGGTCGCGGTGCACCATCCTTTGCGCGAAGTCGGCACGCAGGGGACCGCGCTGACGAAGAACGGGTTGAAGGCGCTGACAGAGTTGGCGAAGCGGCCCGTGCTGGCCGTGCTGTCGGGCCATGTTCACGATGCCTTCGACCTGATGGAAGAGACGGTGCATGGCTCTGTCCGCATGATCGGTGCGGGAACCTTGTCGAAGCGTACGCGCTCCACGCCGCCGAGCTTCAACGAATTGCGCTGGGACGGCGAGACGCTGCAGGTCGAGGTCCGCAACCTGGAAGAGGTGTCCACCCCGGACATGATGATCCGGGACGTGCCGGAGGACGCCATCCCGCCGCGGTCTCCCGGAGAGCCGGTCGCGCCCGTGAACAAGGTGCCGCGCACGGACCCTCCCGTCCGATAGCTCCGTTCAGCCGGAACAGGCATGGCGCCTGGCCACGGCATGGAAAAGGGCGACCCCCTTGCGAGGGCCGCCCTTCCTGGTGATCTGTCGGCTGTGAAGCCTTGCCGAATTAGCGCTTCGAGAACTGGAAGCTACGACGTGCCTTGGCGCGGCCGTACTTCTTACGCTCGACCACACGGCTGTCGCGGGTCAGGAAGCCTGCCGCTTTGACCGTGGAACGCAGTTCCGGCTCGTAACGGGTCAGTGCCTGGCTGATGCCGTGCTTGACCGCACCGGCCTGGCCCGACAGGCCGCCGCCGCGAACGGTTGCGATCACATCGTACTGGCCTTCGCGGTCGGTGATGGTGAAGGGCTGGTTGATGATCAGGCGCAGGGTCGGACGCGCGAAATACGTTTCCTGTTCTTTGCCGTTGACCACGATCTTGCCCTTGCCCGGCTTGATCCACACGCGGGCCACGGCGTCCTTGCGGCGACCGGTGGCGTAGGCGCGGCCATGCTGGTCCAGCTCCTGCTCGCGCAGCGGCGTGGCGGGATTGTTGGCGATCGCTCCGGCATCGGCATCCGGCGCGTCGCCGGCGATGTCGCCCAGATCGGCGAGATCGGTGACCTTGTCGGACTTTTCCGAACCGGTCGGCGCAGCCGGCGTTTCGGTTGCATCCGTGGCGGGTGCTTCGCTCTTCGTCGCTTCGGTTTCGGCGCCCTTGGTTTCGGGCGTTTCAGCGGCGTCGGCGGGTTTCTTGTTGTCGTCGGCCATTATGCGGTAGCCTTGTTCTTGCGGTTCATCGAAGCAACGTCGAGCGTCTTCGGCTTCTGGCCGTCATGCGGATGCTCGGTGCCGTTATAGAGATGCAGGGCGCGCATCTGGTCGCGGCCCAGCGGGCCACGCGGGATCATGCGCTGCACGGCCTTTTCCAGGACGCGCTCGGGGAAGCGGCCTTCCAGCACCTTCGCCGGAGTCGTTTCCTTGATGCCGCCGGGGTGGCCGGTGTGCTTGTAATAGGTCTTGTCGGTCATCTTCTTGCCGGTGAACTTCACCTTGTCGGCATTGATGACGATGACGTGGTCGCCGCAATCGACATGCGGCGTGTAGCTCGGCTTGTGCTTGCCGCGCAGGATGTTGGCGATGATCGCTGCGAGACGACCTACGACGAGGTTCTCGGCATCGATGATGTGCCAGTCTTTTTCGACTTCGGCCGGCTTGATCGACCGGGTCGCCTTGTGGAGCGCCTTCATGGCTTGAAATCCTTATGTATCTGTTCCGGAGCGAGGCGTCCGATACGACGCCTCCGGGCAATGCGTGCGCAATACCCCGATCCGCGCGGCCAAATGGCCGGGAACGGCTTCTAAGTCAAGCTGGATGCGGCTTTGCGGAGAGGTAATATGATACCGCTCGGTAAATTAGGGAGCCGGCTCGCGCAATTCCCAACGCTCCGTGGACACACGCTCGCCCGCACCTGTCGATGTGACGATGCGGCGCGAGGCGGCCGAGAGAAGGCCGTCTGACGCCCGGTGCGCCGCCGAGTATTCGATCAGGACCGACCCTGTCGAACCATCCGGCAGGTCGAGCGCATATTCCTGCCGACCATTGCTTTGGACGGGATAGAACAGGTCGCGCGGAACCTGCCCCAGGAACCGCGACGATGCAGCAGTCACCTGCCGCACGAATGCGTTCATTGCGTTGGCCGCATCGCCTTCGGGCCGAATATCCCGGACCAATGCGAGTGCCACGCTCGCTGTCTCGCCGAGAGAGGCGGGTGCCGTCTTGCTACCTGGCGCGGTTATCAGGCCGTCCTCGTCCAGAATGGCCGGGAACAGGCCGCTTTCCGAGCGGCGTTCCTCGATTGCGGCGAGCGGGGCGAGGGCGGCGGGGGCATCGACGCGAACATGCGTTTGTTCGCCCTCGACGACCGTGGCGCCACCGGTCTCGCGGAAACGAATGTCCCAGCATCGCTCTACGACCAGAAACTCGCCATCCCGCAAGGAACGTTCGAGCGTTCGGCAAAGTTCAAACTCACCCGCTGGCGCAGGCTTCGCCAACGCTTGTGCATGCATCCCCGCTGCAGCAAGGACTAACACCAGCCAGAAGCCCGGCATGCGAACGCCACCCGAAAACCCCTGACCCGATACTGCGCGACCCATAAATGCCGCTCTATCAGAAGGATGCGGTGGCTCAAGGCCGCTTGGCGATGAGCCTCACGAGCGCGATGCAGCCAGCTGCGCGACAGAATCGACAGGGCGCCCTTGCACATTCGCAGCCCATGCGAATGCCGCCACCAGCAAAGCACCGACCAATTGGTGTGCCACGGCGATCCACAGCGCGACCCCTGTCACGACCGTCGCAATGCCGAGCAGCATCTGCGTGCCGAGCAGCGCATTGACCGCAATCGATGCGCGCCGGTCACGGGCCTTCACCCTCCGCGCGAAAAGGAGCAGCGCAAAAAACGCGACCCACGCCCACCAGCGGTGGATCCAGTGGATGAAGAACGGGTCGTGCGTCACGGCATGAAACACGCCGTTTGCACTGCCATATTCTGGTACGAAGCGGTCCTGCATCAAGGGCCAGCTATCCGAGACCAGACCCGCGTTCAGACCCGCCACCCATGCGCCGAACAGCAGCTGCACGAACAGCACGGTTGCCGTGACAAGCGCCCACCCATGAAGGCGTGAGGGCCGGTTCTTCCCCGTCCGCGCGAGGAATCTGAGGTCGAGCGCTGTCCAGACGAGCCCGGCGAGCGTAAACAGCGCGGTCAGCAGGTGGACGGAGAGCCAGAAATGGCTGACATCGGTCATCTGCCCCGACAGGCCCGAGCGGACCATGAACCAGCCGAATGCCCCCTGCAGCGCGCCGAGCGACAGCAGCACCACGAGCCGCAGCTTGTAGCCAGACGGGATCATGCCCCGAACCCAGAACCAGGCGAGTGGAAGGGCAAAGGCCAGCCCGATCAGGCGGCCGATGAAGCGGTGAAACCACTCCCAGAAATAGATGAACTTGAAATCGGCCAGGGTCATGCCGGTGACCGCAGCCTCGTAACGGTACTCCGGCGTTGCTCGGTATTCGGCGAATTCCGCCAGCCACGCTTCCTCGCTGAGTGGCGGCAGCGCACCGGTAACGGGCTGCCACTGCGTGATCGACAGGCCCGATTCGGTGAGCCGGGTGATTCCGCCGACGAACACGATTGTCACTACCATGCCGGCCACGAACAGCAGCCAGCGCATCAGAAGGTCGGGCCGGTCGTTCCGATTCGACTCGGCGCGGGATGGACGGAGTTGGGCGGCAGGAGTGGCCATGGCGTGCCTAGTGGGATGCCTTTCGCGCAGTTGCAAGACGGCGCATGGACCGTGTCGGCGTAGCCCCGCCGGAATCAATTCCTTGCGAAACGATACACTATTACATATCTGTGTTCGCACATGACACGATCCCTCAACCCGATGCGCCAGCGTATGGACCGGGCCGGCATACTTCTGTCGGGCCTGTGCGCCCTGCATTGTCTGGCGAGCATCCTGATCGTGTCGGCGGTGGGGATCGGCAGCCAATGGATCTTCGCCCCTGAAATCCACCGCTGGGGCCTGCTGGTCGCACTGGTCATTGCTGCCGTCACCATCGGCTGGGGAGCCTTGCGCCATCGCCGCCGTGCTCCTTTCGTCGTTGCCATGATGGGCCTGACCTTCATGGGCGGCGCACTGGCCGCCCCGCACGGATGGGAAGAGGCCGTGCTGACGATCATCGGCGTGGCGCTGGTTTCGCTTGGACACATACTGAACCTTCGTCCGCACTTGCCTGAGGCGCGCTGACCGCTATCTCGCACTGCATGAGCGAGACACAGGCCACCAGCATCACCGTAACCGTCAATGGCGATAGCCGCAGCACGTCGGCATCGACCGCCGCGCAGCTGGTGCGCGAGCTGGACCTCGACCCGGCAAGGGTCGCGGTCGAGCATAATGGCGAAATCGCCCCTCGGTCCACCCTGGCCGAGGTGGCCCTGTCCGAGGGCGACCGGCTGGAAATCGTCCATTTCGTCGGCGGCGGGGACCATGCCGGGCAGGACAGCTGGAGCGTTGCCGGGCGGACCTTCGCCTCGCGCCTGATTGTCGGCACGGGCAAGTACAAGGATTTCGAACAGAACGCCGCCGCGCTCGAGGCGAGCGGGGCGGAAATCGTCACCGTTGCCGTGCGCCGGGTCAATGTCAGCGATCCCAAGGCGCCGATGCTGACCGATTACATCGACCCCAAAAAGGTCACCTACCTGCCGAACACGGCCGGCTGCTTTACCGCCGACGAGGCGATCCGCACGCTGCGCCTCGCCCGGGAAGCGGGCGGCTGGGACCTGGTGAAGCTGGAAGTGCTGGGCGAAGCGCGCACGCTCTACCCCGATATGCGCGAAACGCTGAAGGCGACCGAGGTGCTGGCGAAGGAAGGCTTCCATCCGATGGTCTATTGCGCCGACGACCCGATCGCCGCGCAGCAGCTGGAGGAAGCGGGTGCGGTCGCGATCATGCCCCTGGGCGCGCCGATCGGAAGCGGCCTCGGCATCCAGAACCGCGTGACTATCCGCCTTATCGTGGAGGGTGCGAAGGTTCCGGTGCTGGTCGATGCGGGCGTGGGCACGGCGAGCGATGCGGCGGTCGCGATGGAGCTCGGCTGCGACGGTGTGTTGATGAATACCGCTATCGCCGAGGCACAGGACCCCATCCGCATGGCCCGCGCAATGAAACTGGCGGTCGAAGCCGGGCGCGATGCGTATTTGGCAGGGCGGATGGCGACCCGGAAATATGCGGATCCCAGTTCGCCGTTGGCGGGTTTGATTTAGAACCCGGTTACAGGCGTTGCGCGGGAGGCAGGGCGCGAGTTTTTTGTTTGGACCCTGCGGGCGGAGCGCGTCCGCGCTCCTTGCTTCCTCGCTCATGCGACCTGAAGGTCGCGTCGCTGCGGGCGGCCGGTCGGCCTTGCGGGGCCTCACGGCCCCGAACCATCCCAAGCCAATAGTTTGTCGCGAATTCCGGTGCGCGACTAGCGCGTCGCAAGGGCGACTGCACGCCCGCAGGTGCTCGACGCGAAGCGTCGAAATAGCACCGAGGACGAACCCGCGGAGGCGGGTTCGCAAATCAAAAAAGGTTATTCCGGGTCCTTAACCCGGAATAACCGCCTGCGCGGCCTGACCGTCGCCTTCCGGCGCGGCGATGATGTCGCGGGTTACGCGGCCCTTGGCGACGGTGTTCGTCCGCTCGCTGCCGACGACGGAACGGATCCCGGGAGCAGCCTCTCCGGCACGGTCGAGGACGCTGGTTTCCACGCTGGAGCGCGGGGCCGGGCCGCCGAACAGGGCGTCGAGCGCCTGTTCCTGCGCGGTGTTGCCGACCGGGCGCGGTGCGCCTTCGGACGGGGGAACGAGGTTGAAGTCCGGCGGCACGACCAGCGGGGCCTGCCGCTGCACGGCAAATTCGTCCGGACGGTCACGGTCCAGCAAGCCGCCACCGCCGCAGGCCGCAAGGGCGAGCGTGGGCAGGGCCAGGATGGCGGACTTCGCAAGGGTACGCATCAATTCGTCTCCGGGGACGCGGCTTCGGCGTCCTTTGGTGTGTCCTCTTCACTGTCGCGCAGGAAGAAGGAACGGGCAAGGATTATCAACACGCCGATGGTGATGGCCGCATCGGCGACGTTGAAGATGAGGAAGGGCCGGAATTCGCCGATATGCAGGTCGGCATAGTCGATCACGTAGCCCCAGGTGTAACGATCGTAGATATTGCCGAGCGCACCGCCCAGGATCAGCGCCAGGCCGAGGATGTCGCCCATCGCCCTCTCGCGCATCATCCAGATGGCGACGACCACGGCGATCAGCGCGGTGACGAGCACGAGAATCCAGCGCATTTCCACGCTGGTCGCCTCGAACATGCCGAGCGAGACGCCGAAATTCTGCGTCCAGCGCAGGTCGAAGAACGGGATCAGCTCGATCACGCCTTTCTCCCGCAGTTCAAGCGGCACGCGCACCAGCCACTTGATGTACTGGTCCGCCGCGCAGACGATCACCGCGATGGCGAGGCCGATCAGCCGGTTCTTCGTGAACAGGCTGCTCATGCCAGAACGCTTGCGCACCGGTCGCACAGCGCGCCGTCTTCCTCGACGGAAGGCAGCAGCCGCCAGCAGCGCCCGCACTTGTCTTCGCTGGATCTCGTGACTGTCACGCTGTCTCCATCGCCGCGCGCGACTGACGCGCAAATGAACAGCTCGGCCAGCGCTTCGTCGGTAAAGCCGTCGGGAACGGCAGAGGCCGGAACGACGACGTCGGCTTCGTTGCTGGAACGAATGGTCTTTTCTCGGCGCAGCGGCTCGATCGCCTCCGTCACCCGCTCACGCAGGTCGCGCAGTTTTTCCCAGCGCCAGACATCAGCGGTAACGGCGGGGACCTGCGGCCATTCGAGGAGGTGGACGCTGCCGCCCTGTTCGCCATCGTCCGGATAGCGCGTGCTCCAGACTTCTTCCGCCGTGAAGACCAGCACCGGTGCGACGTAGCGGACCAGCGCGTGGAACAGCAGGTCGAGCACCGTGCGGTAGGCATTGCGGACCGTGCTGTCCGGACCGTCGCAATACAGCGTATCCTTGCGGATATCGAAGAAGAAGGCGGAAAGGTCCTCGTTGCAGAAATCGACCAGCAGGCGGGTGTACGTGTTGAAATCGTATTCCAGCGCCGCCTTGCGCAGCTTGCCGTCGAGATCGGCCAGCAGCGAGAGGACGTAGATTTCCAGCTCCGGCACTTCGCCCGCATCGCTCATGTCGCCGACGAAACCGTCCAGCGCGCCGAGCAAATAGCGGAAGGTGTTGCGCAGGCGGCGATACTGGTCGCCCACGCCCTTCAGGATTTCGTCGCCGATCCGGTGGTCTTCGGTGTAATCCACCGAAAGCGCCCACAGGCGGATGATGTCCGCGCCGTATTGCTCCATCACTTTCAGCGGATCGATCGTGTTGCCGAGCGATTTCGACATCTTGCGCCCGTCGCTCGCCATGGTGAAGCCATGGGTCAGCACCTGGTCGTAGGGCGCGCGGCCGCGCGTGGCGCAGCTTTCGAGCAGCGAGGACTGGAACCAGCCGCGATGCTGGTCGCTGCCTTCGAGATAAAGGTTCGCCGGCCATTGCAGCGCCGGCCAGCGCCCGCTTTCCAGCACGAAGGCGTGGGTGCAGCCGCTGTCGAACCAGACATCGAGAATGTCGGTGACCATCTCGTAATTGTCTGCGTCGTAGCCGGAGCCGAGATAGTCGGCCTTCCGGTCCTCGGTCCAGGCATCGACGCCCTCGTCGCGGATGGCGGCCACGATGCGGGCGTTGACGTCTGCGTCCTGCAAATAGTCGTTGGTACCCTTCTTGACGAACAGCGTGATCGGGACACCCCATGCGCGCTGGCGGGAGAGCACCCAGTCGGGGCGGCCTTCCACCATGGAGCCGATGCGGTTGCGGCCCTTTTCGGGGATGAACTGGACGCGGTCGATTTCGGAGGTCGCACGGCTTCGCAGCGTGCCTTCACCTTCGAGTTCGCGGTCCATCGGCACGAACCATTGCGGGGTGCAGCGGAAAATGACCTTGGCCTTGCTGCGCCAGCTATGGGGGTAGGAGTGCTGGTAATCGTCGCTCGCCGAGAGCAGAGCGCCGACCTCGCGCAAATCGTTGCAGATCGGTCCGTCCGGCGCATTGAACGGCTTGTTGATGACGGAGCGGCGGCGTTCCTTGCCCTCTTCGTCGAGGTCGTCCGCACCCAGCCATTCCCAGTCGTCGCGATAGCGCCCGTCATCCATCACCGCGAATTGCGGTTCGAGTCCATGCGCCTTGCACAGCTCGAAATCGTCCTCGCCATGGTCGGGCGCCATGTGGACGAGGCCGGTGCCGGAGTCTGTCGTGACGAACTCGCCAGGCAGGAAGGGGCGGGGCCTGGCGTAGAACCCGCCGAGATGGTGCATCGGGTGGCGGACTATGGTTCCGGCGAGGTCGGAGCCTTTCCAGTGCTGAACATTGTCGCCATGCCTTTCACCTACTGCTCCGTAGATTTCCGAGTTCTCGGTCGCTTGTGGCCCTAAGCCAGCACGTTTCAGAAAATCGCCGAGCAACGCCGATGCGACGAGGAAGCGTGTTCCGTCTCGCTCGCGCCAAAGGACGTAATCAACCTCCGGCCCATAAGCCAAGGCCTGGTTCACAGGGATCGTCCACGGCGTCGTCGTCCAGATCACCGCATGCGCGCCGACCAATTCCGCGATCGGGCTCTCCGTAATCTCGAACGCCACGTCGATCTGGGTCGAAACGATGTCCTCGTACTCGACCTCCGCTTCGGCCAGCGCGGTCTTTTCGACCGGGCTCCACATCACCGGCTTCGATCCGCGGTAGAGATTGCCCGCCTCGACGAACTTCATAAGCTCCGCAACGATGGTCGCCTCGGCCTCGAAATCCATCGTCAGGTACGGGTTGTCCCAGTCGCCCATGATGCCAAGGCGCTTCAATTGCTCGCGCTGCGTATCGACCCATTTCTGGGCGTAGGCGCGGCATTCGGCGCGGAATTCGGCCGGGGGAACCTCGTCCTTGTTCAGCTTCTTCTTGCGGTACTGCTCCTCGACCTTCCATTCGATCGGCAGACCGTGGCAGTCCCAGCCGGGCACATAGGGCGCGTCCTTGCCCATCAGGTTCTGCGTGCGACAGACCATGTCCTTCAGCACATGGTTCAGCGCGTGGCCGATATGCATGTCGCCATTGGCGTAGGGCGGGCCATCGTGGAGGATGAACTTCTCCCGGCCTTCCCGCGCCGCGCGCAGTTCCTCGTACAGCTTCCCGCTTTCCCAGCGGGCCTGGATGCCCGGTTCCTTCTGCGGCAGGCCGGCCTTCATCGGGAAGTCGGTCTTCGGCAGGAAGACGGTGCTTTTATAGTCGGGAGCTTCAGACATGATGGGCAGGGCGGTTAGTGCATATCGCGGGGCGGATAAAGCCTGCAGATAGGTCTCAGCTGCGAAGCTGCGCGATCACCTGCGCCAGATCGCTGCGCCAGTCGGGCCGCGCGATACCGAACGTGGCCTCGGTCGCGCTGCAATCCATCCGCGAATTGAGCGGCCGGGCGGCCGGGGTGGAATAGGCGCTGGTGGGGATATCCTCGACCGTCACCGCCTCGCCCGCTTCCTCGAACACGGCTCGGGCGAAACCGGCCCATGTCGTGTCGGGCGCACCGGAGAAGTGGTAGGTTCCGGATTTCTCCGGGTCGTCTGCAAGCTGGTGCGCGATGGCATGGCACGCCTCGGCAATGGCGCGCGCAGGCGTCGGTCCGCCATGCTGGTCGCCCACCACGGTCAAATGGTCGCGGCTTTCGGCAAGGCGCAGCATCGTCTTCACGAAATTGTTGCCGTGGGCGGAGAAGACCCAGCTCGTCCGCAGGATCGCATGGACCCCGCCCGCGCTGCGCACCGCGTCCTCGCCCGCCAGCTTGGTCCGTCCATAGGCGCCGAGCGGTCCGGTGGGGTCGGAAGGCCGGAACGGCGCATCGCCCGCCCCGCCGAACACGTAATCGGTCGAGATATGGACGAAGGGAACGCCCTTGTCCGCCGCAGCCCGCGCCATCGCAGCGGGAGCCTCGGCATTGACGACGATTGCCGTGGCCTCGTCCTCCTCGGCCCTGTCGACCGCAGTATAGGCGGCCGCGTTGATCACCGCGGTGCAGTCCGCTGCGCGAATCGCCTGCGCGCACGATTCCGGATCGGACAGGTCAGCTTCCGCCCGCGACAGCGAGCGCACGTTTTCGAGCGCGGCCAGTTCGGTCCCGACCTGCCCGCTCGTCCCGAAGACGAGGACGGTCACCCTTTCGTGCCCAGTCGCTCGCCTACACCCTGCCGTTCCTGCAAGGCGCGCCACCAGTCCTCGTTTTCCAGGTACCAGTCGACGGTCGCGGACAGCCCCTCCTCCAGCGTCACACTGGGCCGCCAGCCCAGTTCGCTGCGGATGCGTTCGGGATCGATGGCATAGCGCATGTCGTGCCCCGGCCGGTCGGTGACGAAGGCGATCTGCTCCTCGCGCGGTTTGTTGGCCGGGCGCTTCTCGTCGAGCAGGCGGCAGATCGTCCGCACGATGTCGATGTTCTTCGCCTCGTTCTCGCCGCCGATATTGTAGGTGCGGCCCACGCGGCCCTTGTCCAGCACGGTCAGCAGCGCGTCGGCGTGATCCTCGACATAGAGCCAGTCGCGCACGTTCTCGCCCGCGCCGTAGACCGGGATTTCCTCGCCCGCCAGCGCGCGCAGAATGACCACCGGGATCAGTTTTTCCGGGAATTGGTAGGGTCCGTAATTGTTCGAACAATTGGTGACGATGACCGGCAGGCCGTAGGTTTCGCCCCATGCGCGGGCCAGATGGTCGCTGGCGGCCTTGCTGGCCGAGTAGGGGCTGCGCGGATCGTAGGGCGTGTCCTCGGTGAACATGCCCGTTTCACCGAGCGATCCGTAGACCTCGTCGGTCGAGACATGGTGGAAGCGGAAAGCTTCCGGCTTACCTGCCTCGGTCCAGTAGGCGCGCGCCGCCTCGAGCAGGTGGAACGTGCCCATGACATTGGTGTCGATGAACGTGCCCGGGCCGTCGATCGAGCGGTCGACATGGCTTTCCGCCGCGAGGTGCATGATGGCGTCAGGCTCGAACCCGCCGATCACCCGGTCGAGCGAATCGCGGTCGCGGATATCCACTTGCGCGAAGCTGTAAAGCGGGCTTTCCGACACGCTGGCGAGGTTGTCGAGGCAGGCGGCATAGGTCAGCGAATCGAGCGCGCAGACGTCGTGCCCGGCGGCGATAGCCTGCCGCGTGACGGCCGATCCGATAAATCCGGCAGCGCCGGTGACGAGGAGTCTCATGTCTCAGCTTTCATATTGGAAAGGCGTGCCCGCTTCGGCGAGCGAGGGTGCGGCGGCATCCTTGGCCGACAGCACGGCGTCTTCGCGGGCAATGCCCCAGTCGATGGCAAGGTCGGGATCGTCGAAACGAATCGTGCCGTCGCATTCGGGGGCGTAGAAATCGGAGCATTTGTACAATAGCTCGGTGTCCGGCTGCAAAGCGACGAAGCCGTGGAGGAAGCCGGCCGGGATGAAGAGCTGACGGCCGTTCTCCGCTGACAATTCGACCACGACATGCTGGCCGAACGTTGGCGAGCCTTCGCGGAAATCGACGGCGACATCGCGCACCGCGCCGCTGGCGACCCGCACCAGCTTCGCCTGTGCGTGCGGCGGGCTCTGGTAATGGAGGCCGCGTACCGTCCCTGCATCGCGGCTGAGCGAGTGGTTGTCCTGCACGAAATCGCACGTGATCCCCGCATCGGCGAGGGCGCGCTTCGAATATACCTCGCTGAACCAGCCGCGGTCGTCCCCGAACCGGCGCGGGGTCAGGATGAGGCAGCCGGGAAGGGCGGTTTGATCGACCTGCATGATGCCAGTATCCTCGGTCATGCGCCGAAAAAGGCGCGGAAATTTGATGGCGCGGCCTAGACCCTATTGCGGGAGAATTTGCAAGCTGGGTGCGCCTGCAGCGCTACCTGTTTGCGCGGCGGCGTTCCAGACCGTCGACGACTGCATCGATTTCGGCCTGGCTCCGATCGTCGAACCGCTGGATCAAGGCCGGGATGACCGCGAGGCTGTCGTCGACAAAAGCGTATCCGTTGAAGCTGGCCGGAATTTCGCCCAGCTGCTCGGGCAGGTCGAGGCCCGGCGGGTGCCCTTCGCCCTGCGGACCGACGATCACGATCCGTGTGCCATGTGCCTCGAGGCGGGCGATCATGCGATTGGGCCAGCCCCAGTATGCCCACTGGCGGTCGAGCGGTACGATGATCGTGCCGTTCCGGCAGCTTTGCGGAACATGGCCCGTCCAGCCGGATGCCACATAATCGCGTGAACACGCCTCGGCCTCCGCGCGGGTGAAGGCCCATGCGTCCGGCAGCAATTGCCGGATTCGCGCGACGGGCCCTGCAGAGCCGTAGAAAGCATCGCCTCGCGGGCCCGTGTCCCGGCCGGCTTTTTCAATCGCGGTGGCCAGCAGGTCGGCCTCCTCGGCGTCCTCGCTCTTGAAGCGGTAAAGCAGCCCGGCCCTGCCGGATGCCGCCATCGCTTCCTCGAGCGCAGGCATCATGCCCGTACCTTTTCCTCGGAAAGGATAGGTCGACCCGTCATCGGCGGTATAGCCGTGGCCGATATCGAGTGCCTTCAGCTCACCCAGCGTAGAATTCCGCGTGGCTCCGCTGCCATCCGTGCGGCAATCGACGGTGTCGTCGCCGAACACGGCCAGCCTTCCGTCGCGTGTGCGCGTGACATCGATTTCCACCAGATGCGCGCCGAGGCTAGCCGCCCGCTCGATCGAGGGGAGCGTGTTTTCGAGGTAATCGTGGACCGGGTCTTCGATCAGGGCGGCGGTGCAGGTGTCGCCCACGCGTCCGATGCCGGCTTCATGCTGGTGGATCCCGCCATGCGCAATCAGCTTGACCGCGCCTTTCGGCTCCGGCGCCAGCCAGCTGGCATTGAGCAGGGTCAGGCCCAGCAATGCGACGGCGAGCACGCCGCCGATGCGGATGGCCCAGCGTTTCATGCGCCTCCGTCACCCTGCGACAGGAGCGTGCGGGCGCGGCGGCAATCCTCGTCCATCTGGGCGATCAGGTCGTCCAGCGAATCGAACTTCGCCTCGCCGCGCAGGAAATGGTGGAAGGCGACTTCGATCTCCTGTCCGTAGAGATCGCCGGAAAAATCGAAGAAATGCGGCTCCAGCAATTCCTTCGGAGGTTCGAATTGCGGGCGCACGCCGATATTCGCCGCGCCCTTCAGCACCTCGCCCGTGGCCAGGATGCGCCCGGTCACCGCGTAGATGCCGTAGCGCGGGCGCAGATAGCTCTCGATGTCGAGATTGGCGGTGGGATAGCCGATCTCGCGCCCCCGCTTGTCGCCATGCTGGACGATGCCGCGGATGGCGAAGGGGCGGGTCAGCAGGTCGGTCGCGGTTTCGCAGTCGCCCTGCCTGAGCGCTTCGCGGATGCGGCTGGAAGATACCGGCGCCTCGCCCTGTTCGACGGGGGCTACGGTCCGGCTTGCGAGGGCGGGATGGGCGGCCAGAAGGTCGACATTCCCCGCCGCGCCCTTGCCGAAGGTGAAGTCCTCGCCCGTGACCACGCCGTGCGCGCCCAGCCGCTCCACCAGGATTTCGGCAATGAAATCTTCCGCGCTGGTCCCGGCGAGCTCTGCATCGAAATGGAAAACCAGCATCGCGGAGGCGCCTGCCGCAATGTAGAGTTCCTGCCGCTGTTCCAGCGTGGTCAGGCGGAAGGGCGGCGTATCAGGCTTGAAAAAACGCACCGGATGGGGATCGAAGGTCGCGACGATGGCCGGCCGCCCCTCTGCGCGGGCCCATTCGATCGCTTCGCCCGCGACCTGCTGGTGTCCGCGATGGAATCCGTCGAAATTGCCGAGCGCGATGATCGCACCGCGCAAGGGGCTGGGCACCGGTTCGCGGTGGTCCAGCCACCTCATGCCGCGTCCTGCGCCCGGCAGCGATAGGTCAGGAAGGAGAAAGCGGGCAGGTCGCCGTCCGCTTCCCGGTCGTCCCGCGCGGTCAGTTCCCAGCCTGCACCGAGCGGCTTCATGAACGTGTCGCCCGCAAAATCGGCGTGGATCTGGGTCAGCTCGATCCGGTCCGCCCGGGGGCGGAAGACGTCGTATACGGCCGAACCGCCCACGATGGCGATGTCGGTATCGGGGTCGTCCTCCCGCGCGGCGGCGAGGGCGGCCGGTACCGATCGCACGATCTGCGCGCCCTCGGCCTCGAAGCTGTCGCGCCGGGTCAGGACGATATGCCTGCGCCCCGGCAGGATGCCCGGCAGGCTTTCAAAGGTCTTGCGGCCCATGATCATCGGCTTGCCCAGCGTCAGTGCCTTGAACCGCTTCAGATCCTCGGGGATGTGCCACGGCAGTTTGCCGCCCTTGCCGATCGTGCCGTTGGCAGCACGCGCATAGATCAGGAATATCTCGCCCATCAGTCGAATTTCAACGTGGTGGTGTGGCCCATCTTGCGCCCGTCGAGCGCCCGTGCCTTGCCATAGAGATGGAGCTGGGTGGCCGGGTCAGAGAGCGATGCATGCGCCGTCTTCGCGTCCTTGCCCACGATGTTGTGCATGACCATCGCCGGTGCGACGGTTCGCGTGTCGCCCAGCGGCAGGCCGAGAATGGCCCGCACATGGTTCTGGAACTGGCTGGTGACTGCTCCTTCGATGGTCCAGTGCCCGGAATTGTGCACGCGCGGGGCCATTTCGTTGAACACCGGACCCTGCGCCGTGGCGAAGAATTCCAGCGTCAGCACACCGACATAGCCGAGTGCGTCGGCAACCTGCCGCGACAGGTCGCGCGCCTCGTCCACCTGCGCGGCAACGATTGCCGGCGCGGGGAGGACGGACCTGGCGAGCGTTCCATCCTCATGGATATTGTGCGTGCTGCCCCAGAACACGATCTCGCCGCCGCGTCCGCGAGTCAGGATGACGGAAAATTCTGCATCGAACTCGACCAGACCTTCGTAGATTGCGGGCCCGGCGGGTAGCGATACGCCATCGACCTCGTGCGCGGAACGGATGCGCCATTGCCCCTTGCCGTCATACCCGTCGCTCCGGGTCTTGAGGATACCGGGCGCGCCGATCCGCTCCACCGCGGAGGCGAGGTCGGCGCGGTTGTCGACCGGAGCGTATGGCGCAGCGCGGCCGCCCAGGCCCTCTACGAACCGCTTTTCATTGAGCCGGTCCTGCGCTGTTTCCAGCGCGCGGGGATGGGGGGCCAGCAGGTCGCCGAGCTGCGAGATCGCATCGACCGGGACATTCTCGAACTCCCATGTCACCACGTCGCAATTCTGCGCGAAGGCAGCCATGGCGGCGCGGTCGTCCCATGCGTTCTGGAACGTATCGGCGCATACGTCCGCGGCGACGATCTCTTTTTCCGGACTGTAGGTGATGCAGCGATAGCCCATCTGCGCGGCGGCCATGGCCATCATCCGGCCCAGCTGTCCGCCGCCCAGAATGCCGATCGTGCTGCCGGGTGCCAGCGGTTTCGTCTTCTTCATCGCTCGGGTCAGTCCACCGGGTGGTCGGCAACGGCATCGCTGCGCTTCGCACGCCATGCCTTGAGCCTGCCCGCAAGGGCGGTATCGCCGATGCTCAGGATGCTCGCGGCGAGCAGGCCTGCATTGGTCGCGCCAGCCTCGCCAATGGCCAGCGTGCCTGTCGGCACGCCTGCCGGCATCTGGACGATGGAAAGCAGGCTATCCATGCCCGAGAGGGCCTTTGACTGGACGGGCACGCCCAGCACCGGGAGATGGGTCATCGCGGCGATCATGCCGGGCAGGTGTGCAGCGCCGCCCGCGCCTGCGATGATGACCTTGATGCCTTCATCTTCAGCATTCCGGGCGAAATCGACCATGCGGCCGGGTGTGCGGTGGGCGCTGACGATCCGCGCCTCGTGCGCGACGCCCAGTTCCTCGAGCACTTTTGCAGCGCATTGCATTGTCGGCCAGTCGGACTGGCTGCCCATGACGATGGCGACGTCGATCGCGCCGCCTTTGCCGCCTCCTGCCTTCCCGTTCTCCCCCGCGATCATCTCAGCGATCCTTCAGGTAATAGCGTTCGCCCGGCGTCATCGCGTCGTCGAATTCGTAGACGATCGGTTGGCCGGTCGGGATTTCGAGCCCCGTGATATCCTCGTCGGAAATGTTTGATAGGTGCTTCACCAGTGCGCGCAGGGAATTGCCGTGGGCGGAGACGATGACCGGGCCGCCGTCCTTCAGGGCGGGAACGATCGCTTCCTCGTAATAGGGAAGGACGCGCTCGATCGTCATCTTCAGGCTTTCTGCGGATGGCACGTCGATGCCGGCGTAGCGCGGATCGGCCGACAGGTCGAATTCGCTGCCGTGTTCCATGTCCGGCGGGGGCACGTCGAAGCTGCGGCGCCAGATATGGACCTGCTCGTCACCGTGGCGGTCGCGCGTCTCCTGCTTGTCGAGGCCGGTCAGGCCGCCATAGTGCCGTTCGTTCAGGCGCCAGTCCTTCGTTTCCGGGATCCACAGCCGGTCGCAGGCTTCCAGTGCGAGATGCAGCGTCCGGATCGCGCGCGTCTGGAAGCTGGTGAAGGCTCGCACAGGCAGCATGTCGGGATGACGGGCAAGCAGTTCGCCGGCGGCGCGCGCCTCGGCGATGCCTTTTTCCGTCAGGCCGACATCCCACCAGCCGGTGAACCGGTTGGCGAGGTTCCATTCGCTCTGTCCGTGGCGAACGAGAATCAGCGTGGGCATTCAGGTCTCCGATCTGGCAAGCAGGGGCCGCATCGCCGGGCAGCGGGCGGCACGATGATGTCCGGGCGCCGCGTTAACCGCCACTGCCCTCCTTTGGAAGGGCTTCCGATGCTTCGTCCCGCTGGCCCATTTCGCGTGCCTGCGCCTTGCGGCGCCTCAGATTTTCCCGCAGCTTTGCCGCGAGGCGTTCTTCCCTACTGGTTGACGAGGCATTGTCGGTCATGGCGCGACCTTGCCAAGACGAACGCCCGCGCTCAAGCTTTGCTTGACTTGTCGGCCACATCCGACAATAGGCGCGCCTGCCTGGCAAACAGGTACTCGGCGCCGCGGTAGCTCAGTGGTAGAGCGCACCCTTGGTAAGGGTGAGGCCGAGAGTTCAATTCTCTCTCGTGGCACCATTTCCCCCATCCCCCCCATCCTCTTGGTGTCGCCTCGCGAATCGCGCGGCTGCCGATATTCAGGCCGTTACCGGCGGCCTGGATCCTTTCAGGAGCAGCCTTCGTCGAAGGGCGCTTGAAAAGCCGCTGCGCCCGATTCAGAAGATGGCCCCATGACACAGGGCGGAACCAATGGCGCGGGGGCACCGGGCACGCAGGACCCGGCGGAACCGGAACGGACAAGCGATTCATTTGAAGAGCCGCTTACCCGGCTTCACCCGAATCACGAGAAGGCGATGCGCGTTCAGGGCGCAGGCATCGCGCTGCCTTTCCTGATCTGCGCAGGCGTGCTCGATTTCGTGTTGCCCCTGCCGACGGGTGTCATTTTCGGACCGGTTTTCCTCTTGGCCATACTCCTCGTGCTGCGGATCCCGCACCGCCGTTTTGCCGCGCGCGGGTTTTCCATGTCCGGCGACCGATTGCGCGTCGTGCGCGGACTGCTTTTCCGGTCCGATACCGTCGTGCCGTTCGGCAGGGTGCAGCATATCGATGTCGATCGCGGACCGCTCGAGCGCTTCTACGACCTCGCGACGCTGACCCTTCACACGGCGGGCAGTCACAATGCCTCGGTCCACCTGCCCGGCCTGAAACACGATGATGCCCTGTCCATGCGCGAGGAAATCCGTGCGAAGATCAAGCGCGATTCGGCGTGACGGACGCCCTGCCTGACCGCGCGGTACAAGGCGAACCGGACGTACAGCGCACAGACCCCCTGTCGGTCGTGGTCAAGGCCATCGTCCTTTTGCCGCAACTCGTCCTTCCGATCGGCGCGGCGGCCTATTCCATTGGCGGCGACCTGGACGGCGGCGAGGCGGGTATCGATATGGGCAGCGGGATCGGCTGGCTTCTCTTGCTGCTGGCGGCGGTGATCGCTGCCAATCTGGCGGTCACCTTCTTGCAATGGCGCCGGTTCACCTACCGCGTCGGGGAGGCCGACATCCGGGTCGAAAGCGGCATCCTGTCGCGCGTCGCGCGCTCCGTTCCCTACGACCGTATCCAGGATGTCAGCCTGGAGCAGAAATTCGTCGCCCGCCTGCTGGGTCTGGTCGAGGTTCGCTTCGAGACGGGGGCCGGGGGGAAGGACGAACTGACGCTGGCCTATCTCTCGCAAGCCGATGGCGAGGCGCTGCGCGAGGTGGTGAGGGAAAGGCGCGACGATGCGCAAGGCGAAGACACGCCTGCTCAGGAGAAAGCCGTGTCCCCGGGAGCGGGGGGCGAGGCCATCTTCACAATGGGGCCGAGGCGGCTGGCCACATTCGGCCTGTTCGAATTCTCGCTGGCGGCGGTCGCGGTGCTCGCCGCGGCAGTGCAGCAGGCCGACTTCCTGTTGCCGTTCGACCTGTGGTCGGAGGATTTCTGGGGCGACGTCCTCGCCGGGCCCGGCAGGCAGCTCGCATCCCTCGGGCTGGTCGCGCAAATTACAGGCGTGGTTCTCGTCATCGGTACGCTGCTGGTCGTGGGGCTGGCGACCGGTCTCGTGCGTACGTTCCTGCGCGACTGGGATTTCCGGCTGGACCGCACTGCCAAGGGATTTCGCCGTCGGCGCGGCCTGCTGACCCGGACCGATGTCGTCATGCCGGCCCACCGTGTCCAGGCGTTGCGCCTGACGACCGGTGTGGTGCGAAGCCGGTTCGGCTGGCGGGGCCTGAAATTCGTGAGCCTCGCGCAGGATTCCGGAGATGCCAGCCATGTCGTCGCGCCTTTTGCGAAGGATGCGGAACTGCTGCCGATCGCAGCGGCAGCGGGGTTCTCCCCGCCGGGTGACGACTTGCGCTGGGCGAGGGCGAGCGGGAGTTTCCGGATAGTCAGCGCTATTGTCGAAGGCGGCACGTTCCTGCTGATCGCGCTGGGGATCGAAGTGGCTCTGGCGGTGTCCGGCGTGGACCTGATTCCCAATCAGGAACTTGTCGGCCTCGTACCGCTTGCCGCTGCGGCCGTGGTGGTCCTGTGGCAATATCTGCTCTGGCGAGCGGAACGGCACGCCATCAGCGAAGAGCAGGTCTTAATCCGCACCGGCTTCTTCTCACCCGAACTGTCCATCGGGAACAGGGTGAAGCTCCAATCGGCGGAAATTTCCCAAGGGCCGATCGCCCGCTGGCTGGGCTTTTGCACGCTGCATCTCGGTCTCGCCGGGGGCAAGCTGTCCGTGCCCGGAATGCCGGTCGACCGGGCCCGTGAATGGTGCAGCGCGGTGCTGGACAGCATGGTGACGCGGGACTTCTCCGGCTTGCTCTGACCCCTTGGCGTGCAGCGCCGCGCTAGCTCAGGCTCTAAGGTCGGACCAGTCCGGGTTCTCGTCGAACTTGCGTGCGACATAGGAACATTGCGGGACGATCTTGAAGCCTTTCTCGCGGGCATCCGACACCAGCTGGTCCACCAGCCGGGCAGCAACGCCGCGGCCGCCGATTTCCGACGGTACTACGGTGTGCGTGGCAATGCGCACATCGTCCTGCCGGATCGCTTCCTTCGGTTCCCATTCGAGGAAGCCACTCTGGTCGCTGTCGGCGAGATGCGCGACATAGCGGCCACCCTGCCCCTGCACCTCGTGCGTGATGGTCAGTTTCAGTTCGTCTTGCGTGGTTTGCATGGTTTGCGTGGTCATCGCGGACGTCTCCTTCTTGCAACCAACACAGGCCGGGCTAAGGGCGTTCCTGCATGACACGTTTTCTTTCCGACAACGCCGCCAGCGTGCATCCCGCCGTGTGGGACGCCCTGAAATCTGCCGACAGCGTGCAGTCGCCCTATGACGGTGACGACCTGTCGCAGCGGCTGGACGATGCATTCGGGGCGCTGTTCGGACGCGAAGTCGCCGTCCTGTGGGTGGCGACCGGCACGGCGGCCAACTGCCTCGCCCTGTCGGCCATGGTCCCCCCGCACGGAGCGGTCGTGTGTCACCGGGAAGCGCATATCGAGATGGACGAGGGCGGGGCGCCCGGCTTCTTCCTCCATGGTGCAAAGCTGTTGCTGGCGGACGGGGAGGGCGCGCGCATAACGCCGGATGCCGTTCGCACCGTCATCGACCCCATTCGGGACGATGTGCACCAGGTCCAGCCGCATGCGATTTCCGTCACGCAGGCGAGCGAATACGGGCGATGCTATCGCCCGGCCGAACTCGCGGCCATCGGTGCCCTGGCGAAGGAGCGCGGGCTGGGTTTCCATGTCGACGGGGCACGCTTCGCCAATGCCGTCGCGCATCTCGGCTGCGCGCCGATCAAGGCGGTCGGTCCGGCACAGGCGCTCAGCTTCGGCTGCGTGAAGAATGGCGGCATGAATGCAGAGGCGATCGTGTTCTTCGATTCCGCGCTGGCCGACGTCGTGCGATATCGCCGCAAGCGGTCGGGCCATTTGCAATCGAAGGGCCGCTTCCTTGCCGCGCAATTGCTGGCCATGGTCGAAGGCGATGTGTGGCTGGACAATGCCCGCCGCGCGAACGCTGCCGCTTCCGCCATCGTCGCCGGAGCCGCTGACCGCCTGCTCCACGCGGTAGAGGCGAACGAGGTGTTCATGCGCCTGTCTGCGGCCGAACGGGAAGCCCTGAGGAAGCAGGGATACCACTTCTACGATTGGGGCACGGATGCCGCCCGCTTCGTTGCCAGCTGGGACAGCGATCCGGCTACGGCAGAGGCGCTGGGCAATGCGATCGCTGCGCTGTGAGCCCCGACCAGTCCGACATGCTGAGCTGGCGGGTCATCGTCCCGTTCCTGCTGACCGGCACGATCTGGGGGTCCACCTGGTTTGTCATCACCGGCCAGATCGACGGGGTTCCGGCTGCGTGGTCGGTTTTCTACCGGTTCGCGCTGGCGACCCCGGCCCTGTTCACCGTGGCGGCATTGATGAAGCGGCGGCTTCGCCTGACCGGACCGGAACAGCGGCTGGCGATGATCGTCGGCCTGTTCCAGTTCAGCGGCAATTTCCTGTTCGTCTATCACGCGGAGCTTTACGTCACCTCCGGCATCGTGGCGATGATGTTCGGCCTGCTGATGGTGCCCAATGCCCTGTTTGCACGGGTCTTCCTGGGCGAGAAGGCGCGCTGTTCCTTCTGGGCGGGTAGCGCCATCGCCATCGTCGGGGTTTCGCTGCTGCTGGTGCACGAATGGCGCGCCAATCCCGACGCGGGCGTCATAGGCGGCAACGTGTCGCTCGGCATTGTGCTGGCGGCGCTGGGCATCCTTGCCGCCTCGCTCGCCAATGTCGTGCAGGCCAACCCGGTCGGTCGCGGCGTGCCGATGGTCAGCCTGCTGGCATGGGCAATGCTCTACGGCACGCTTTTCGACCTCGGGTTCGCCGTGCTCACCGCCGGGTCGCCGCCCGTTCCGACATCTGCCGGATATTGGGGCGGCATCGTCTACCTCGCGCTGATCGGGTCGGTCGTGACCTTCCCGCTGCATTACAATCTGGTCCGCGAAATCGGGGCGGGGCGCACGGCCTACAATTCGATCCTGACGATTTCCGTCGCGATGGCGATTTCGACCCTGTTCGAGGATTATCGCTGGACCGCCCTGACGCTGGGCGGGATGGGGCTGGCGGTGCTCGGCATGATCCTGGCGCTGCGCGCACGGCGCCAGAAATCGGTGCAGGTCCAGCAGAGCGCGCAAATGCGCGCCGCACCCGAAGAGGCCGGCGAACGGCAGGCCGCTCCCGAAACCTAGAGCAGGCTGCGCAGACCCTCGCGGTAGGTCGGATATTTCGGTCGCCAGCCCAGCACCCGCTTCGCCTTGCCATTGGCGACGCGGCGGTTCTCCGAATAGAAGCCGCGCGCCATCTCGCTGAGCCCGGCCGCATCGACCGTCTGGAGAGGCGGCGGAGAAACGGCAAGCAGCCGGCACGCTTCCTCGGTCACCGCATTCCCGCCGGCCGGCAAATCGTCCCCGAGATTGTATGCGCCCGGCGGGGCATCGCTTTCGACTGCCGCGACGACGCCCGACGCGATATCCTCGACATGCACGCGGCTGAAGACCTGCCCGGGAAGATCGATCCGCCGTGCCTTGCCGCTTTGCACCCGGTCCAGCGCACTGCGCCCGGGACCGTAGATTCCCGGCAGGCGGAACACCCGTGCACCGAGCTCGATCCAGAGCGCGTCTGCATAGTTCCTCGCATCGCGTCGTCCGATTCCGGTGGGCGAGTTTTCGTCGACCCATGCCCCCTGCTGGTCGCCATAGACCCCGGTCGAGGACAGGTATCCAACCCACGCGGTCGGAAATTCGCGCCCGTAAGTATCGAGCACCGGGTCGAGCCCGCTTTCCCTGTCGGGCGGAACCGAGGACAACACATGGCTCGACTGCGCCAGTGCCTCCAGCACGGCCTGCCGGTCGCCGAACGCAATCTCTGCGTCGCTGCCCGTGGCGACGACGTGCCAGCCGCGCTGTTCGAGCGCAGCCCTGATGCGCTTCGCCGAATAGCCGAGGCCGAAAATGAACATTTGCTTCATCGGGCGGTTCTACCCATCACGCAGACCTCTCGAACAGAAAGTACCCTATACCCCATGGACATCGCCCGCACCCCTTCGACAGCAGACGGAAATCCGCAACTGGCCGATGCCCCGCCCGAACCGAAGGAGCCGGCCATCATCCGGCGCGAGGATTACGCGCCGTTCGCGTGGCTGGTTCCGGAAGTGCACCTGGATTTCGATCTCGGACTGGAGACGACGAAAGTCACCGCGACCCTGAAGGTCCAGCGCAATCCCGCCGCCGATCCTTCGCCGACGATCCGGCTGAACGGTGACGGGCTGGAACTGGAATCGCTGTCCTGCGACGGCGGCGAATGTTCCAGCTGGTCGATGGATGGCGGCGACCTGCTGGTGTCGCTGGAAGGCGATTCGCACGAACTGACGATCACTACGGTCCTCAACCCGTCGGCCAACACCGCGCTGATGGGGCTGTTCGCATCGAACGGTATGCTGTGCACGCAGTGCGAGGCGGAAGGGTTCCGCCGCATCACCTTCTTCCCGGACCGGCCCGATGTCCTCTCCAGCTATACGGTGCGGATGGAGGGATCGCAGGAAGCGTTCCCGGTCCTGCTCGCCAATGGCAACGAGGTCGAATCCGGAGAGGTGGGCGAGGATCGCCATTACGCCGTCTGGAGGGATCCCTGGCTCAAGCCGTCCTATCTCTTCGCGCTGGTCGCGGGCGACCTGGTTGCGCGAAAGGACCGTTTCACCACCATGGGCGGGCGCGACGTGGAACTCGCCGTATGGGTCCGCGAGGGCGACGAGGGGCGCACCCACCACGCAATGGAATCGCTCAAGACATCCATGAAGTGGGACGAGGAAACCTTCGGCCGGGAATACGATCTCGACATCTACAACATCGTCGCGGTGAGCGATTTCAACATGGGCGCGATGGAGAACAAGGGGCTGAACGTCTTCAACACGAAATACGTGCTGGCCGACCGCGACACCGCGACGGACGGCGATTTCGACGCGGTCGAAGGCGTTATCGCGCACGAATATTTCCATAACTGGTCCGGCAACCGCGTGACCTGCCGCGACTGGTTCCAGCTCAGCCTGAAGGAAGGTTTCACCGTGCTGCGCGACCAGTTGTTCAGCCAGGACATGCAGGGCGAGGCAGTCAAGCGGATCGAGGATGTCCGCGTCCTGCGCGGTGTGCAGTTCCCGGAAGACAGCGGCCCGCTGGCCCATCCGATCCGGCCCGATTCCTACCGCGAGATCAGCAATTTCTACACCGCGACCGTCTATAACAAGGGGGCCGAGGTCATTCGGATGATGCGGGTCATGGCGGGCGAGAAGGCGTTCCGCGAGGCCTGCGATCTTTATTTCGAACGGCATGACGGGGAAGCCGCGACCTGCGAGGATTTCATCACCGCGATGGAAGACGGCACCGGGCTGGACCTGACGCAGTTTCGCCTGTGGTACAGCCAGGCCGGTACGCCGAAGGTCGACGTGGTAATGACCCATGACGGGGATACGGCCGTGCTGAGGCTGCGGCAGGACGTGCCTGCAACACCGGGCCAGCCGGCCAAGATGCCCATGCCGATCCCGCTGAAGATCGCCCTGCTCGACCGCGAGACGGGACGGCACGATGGCGAGCGGCTGGTCGTGCTCGACACCGCAGAGAAGACGCTGCAGTTCGAAGGGTTTGCGAAGCCTCCGGTCCTGTCGGTCAATCGCGGCTTCACCGCGCCGGTCGCGATCGAGCGCGTCGTCGACCAGGGCGACCTCGTTTTCCTCGCCCGCCACGACGATGACAGCTTCGCCCGCTACGAAGCGATGCAGGAACTGGTCGTCGGCGAATTGCTGGCGGCTGTCGACGGGGATAGAGACCGGGCTGCGGGCCGGGAGGCCGTGGCGAAGGCGCTGGGCACGATCCTGACCGACGAAACGCTGGACGATTCGATGCGCGGGGAATTGATGCTGCTTCCCAGCCAGACCTATCTCGCCGAACAGATGCTGGTGGCCCGGCCCGGCGCCATCCACCGCGAGCGCGAGGCACTGAAGGCCTATCTGGGCGATGCGCTGGGGGACGAACTCCATGCCCTCTACGATCGGGTGGAGGCGGTCCCCTATGCCATGACGCCTGCGGGCCGCGGCGCGCGCAAGGTGAAGACGCAGGTGCTGGTCTATGCAGCGGCGAGCGATCCCGCGAAAGCTGCGGAGTTGGCCGCGGCCCAATACAGTTCCGCGGACAACATGACCGACCGGCAAGGCGCGCTGATGGTGCTCGCCGGACTGGAGGGGATCGAGCGCACCGATGCGCTGATGGACTTCTACAACCGCTACAAGGGCAACGAACTGGTCATCGACAAGTGGTTCGCGATGCAGGCAAGCTCGCTCCATCCGTCGGTCATCGCGCATGTGAAAGCGCTGGCCGACCATCCCGATTTCACCATGAAGAACCCCAACCGTGTGCGGTCCCTGTTCATGGCCTTTTCCGGGAACCCGCATGGCTTCCATGCCGAGAGCGGTGAGGGTTACACCATGATCGCGGACACGATCCTCGAACTCGATTCCATCAATCCGCAGACGGCCGCGCGCTTCGTTTCGCCGCTCGGTCGTTGGCGCAGGATGGAGCCGGGCCGGGCGGCCCTGATGCGGCAGCAGCTGGAGCGTATTGCCGGCGCCGATGCCCTGTCGCGCGATACCTATGAACAGGTTAGCCGCAGCCTTGGCTGAGGTGCGGCCGATCCGGGCGCGCGTGCTGGAGGGCGTGCCTCATGGATTCCTGACACGCGAGGGCGGCGTTTCCACCGGAACCGTATCGGGCCTGCAATTCGGCGTCGGTGCGAGGGATGACCCCGGGGCGGTTGCCGAGAACAGGCGGCGCGGGGTCGAGGCGGTCCTGCCCGGTGCCATGCTCGCCATGCCGTACCAGGTGCATTCGCCCGATGCCGTTATCATCGACCGCGCGGTGGAAGGTGACGAACGCCCGCAAGCGGACGCCCTCGTCACCGCAACCCCCGGCCTGCTTGTGGGCGTGGTAACGGCCGATTGCGCGCCTGTCCTGCTGGCCGACCGGCGGGCAGGCGTGGTCGCTGCCGTCCATGCCGGATGGCGCGGCGCGGTGGGCGGCATCATCGATTCGGCCATTGCGAAAATGCTGGAGCTCGGTGCTCGCACCGGAGACATCTTCGCCGCCATCGGTCCCGCGATCGCGCAGGCGAATTACGAGGTCGGCCCGGAAATGCGCGGCGCCTTCGCGCCGGAGGACGAGGCATTTTTTGCGCAAGGGCGGGGCGACCGCCTGCACTTCGACCTGGAGGGTTACGTAGCGTCGCGGCTGCGACAGGCCGGCGTGACCCGGGTGGAGGCGCTCGGCCTCGATACCTATGGCGATGCCACACGGTTCTATTCCTTTCGCCGTTCCACCCATGCGAACGAAGCCGACTACGGGCGACAGGCCGCATTGATCGGCCTGCCCTGACTGGTCCAGGATAGCCACCAAGAGAGCGGAAAAGGCCATTGGCATTGCCGCAACTAGCAGCTAGTAGCCCGCCCAAACATGCGTGCGGCGACTGCCGCGGGCATCGGGGCACCGTGACCGGACACATGCTGGACCATGGCGGCTCTTTTTCGAAGAACCGGACGACCCGGACGGTCGTTCGCAGGCAAGGTAGGACTTGATGGCTGACACTTCGGGCACGGCGACTGCGACACCCGCAATCGAGCCTGCAGACCATGACGGAACCCACGACGGTGTGCGTCGCCGCGATTTCATCAACATCGCCGCGCTCGGCACGGCCGGTGTGGGCGGCCTCGCGGTAGTTTATCCGCTGATCAGTCAGATGGCGCCGAGCGCCGACGTGCTTGCCGAAAGCAGCACCGATGTCGACGTTTCCGCAATCCAGCCCGGACAGGCGATCAAGGCGGTTTTCCGCAAGCAGCCGCTGTTCGTTCGCCGCCTGACTCCTGCCGAAATGCAGGAGGCGAATGCAGTGGACACAGGCTCGCTCCGCGACGCGGAAAGCCTGGCCGACCGCACGAAGCCGGGTCACGAGGATATCCTGGTCACGATGGGTGTGTGTACCCATCTCGGCTGCGTCCCGCTGGGCGCTGCCGAGGGCGAGAACAAAGGCGAGTTCGGCGGCTATTTCTGCCCCTGCCACGGTTCGCAGTTCGATACCGCCGGCCGCATCCGCAAGGGGCCCGCGCCGACCAACCTCGAAGTGCCGGACTACGAATTTACCAGCGACACGACCATTCGCGTAGGCTGACCTGAGAAAGAATAGATCATGAGCTTTCCCTGGGCCAAACAATACACCCCCGCCAACGATCTGACGAAGTGGATCGACGAGAAGCTGCCGCTGCCGCGCCTCGTCTACAACGCGGTGGGTGCGGGCTATCCCGTTCCGCGCAACCTTTCCTACATGTGGAATTTCGGCGTGCTGGCGGGTTTCTGCCTCGTGCTGCAGATCGTCACCGGCGTCATCCTGGCGATGCATTATGCGCCGAACGCGCTGGTCG
Source organism: Erythrobacteraceae bacterium WH01K (assembly GCA_027941995.1). Lineage (NCBI taxonomy): Bacteria > Pseudomonadati > Pseudomonadota > Alphaproteobacteria > Sphingomonadales > Erythrobacteraceae > Erythrobacteraceae bacterium WH01K. Next base: position 314,251 of record CP115966.1, on the reverse strand, counting down.
CCTTCGCCTCGACCGAGCACATCATGCGCGACGTCAACTGGGGCTGGATGCTGCGTTACGCCCACGCCAACGGGGCAAGCTTCTTCTTCCTGGTGCTGTACCTGCACATTTTCCGCGGCCTGTATTACTCCTCCTACAAGGCCCCGCGCGAGATGATCTGGCTGCTGGGTGTGGTGATCTTTCTGCTCGTGATGGCGACCGCCTTCATGGGGTACGTGCTGCCGTGGGGCCAGATGAGCTTCTGGGGCGCGAAGGTGATTACCGGCCTGTTCGGCGCGATCCCGCTGGTCGGCGAGCCGATCCAGGTGTGGTTGCTGGGCGGTTATGCGCCTGACAATGCCGCGCTGAACCGCTTCTTCTCGCTGCACTTCCTGCTGCCCTTCGTGACGGCAGGCGTGATTATCCTCCACATCTGGGCGCTGCACATCCCGGGTTCGTCGAACCCGACCGGCGTCGAGGTGAAGAGCGAGAGCGACACCGTGCCGTTCCACCCGTATTACACGGCCAAGGACGGCTTCGGGCTTGGCGTCTTCCTCATCATCTATTTCGCGATGGTGTTCTTCCTGCCGAACTATCTCGGTCACGCGGACAACTATATCGAGGCGAACCCGCTGGCGACGCCCGCCAATATCGTGCCGGAATGGTATTTCTGGCCGTTCTACGCGATCCTGCGTGCCTTCACCTTCGATTTCATCCTGCCGGCGAAGCTGTGGGGCGTGATCGGAATGTTCGCATCGATCCTGCTGTGGTTCATCCTGCCGTGGCTCGACCGTTCGCCCGTGCGTAGCGGCCATTATCGCCCGCTGTTCCGCAAGTTCTTCTGGTTCGGCCTGATCCCCTGCATCCTGGTGCTGGGCTATTGCGGCGGCGCCCATCTCTCGACCTTCACGATTCTGGCCAGCCAGATCGCGACGGCATACTACTTCCTGCACTTCCTGGTGATCCTGCCGCTCATCTCGTCCTTCGAGAAGCCCGAGCCGCTGCCCTACTCGATCACCGAAGCCGTGCTGGGGTCCGACAAGAAAGCCGTGCTGGGCGAAAACACCTCGCCCGCCGTCTGAAGCGAATAGGAAAGAGTTTTAACATGGTTCGCCTTCTCGCTATCGGCGCCGGCCTTCTCTTCACCTTCGTGGTGATGTTGTCCTTCGTTGCGGACGCGTATAACGCGGCCACGACAGAGGCGGAGGAATCGCCGGAATACGCCTTCCATCTCGAAGCCCGCGCACCCGAGGGAGGCTGGTCGTTCACAGGGCCGATCGGCACGTGGGACATCGGCCAGCTCCAGCGCGGCTACAAGGTCTACAAGGAAGTCTGTTCGGCCTGTCACGGGCTGAAATACGTCGCGTTCCGCAACCTTGCCGATCTTGGCTACACCGAGAACCAGGTCCGCGCCGAAGCGGCCACCTGGCAGGTTCCGGGTATCGACCCCGCGACCGGTGAAGCCGTGATGCGTGCGGCCGAGCCGACCGATTACTTCCCGTCGCCCTATCCCAACGACGTTGCCGCAGCTGCGGCGAACAACAATGCCATCCCGCCGGACCTTTCGCTGATCACGAAGGCCCGCCATCACGGCACGGACTACGTCTATTCGCTGCTGTCGGGCTATCAGCCGATCCCGGCAGAACTGACGGAAGAATTTCCCGATTTCCGGACGCCTGAGGGTCTCTATTTCAACCCCTACTTCGCGTATCTGAACATCGCGATGGCGCCGCCGCTCACCTCGACCGGCCAGGTGACGTTCGACGACGGGACCGAGGCGACCATCCCGCAGATGTCGGAAGACGTCACCGCGTTCCTGACCTGGGCGGCCGAGCCGACCCTGGTGAAGCGCAAGCAGACCGGCTGGCCGGTGCTCATCTTCCTGGTCTTCGCAACCGTCCTCGCCTGGATGGCGAAGCGCCAGATCTGGTCGGCGGTAAAGCCTGCCAAGCGCAAGGACTGATGGAACGGCGCCGCGTGTCGATCTCGTATCCCGCGGCGCCTTCCCGGACCTGCAGCGGTCCTGCCCATGACGCCTGACGAAATTCGCGCGTCGATCCGGACCGTTCCCGACTTTCCGAAGCCGGGAATCCAGTTCCGCGACATTTCCACCCTGCTTGCCGACGGAAACGCGCTGCGTGCCGCCGTGGACCATCTGGCAGAGCGCACGCAAGGCGCCGATGCCATCGCAGGGATGGAAGCGCGCGGCTTCATCTTCGGCGCTGCAGTGGCGATGCGCCTCGGCATCGGGTTCATACCGGTCCGAAAGCCGGGCAAGCTGCCTGTGCAGACCATCGGCATCGACTACGCGCTCGAATACGGCGCCGACCGTCTGGAGGTCGATCCCTCCGTCGTGTTCGAGGGGAGCCGCATCGCACTCGTCGACGATCTGATCGCCACCGGCGGCACGGCCTGCGCAGCAGCCGATCTCCTGTCACAGGCAGGGGCCGTGGTGACGAATGCCGCTTTCGTCATCGACCTGCCGGACCTCGGCGGTGCTGCGCGATTGCGTGCCAAGAGTCTCGAAGTATCCGCGCTGGTTTCGTTCGCCGACGAGTAGAAGACGAAGCGCATACAGGACGGGGCGCATTCACCCGGCCAACCCTTTGGGAAAGCTGGGATAGAATTTCGGCCCGGGGCGTTGTAGTCCCGTCTTGCGCCGCCCACCGGCTGCGCACCGCAGGAGGGCGGAATGGAATCGCAAGCGCTCGTTATCGCGACCGTCGGTGTGCTCGGCATCGGGGCGCAGTGGATCGCGTGGCGCACAGGCTGGCCCGCAATCGTCCTCATGCTGCTGGCCGGTTTCCTCGCCGGCCCGGTATTCGGCCTGTTCGATCCCGAAGAAACCTTTGGCGACCTGCTGGAGCCCATGATCGGACTGGGCGTGGCCCTGATCCTGTTCGAGGGCGGCCTCAGCCTCGATCTGAGGGAACTGCGCCATTCGGGCGACGGCGTCTGGCGACTGGTCGTGTTCGGCGTGCCTTTTGGCTGGCTGTTCGGGGCTCTTGCTGCCTATTACGTGGCCGGGCTGGTCTGGCCGGTCGCCATCCTGTTTGCCGGCATCCTGGTGGTGACCGGCCCCACGGTGGTCATCCCACTGCTCCGGCAATCCAGCGTGAAGACGCGGCCCGCCTCCATCCTGAAATGGGAAGCGATCGTGAACGATCCGTTCGGGGCGCTGGCAGCTGTCATCGCCTACGAATATTTCCGCATTTCCGCCGAGACGCCCGGCGCTTCGGTCTTCAATGTCGTTCCGCCGCTGATCCTGGCCGCCATCCTGGCCGGCCTGCTGGGCTTTGCAGCGGCTGCTGCCATCGCTTGGGCTTTCCCTCGCGGCGCCGTGCCCGAATACCTGAAAGTGCCGGTGCTCTTCACGACGGTGATCGGCGTCTTCGTCATCTCGAACAAGATCGAGCACGAGGCCGGGCTGGTCGCCGTGACCGTGATGGGCATCGCGCTTGCGAACATGAACGTCTCCAGCCTGCGGAGCATCCATCCGTTCAAGGAAAACATCGCGGTCATCCTCGTATCGGGCATCTTCATCCTGCTCTCCGCCGGCCTGGACTTCGATGAATTACGGGACTTCGAATGGCGCTTCGGGCTGTTCCTCCTCGCCCTGTTGTTCCTCGTGCGTCCGGCAACGGTCCTGATCAGCCTGCTGGGTAGTTCGGTCCCGTGGAACGAGCGCCTGTTCCTGGCATGGATCGCGCCGCGCGGCATCGTTCTCGTCGCCATTTGCGGCCTGTTTGCCCTCCGCCTCAACGAACTGGGTTACGGCGACGGTTCCATCCTTGTCGGGCTGAGCTTCGCGGTCGTCGTATCCACCATCATCGCGCATGGCTTCACCGTCGATATCGTCGCGAAGCTGCTGAAGGTGAAGGGCGACACGCGCCCGGGTCTGCTGATTGCCGGCAGCACATCGTGGACCATCGCGCTGGCCAAGCAGATGCTGGACCTGAAGACGCCGGTGATGATCGTCGATTCCAGCTGGCAGAGGCTGGCTCCGGCGCGCCGGGCGGGCGTACCCTATTACCACGGCGAAATTCTGAACGAGGCGACGGAGCACAATCTCGATCTCGGACCCTACCAGGTGCTGGTGGCGGCGACCGACAACGAGGCTTACAACGCCCTCGTCTGCAACGAATTCGCGCACGAGATCGGGCGCGACAGCGTCTACCAGCTCGGCGATTCGGATGACGAGGACCACCGGGCCCTGCCGGAATCCCTTCGCGGCCGGTCGCTGTTCGAAAGCGGCTTCGGCGTTGCCGATGTGCAGGAACGCCAGCAGCAGGGCTGGGTCTTCCGCCGCACGAAGTTGTCGGACCAGTTCGATTTCGAGGACGCGCAGGAAAAACTGCCCGAATCGACCCACATGCTGATGCTGTTGCGGGAGAGCGGCCGGATGCGCTTCTTCACCCATGCAGCCCGGCCCGAACCGCGCGCCGGCGATGTCATCGTATCGTTCAGCCCTCCGCAGTCCCGCACTCCGGAAGAGAATGCAGCGCGGCGCGAGCGCAAGGAACCAAAATCCACCGGAAAGGGCGGGCCCGACCCGCAGCCAGCATGAGACGACCCAGTATGAACGCCGCCCGCCCGGCACTCCGTCCCGCACTGACCGCCATCGCCTGCCTGGCCCTGGCTGCTTGCGGCGAGCGAGAGCCGGCGCCCGAACCGGAGGTCGAGGAGACGGTCGCAGAGCCTGACGCCGAAGCCACCGACCCGACGGACCGGGCATCGATCATCCGGCCCGATATCGAGATCGCTCGCACCGTGGATGTCGAACCGCTCGAAATGACGCTGGGTTTTGGCACCAGCGGAACACAGCTTTCCGCGGAGGCTGTTACAGCCCTCGCAGAGCTGATCGAGAGCCCGCAGGTGACCGAGTTCGATGGGACGATCACCTTGCGCGGCCACAGCGACGCGGGCGGCAACGATCCTGTCAATATGCGCCTCTCGCGCGAGCGTGCGGAGGCCGCTGCGCAGTGGCTGATCGAAAACGGCATCGACGAGGGGCGGATCGAAATCATCGCCTTCGGCGAACAGAACCCGGTCGCCCCCAATGCGTTGCCCGACGGGACCCCGGATGAGGAGGGACGCGCCACGAATCGCCGGGTCGAGATTACGGTAGCCGTGCCCGAAGGCGCGAACATTCCGGCTCCCGCCGAACCGACGCCTGAGCCGGCCGAGGAAAGCGCCGTCGACAGCGTGACACGTCAATTGTCCGGCGATTGAACCGGGCGGACCGAATTTGCGAGAAATGGTTGACCAGCGGCCCCTGCCGGTGGCATCGGCGTCACCTCTGGATGCGCGGGTATAGCTTAGTGGTAAAGCCCTAGCCTTCCAAGCTAGTTATGCGGGTTCGATTCCCGCTACCCGCTCCAGACCTTTCCTCCATCCTCGACCTAACCGGCGGCCTTCACCGCCATGTTATCGATCAGCCTCGTTCCACCGATTCGTGCCGCGACCAGCAGGCGCGCCGGTCTGTCGCCCGTCCTTTCCAGCCGTTGCAGGCTGTTCGCATCGGCCAGAGCGGCATAGTCGACACTGTCGAACCCGGATTCGCGCAGCACCCGTTCCAGCGTGGCGAGAGAGGTGGCCGCATCGCCGCCGGCCTCCATCTCGGCAATGGCGAGCTTCATGGCGTTGGGCAGGGCGGCGGCCATGGCCCGCAATTGCGGTGACAGGTACCGGTTGCGGCTCGACATGGCGAGCCCGTCCGGCTCGCGCACGGTCGGAATACCGACAATGTCCTCCGCCAGCGGCCGGGAGAGGTCGAGATCGCGCGCCATGTGCCTGATGACGGCCAGCTGCTGCCAGTCCTTCTCGCCGAACAGCGCCATGTCCGGCAGGACCTGGTTGAACAGCTTGCACACGACGGTGGCGACACCGTCGAAATGACCGGGCCGGTCCGCACCGCAGAAATCGCTGCTGACGCCTTCGACGCTGATCGAGCTGGCAAAGCCGCGCGGATACATGGCCTCGACTGTCGGGGCCCACAGCAGGTCGACGCCTTCCGCTTCCAGCATGGCGCTGTCTTCCGCCAGCTGGCGTGGATAGGCGTCGAGATCCTCTCCCTCGCCGAACTGGGTCGGGTTCACGAAGATAGAGACCGCCACGTGATCGGCACGCCGCTTCGCTTCGCGGACAAGGGTGAGGTGACCGTCATGCAATGCCCCCATGGTCGGGACCAGGGCGATCGTTCCGCCCCCACCGCGCAGGGCGCTCACGGCATTTCTCAACATTTCCAGCGTAGTGACGGTTTGCACGGATTCCAGCCCTCCGGTAAAACTAGCGGCTTCTGATAGCGAGGGTGTGCCATCGCCGCCACTTTTCGCATCGCCTTTCACAAGGATGATCCCGACGTCATGAAAGCCCAGTCCGCCAGGAAGCCCCATCGCATCGTTTTCGCGAACGAGAAGGGCGGCACGGGCAAATCGACCACCGCAGTCCATATCGCGGTGGCGCTGGCCTATGGCGGAGCGAGGGTCGCGGCGATCGATCTCGATCCGCGGCAACGGACGACGGATCGTTATCTCGAAAACCGCGCGGAGACGGCGAAACGGCGCGGCATCACCCTGCCCACGGCGAAATCGGCGGTGCTGGACAGCAGCGACCCGGCCGAGCTGGAAGCTCTGGTCGAAAGCCATGCGGGCGATGCCGATTTCGTCCTGTTCGATACGCCCGGCCGCGACGATCCGCTGGCTCGCCATGCCGCGACGCAGGCCGATACGCTGGTCACGCCGCTCAACGACAGCTTCGTCGATTTCGACCTGATCGGGCAGGTCGATGCGGAAACCTTCAAGGTCCGCCGCCTCAGCTTCTATGCCGAACTGATCTGGGAAGCGCGGCTGAAGCGGAGCAAGGCCACGATCGAGGAACAGCGCCGCGAAATGGACTGGGTCGTCGTGCGCAACCGCACCGGCCATACCGAAGCACGCAACATGGCCCGCATCGAGAAGGCGCTGGCTGAACTCAGCAAACGGGTCGGTTTCCGCGTGACCGCCGGCTTGTCGGAACGCGTCATCTACCGCGAACTCTTCCCCAGCGGGCTGACCCTGCTGGACAAGGGGCATCTGGGCGATCTCGGCACCAGCCACCTCGTCGCGCGGCAGGAGCTCAGGCAATTGCTCAAGGGCCTGAACCTGCCCGTCATTCCCAATGTAGCGCTGCAGCTCGAACCGGCGTAGGGTGACCGTCTATGGTGCGGTTCCTTGTCATTGCAGCGCTTCTGTCGCTCGCCTGCCGGATCGTCTTCGGCCGGTGGCCGTGGAAGTATCTGACATCGCGCAGCACACGCTCGCAGGCGCTCTTCAACGCGCGCAAGACGCTGGGCGTGCGCGCCGATGCCAACAGAAACGACATAATTGCCGCGCATAAGAGGCTGGTCGCCATGGTCCATCCCGACCGCGGCGGAACCAGCGCGCAGGTGCACGAGGCCAATGCCGCGCGCGATCTTTTGCTGAACGAACTCCCCGATGAAACGCCCAGAGGAACACCCCCGCGATGAGCCATGATTTCGTCTCCACCATTCTGCGCGAATACGACATTCGCGGCATTATCGGCGAAACGCTGGAGGCCGACGATGCCCGGGCGATCGGGCGTAGTTTCGGCACGATGCTGGCCCGCGCCGGCGGCAAGACCGTGGCGGTCGGCTATGATGGCCGGGTCAGCAGCCCGATCCTGGAAAGCGCGCTGGTCGAAGGGCTGACGGCAAGCGGCTGCAATGTCGTGACCATCGGACTGGGGCCGACCCCCATGCTCTATTACGCCGAGGCGTCAGGCGAAGAGATAGACGGCGGCATTCAGATAACCGGCAGCCACAATCCCGCCAATTACAACGGCTTCAAGATGGTATTTCAGGGGCGGCCGTTTTTCGGGCAGGACATCCAGGATCTCGGGCGGATGGCCGCTTCCGGGGACTGGGCGGACGGGACAGGCAATGTCGTGCACCGCCCCGTTCTCGACGATTACATAGACCGGATGCTCGCCGCACTGGACGGGGTCGATAGGGATCGTCTCGCCGACCTGCGCATCGGCTGGGACGCCGGGAACGGCGCTGCCGGACCCGCGCTCGAGAAGCTCGTCTCGAAGCTTCCGGGTGAACATCATCTCCTCTTCACGGAGGTCGACGGCAATTTTCCCAATCATCATCCCGATCCCACTGTCGAGGCCAATCTGGCCGACCTGCGCACCCTCGTCGCGGACAAGAACCTCGACTTCGGTGTGGCTTTCGACGGCGATGGCGACCGGATCGGCGCGATCGACGGCGAAGGCCGGGTCATCTGGGGGGACCAGCTGTTGATGATCTATGCAGAGGACCTCCTCGCAAAAACGCCTAACGCCACGATTATCGCCGATGTGAAGGCGAGCCGTGCCCTGTTCGATCACGTGGCCGAGCATGGCGGACAGCCGGTCATGTGGAAGACCGGGCACAGCCTGATTAAATCCAAAATGAAGGAAACGGGCGCACCGCTGGCCGGCGAGATGAGCGGCCATGTGTTTTTCGCCGACACCTATTACGGCTATGACGACGCGCTTTATGCCGGCATCCGCCTGATGACCGCCTCGGCAAATCTCGGCCGCTCGATCACCGAGCTGCGCGGCGCGATGAAGCCGATGGTGAACACGCCCGAGATGCGCTTCCAGGTGGACGAGGCACGCAAGTTCGCCGCGATCGAGGAAGTGAAGGCGCGGCTGGCGGACAGCCCTGCCAATGTCGACGGGACGGACGGCGTGCGCGTGACGACGGATGACGGCTGGTGGCTGCTGCGCGCCTCCAACACGCAGGATGTCCTTGTCGCACGCGCCGAGAGCGAGGCCGAAGGGGGGCTGGAGCGGCTGATGGCCCAGATCGACGAACAACTTGCGCTGAGCGGCCTCGAACGCGGGGAAAGCGTGGGGCACTGACCCTGGACGCGGCAATATGGCTGACAGTTCATGGGAAGTTCTAGGCATTCGGCCAACGAACGACGCTCTTGCGATCTATGATGCCAATCGCCGCCAACTCGGCAAGCTGAAGCTGGACAGCCCGGCGGAGCGGTATTCACAGCTGATGAATGCACGGACCGATGCGCTGAAGCAGGTCCGGGGGAATCAGAATTGGGAGGGCGGGCGACCGGAAGCAGCGGTCGCCTCCAGATCTGAGCAATGGAGTCAGCCGCAGGAGGCACACC